>NZ_JCAXEU010000027.1:0-25595 GCF_059758705.1 Bhargavaea sp. GQ12
GTTGCTCGTCGCGGTGCATCTCTCTGCGACAGCTTAATTATAATATCATGCCCGTTTCAGGATGTCAACAAAAAGCGATTAACTTTTTATATCTTTTTCGCTCCTGAAAAAAGCAACTTCCCTACTATACGATCGTAAGGATAAAAAGTCAAGCGCCGATCTGCATTTCCGCTCTTCCTCCTATAAAAGGACGGAGAGCGCGCAGACCGACGCAACGCCGGGGATTCCCAGAATGGCGATCATGAGGCCGGACATCAGATTCACCGGCACAAAAAAACCGAGCAGCCCCAGGCCGACGTTCAGAAGGAACAGGACCAGGAAAGCGGCGGCCAGACGGAACCAGAAGACGGACAGTTTTTCCGCGGCTATATATAGAAGCCGCTTGTTGCGGACCAGGACGAGGAGGATGAACAATCCGGCCGCAATGCCGATGGCGAGTTTCAGGACCGATCCCATCCTTTTTCCGTTTTTTCACTCCGTGTCTACTGTATGCAGGGCAGCCTGCCGGTATACCAAAAAAGACGGCGGCCGGGGCCGTCCGTCATTGCTTAAGGGATATGTTACGCAATCTCGCCTCTTTATATAGGTAAAAGTGGCGGGCTTCAGCCATCAGCCGTTGTGTGCGGGCGATGCCCTCGTCATCGAAGCGAGCCGCCTGGCGCTCGATCTCCTTTGCCTGCAGCCATTCCTCATGGGTTTCTGCGAGGAGACGGATCAGACGTTCATCATACTCGCGCTTGAGTTTCTTCTTGCGGCCGAACATCCGGTGCCACTCCTTCTTTTCTGGATATCAGAGTTCCCTGCGGCCCTCAAGCGCCTTGGAAAGTGTGACTTCATCCGCGTACTCGAGGTCGCCGCCGACAGGAAGACCGTGGGCAATGCGCGTCGTGCGGATGCCGGACGGCTTGATGAGCCGGGAAATATACATGGCTGTCGCTTCCCCTTCGATCGTCGGGTTAGTCGCCAGGATCACTTCCTGGACCGTCTCATCCTGCAGGCGCTTCAGGAGGTCCGGGATATTAATGTCTTCCGGTCCGATACCGTCCATCGGTGAAATCGCACCGTGGAGTACATGATACAGGCCATTAAAGTCCCGCATCTTTTCCATGGCGATGACATCCTTTGGCTCCTGGACCACACAGACCATCGTCTTGTTGCGGGACTCGTCTTTGCAGATCCGGCACGGATCCGTGTCGGTTATGTGCCCGCACACCGAACAGAACGTGAGGTCACGCTTTGCATCGACGAGTGCCTTGGAAAATTCAAGCACTGTGTCTTCTTTCATGTCCAATACGTGGAATGCAAGCCGGGCGGCCGTTTTCGGCCCGATTCCCGGCAGCTTCATAAAGCTGTCGATCAGCTTGGAAATCGGTTCAGGATAATGCAATCTGGTTCCATCCTCCTCAAAAAATATAAGAGACGGAAATCTCAGAACATACCCGGGAGGTTGAGGCCCTTTGTGAACTGGCCCATTGTCGAGTTGGTCAGTTCGTCGGCCTGCTTCAGTGCATCGTTTGTCGCAATGACGATCAGGTCCTGAAGCATCTCTACATCTTCCGGATCTGCTACAGATGGATCAACTGTCACTTCAAGCACTTCCTTATGGCCGGAGACGATCACCTTGACCATGCCTCCGCCGGCTGTACCCTCGAGGCGCTTTTCGCCGAGTTCTTCCTGTGCCTCCGCCATTTGTTTCTGCATCTTCTGCATCTGTTTCATCATGCCTTGCATATTGCCCATGCCACGCATCTGTTTTCCTCCTCAATATTTAAGTAATGATCAATCATCATACACATTGACAGCTTCTTTGCCGAACAGTTTCTCGGCTTCGCCGACCAGCGGATCCTGCACAGGGGCGCCCGCCTCCTCCAGGAAGGACAGCGCTTCTTCCGCCGCGGCCTCGTCTGAACCGGATTCCTCTGCCCTGTCTTCACCGGCAGACGGTTTCTTGAGCCCGTTCTCACGGATGAATGTTTCACGGATCCGGAGCCAGTCCTCTTCGGGTACGAAAATGGGATCGTAGGCATTTCCGGCCCGGGCGGACAGCCCCTGCGAAAGTGAAGCCAAAAATTCCGGGTTGCCCGCAGCCATCCCGCAGTGGATCGCATATTTGAATTTTAACACAAACGCCTTTTCCGACGCTGCTACCGGTTCGGCATCATTCAATAATGCAGCCTGTGATTTCTGCATGTCATTGAGGATGGACGCCCAGTTGGACTTGATCGCCCTGATATCCTCTTTCGTGGCGTTTGCCAGAACGTCCCGGATACGCCCCTCCTGCACCTGATAGCCGTTTTTCGACTTTGGTGCCGGACGGCGCCGCTCCGGAGCAGAACCTTCTGCGGCAGCAGGGATGCCCTGCTGAAGACGGCGGGTCAGGTCAGCCACCGTCTGCTCCAGCCGGCTCACCTGCAGCTGCAGTTCCTCCATGCCTTCACCGGTCCCCGGAGAAGCTGGCGCCGCGGACGCGAGGTTTCCTTCTGCCTGGATCATACGGAGGAAAGCCGCCTCCAGATACACCTTTGCATGGTTTGAAAACCGCATTTCCTGCTGCGTTTCCGACAGGATGCCGATGAATGCATATAGACGCCCTTCAGGAAGTGCTTCCGATAGCGGCTTGAATGCGTCCGGTTCTGAGATGATCTCAAGCAAATCCGCCATACCCGGCGCCGCCTTCATGACAAGCAGATCGCGGAAGAATGTGATCAGATCCTCGGCGAGGCGGACGACATCCTTTCCTTCAGAAACAAGCCGCTCCAATAACGACAGCGCACCTGCAGCGTCCTTGCCTGAGAGCGCCTCCGCGATTTCGCGGAACAGTTCCTCGCCGATCGAGCCTGTGACCATAACCGCATCTTCAGCCGTGACGTCATCGCCGCCGAACGATACGGCCTGGTCTAGCATGCTGAGCGCATCGCGCATGCCGCCCGCAGCCGCCTGGGCGATGACTTTCAGAGCCGGCTCCTCATAGGAGATTCCGCTGTCTTCAAGCACCTGCTCCATCCGATCCTTCAGATCCGTTCGCGATAGCGGCTTGAAGTCGAAGCGCTGGCAGCGCGAAATGATTGTCGGCGGCAGTTTGTGCGGCTCGGTTGTCGCAAGAATAAAGACGACGTGCGACGGCGGCTCCTCAAGAGTCTTTAGCAGGGCGTTGAATGCACTGTTCGAGAGCATGTGCACCTCATCGATGATATACACTTTAAAACGTGAATGGGACGGCGCGAACCGCACCTTCTCGATGATCTCCCTGATCTCTTCCACCCGGGAATTGGAAGCGGCATCGAACTCAATGACGTCCGTGTCCGAACCGTCCGTAATTCCGCGGCAGGAATCGCATTCGTTGCAAGGCTCATCTGTCGGCGCCTGGACGCAGTTCAGTGCTTTCGCAAAAATCTTGGCGGCACTCGTCTTCCCGGTTCCCCTTGGCCCCGAAAACAGATAGGCGTGGGTCGTCTTGTCCTGGAGGAGGGCATTCTGCAGCGTCTGCCTGACGTGCTGTTGCCCGCTCATCTCTCCGAATGCCTGTGGCCTGTAGGCCCTGTAGAACGCCTGATACATGTGCTGCTCCCTCCTTCCGGACTCATTTTCAATACCTCAATTATACCATACGGCTGTTCCCCGCGCCCCTATCTTCTCCCGGCCGGGCAGGCCGTTTTTATGTATACAAAAAGCCCGTCCGGATCTGATCCGGACGGGCTGATTACATGTCTATTAAATGCCGTGCACCTTTCTTCGACCGATGCACACAAGCGTTACTCCTGTCGTTGGCTCGGTTTAGGCTGCCCCGCGGCACATGGGGTTACCCACTTAATGCTGCTTCCTTCCGGACCTGACATGGTTCATGGGGCCTCATTGCGCAGGACCCAAACGTCTACACTACGTGCAGAAGGCAGGCCTTGCATGACAACGGCCTCGGAAAGGGATTCAGTCCCGCTGGAGCGGATTGCGGGTTACAGGACACCGCTACCTTCCCACCTAGCACGGCGAGATTCATTATACGGCCTGGAAGAAAAAAAATCAACCTCAAGCTTTTGTCTCCGTTGACACCGGCATCCCTTCATGATAAATTAATTTCCGTGACATGGAGGAGTACCCAAGTCTGGCTGAAGGGGTCGGTCTTGAAAACCGAGAGGCGGGTAACACCGCGCGGGGGTTCGAATCCCTCCTCCTCCGCCATTTCACAAACACGCGCATAAAGTTGAGATAGAAAAAATACGTTGCTGATGCAACGATTTTTTCTCCCAATTCATGATTGAAAATTTAAAACAACCAAAACACCATTACATAAATTAATGAAGCCGCCGGCTGCCGATGCCGGCGGCTTTTTCATTTTTTCCTTCCCAACCAAAGACCGAACTGCCGGATAATCGCGTCAGAAATCATATCAGACATTTCAAGAGCGGCCGATTCGATCCGGTCATAAACTTCAACTTCCAGCTCAAAGTTTTCTATGATCATGCACACGGCCTCGAGCTTGGTCAGGGCAAGGTGTTCATAAAACATCGACTTCAATTCCCCCTTGCTGATATAGGGGTTCGCCCTGCTGAGAAACTCAACGACTTCATCTGCGTTCCGGTACCAGTCCCGCTCAATCTGTTCGGCTTTTTCAGTCTCGCCGGCCTTTGCCGCAATTACCAGATCGGCCGCGATGGTGAGGTGCTCCCTGATGAGGGCCGCATACCGCTCTCCGGCCTGCTCGCCGTAAAACGGCTTGATCGCGTTCCCCATATCCTCCGCATTCCGGAGCAGCCGGGTGACGGTGAATTCCGCGTCAGGCAAATCAAACACCAGGCTGATGATGGTCATCCGGGTCCAGGCAATATGCTGTTCCCAGAAAAGGCGCATATCGGCCTTTAGCCCGGCGGCTTCAGCGGCAACCAGGTTTCCCGTCCCGGCCATCGGCACGGGCACCATCGGAACAGCCATAAACCCCAAGGGCATGCCGCCCATACCGGGGCATCGGCAATGATACCTTTCCATGGATGATCCTCCCCAAACATTCAGACGGGCTATCTTATTCATATGGTGTCAGGACGGTTAACAAAAAAGAGCCCGCCACTCTCGGGCAAGCCTTCGATTACCTCTATAATTCCGCAATCTCTCCGTGGAAGTGCATCCAAGCCTCGAGTATCCCGCCCGCACAGGGACGGGTAGCCCGGAAAAGCGCATCATGGCCTTCCGCCTCCAAAAGTTCCGGCTGGGCATTCGAGACCATCACCGCCGGATATCCGAGCATGAGCATGTCCAGGTCATTGCCGGAATCACCTGCGACGAGGATACGGGCATCTTCGTCCGCATACTTGCCGATCACGTAGCGCAGCGCTTCTCCCTTTCCGCCGCCTTCAGGCAGAATGTCCACATCACGGCCCGAGCTGAAAATATACGTATGCGGAATGCCCCTCTCTGCAAGGGCCTTGCCGAGCTTTTCCGCCGGCCTTCCGCCTTCGGAAAAGAAAGAGACCCGCCTCGTGTCCGGAAGATCCTGCTGCCGGAGGCCGTGAATCTCCTCCGCAGTCCGACGAACGGCTTCCGGGTCCCAGCTTTCCGTCATCCGGCGCTTCCATCCCGGGTCTTCAGAAAGATCCGGCCCTGCAAAAACCGAGGTGCCGACATCGGTGATGAGGATATCGGGAACCGGCAGCCCCTCCTCACGGATCAGTCCGATCGCCGAAGCCCGGTGGCGGCCCGTCACATAGGCAAGAGCGACACGCTCGGGAAGAGAATCATAATGGTCAAGCAGTTCTCGGAGCCCTGCCGCATCTCCGACAAACGTGCCGTCCAGGTCAGTCGCCAGCAAATACCGGATCTTCTGCACGGTACAACACCTCGTATATGTCATGGATATCAGCCGCAATCGCCTGCCAGTTAAATGCTTTTCTCGCACGTTTCAACGCCTGCCTGCCGAGACGGTCTGCAAATTCAGGATTTGCTGCGATCCGCCTCATGCCCCGTGCCAATTCGGCCGGGTTTTTTGCAGAGACGAGAAGACCGGTCCGTCCGTCCTGCACGACGTCCTGCAGCCCGCCTACCTCAGAGGCGATAACCGAAGTTCCGCAGGCCTGCGCCTCCGCAGCCACCATGCCGAACGATTCGTAGTAGGACGGAACAATAACGGCTGTCGCGCGGCAGAACAGATCGGCAAGTCCATGTTGGCTGAGCGGACCCAGGAAAGTCACCCGGTCCTCCATCCCCGCAACCGCCGTCCGGAGACGCGCCTTTAGCGGGAGTCCGCTGCGGGGATGAATGTCTTCCGCTGCACCTCCGGCTAAAATGAGCCTTGCATCCCTGCCGTGACGCAGGAATATGCGGAATGCGCGCAGGAGTGTCAGGATCCCTTTTGTCTGCTCGAAACGCCCTGCATAGACGAAAAGGGGCGATTCACCTTTTGCTGCTGAAAACGGCCGCTCAAATGAACGGTCCACTCCGATTGAGACGACTGACACACTCGAACGTATACCCGCAAAGTCCAGAATCATCTCTTTTTCAGTCGGGGTCGTTGCGATCACACGGTCTGCCCGTCCCAGGATTTCTTTTTCCGCTCTGAGCCTTGCCTCTTCCACCTGGCCGGTCGCCTTTGCCTTGGCAATACCGAGCGAGTGGGAAGTGTGGACAATACGGGTGCCGTATTCATCACGGATCATGAGGCCGAGCAGGCCGGAAAGCCAATAGTGGGTATGGATAATGTCATAGGTATCCAGGTCCATGATGGATTTCATCTCTTTATAGAAGGCGGGGAGAAGATCCAGCATATCGGATTTCGGCACGAACTCCTTGCGGCCGGCCGCAATCCGGATCACCCGGCACGAGCCGCCGCCGAACCGCTCGACCTGCGGTGTGTCCGGGTCGCTCCAATGTGTGGCGACATCAACGCGCAGACCCCGTTCGGCCAGGGCTTCCGCCAGCTGGCGGACATAGTTGTTCTGGCCTCCCGACTGCTTTCCTCCAAGTTTCGCCAGAGGATCTCCATGGTCTGAAATAAACAATATTTTTTTAGTCATAATCAGATGGACAACCCCTTTCTACTAATCTCCCCTCTGAAAAACGCAGAGTAGTATATAGGTATACCCTACTTTACTGATAACTAAACAAATTCTGGCATATTCCGCCTAAAATCGGGTAATGTTAAGGGAGTGTTAATAGAAAAAGAGAGAATCGGGTAATGTTAAGGTAATGTTAAGGAAGAATAGAAAGAAAGGCGGGATGTAATGGGGCTGAAACAAGATAAATGGTACCGCCCGGCTGAAGTCGGAGCGAAGGTGGCAGCCGCCCGCGCGCTTGCCGCCGTCCTTTCCCGTCCG
Organism: Bhargavaea sp. GQ12; assembly: GCF_059758705.1. Lineage (NCBI taxonomy): Bacteria > Bacillati > Bacillota > Bacilli > Caryophanales > Caryophanaceae > Bhargavaea > Bhargavaea sp. GQ12. The sequence goes on from NZ_JCAXEU010000027.1 coordinate 7,299, forward strand.
AAACGGGATATCGTCCTGGTCGGAGGGAACCTGGGCGAAAAATATGAAGATAATGCATCGGTCTTCCACGACTATCTGATCCGCGAACGCCCGGATCTGGATGTGTACTGGATGTATGACCCATCCACAGATTACGTCCGAAAGGAGCAGATTCCGAATGCCGTCCCCCTCGGAAGCTTCCAAAACTATCTGCTGTTTTTCCGGGCAGCGTATACTTTCCATGGACATTCCCTTCTGTATGACATCGCACCCGGAATCGACCGGTATATCCATCTGAACAAAAAAACCGTGATGACCCACATCAGCCACGGCATCGAAGGCTTCAAGAAAATCCTGATTCTGCCGGAAGACAAACCGCTTCTCCGCCGGACGGATTATTTTAACTGTGCATCCCCGTACGAGAAGCGCATCAAGCAGAACGGCTGGGGCGCCCCCGAGGAAAAACTGATCACGACCGGAATGGCGCGGTTTGACCGGCTGGAGCCGGACAGCCCCGCACCGGAGGTAAAAGACATCCTGGTCATGATGACCTGGCGCGAGTGGCTGTTCGGCCTGTCCGAGGAGGCGTTTATGGAAAGTGACTACTTCCGGAGGACGACCGGGCTCCTGAATGATCCGGCTTTCCTGGGGCTCGTACGTGACAGGGAATTGAACGTAAAAGTAGCGCTCCACCCCTTCATGAAGCGGTTTGAACGGTTTTTCCGGCAACTCCCGGGACAGGAGCGAATCCGCTTTTATTCCTTTGATGAGATTTCAATCAAGGAAGAGGTCGTCCGGGCGGACATGCTACTGACCGATTACACGAGTGTTTCCTGGGACTTCCTTTACCAGAACAAGCCGATCATCTTTTATATGTTCGACCAGGAAGAAATGGAGCAGCACCGCGGGACCTATCTGGATTTGGACGGTGAGCTGTACGGCTATAAAGCGAAAAGCCTGAGAGATGTGACAGCACTCCTGGGCCGCATCACGGCAGGAGATAACACGAATCCGTTTTACAAAAAGGCCGGCGAGTACTTCCAATACTTTGATGATGACAATTGCCGGAGGCTCGCAGACCGGGTGATCGGGCCGGCGCGTTCCACCGAAAAATTAAAGTTCCGCATAGGAACCCTTCCCGCAGAGCCCTAAAAGGAGCAGGCCTGTCACAGGCCTGCTCCTTTCTCATTTCAATTTAGTTTCCCGACTGACGGTCATAATTCCTGAGGATCATGCCGTTTGTCCGGTACATGCCGAACCGCTCATAAAATGGAACGACGTCGTCATCGCAGCAGACGTCAATCATGTAGAGGTGATCCAGTTCACTGATCATCCTGCGGACCAGCTGTTGTCCGATGCCTTTCCCCTGATAGCCGGGGAGCACTTCCAATAAGGGGATATAAGCCGACAGGACGCCGTCACTCACTGCGGTGATGAAGCCTGCAACCTTTCCCGCTTCCCTGTCGACCGCGATCACCCGGTGACTGCTTCCCTGAAGCAGCCGGAGATGGGCCTCTTCCGACGGTGGATTTGGCCACCCGACGAAAAATCCTTCAAGCATGCCGGTTGTGATTCCACTTGTGTCTGTCCTATATTCCAATTTCAATCTGATCCGCTCCTTTTTCTTTTAATTGGATAAAAGAGCGGATGATCAAAAGTAAAGCAGCATTTCCGGTTCCTCCGATCAAGCTTATACTGCGATGGCGGCAGCACCGGCTGATGATGCCCGAACCGCCATCGGACGGTAGGCAGGGAATTCCCCTGCAAGCCGCTCCGCAAGCCGCTCTTCCGTCCCGGCTTCCGCCAGGACAAACACCGACGGCCCCGCGCCGCTCACGGCCGTGCCGAACGCGCCGGCTTCGCGGGCAAAACGGCGGATCCTTTCAAAGTCAGGGAACAGCTGGGTCCGGTACGGCTCGTGGAACACATCCCGCTCCATCATCCGGCCGGCAAGTTGCCAGTCCCCGGTTGCAATCGCTGCTGCCATCACGCCATTCGCCGCACTGCCGCATACCGCATCTGCATGACCCAGGCTTTCCGGAAGCAGTCCGCGCGACTCCTCTGTCGCAAGCGGACGGGCAGGAACGAGGACGACGCCCCCGATATCAGGCTGCGGGATATGAACCGTCTCCACTTGTCCGTCCAGGTAATGGGAAAATACCGCTCCGCCCATGATCGCTGCGACGACATTGTCGGCGTGGCCCTCGATGCCGCTGCCGATCCGGACTTTCTCCTCGACAGTGAGCCCGAGTCCGTACAGATGGTCAGCCGCCTCGATACCCGCCGCAACCGCGGTGGCACTGCTGCCGAGCCCCTTGCCCAGCGGGATGTCCGAATGGACGGTGAGCCGGCACGGCTCTGCCTCCGCTCCGCTCAGTCGTGCGGTTTCCTGCATCGTTTTTACGATCAGGTTCTCTTCCCCGCCTGAAAGTCCGGCGTATTCTTCCCCTTCATAGACCACTTCCCAAAGGGCTGCCCTTTCGGCGTCCACTTCCATATAGAGGGTGAGCGCCATTGCCGCACAGTCAAATCCGGGCCCCAGGTTTGCCGTCGTGGCCGGCACCCGGATGGCGAGCGTCGGCCGGCCCATCAGCGGACCTCCGCCTTGATGCCGCTGATGAATGTCTCGAATTCTTCCTGGGTGATCGGCTTACTGTCCTGATTGGCCAGGATGGCAGTGTCGGGATCCTTCAGCCCGTTGCCGGTCAGGACGCCAACAACCGTCGCCCCCCGCTTCAGGCCTCCGGACTCCAGCTGCTTCTTGATGCCGGCGATCGTCGCGCATGATGCCGGTTCGGCAAACACCCCTTCGCGGGATGCGATCAGTTTGTAAGCTTCAAGGATCTCCTCGTCCGTCACGGCGAGGATATTTCCATTGGATTCAGCAAGCGCTGCTTCAGCAAGCTGCCAGCTTGCCGGGTTTCCAATGCGGATGGCGGTCGCAATCGTTTCCGGCTGCTCCACCGGCGCACCGTTCACGATCGGGGATGCACCGGCCGCCTGGACACCAAGCAGCTGAGGGCGGTCCGTTCCCCGCTTTTCCGCATATTCCTTGAACCCTTTCCATGCGGCCGAGATGTTGCCCGCGTTCCCGACCGGAAGCGCGAATACGTCCGGCACTTTCCCAAGCTGCTCGATCGCCTCGAATGCGATTGTCTTCTGTCCTTCCAGGCGATACGGGTTAACCGAGTTCACGACCGCGATGTCGTCCCCGCCCGTCTCCCGGACCATCCGGAGCGCCTCATCAAAGTTTCCTTCAATTTCAAGGATTTCAGCTCCGTACATCTTTGCCTGCGCCAGCTTCCCGAGAGCAATCTTGCCTTCCGGAATGACAACTACCGTGCGCATGCCGGCACGTGCGCCGTATGCCGCGGCCGACGCGGACGTATTGCCCGTGGATGCACAGATCAGCGCCGACTTGCCCTCTTCTTTTGCCTTCGCGACGGCCATGACCATTCCGCGGTCTTTGAACGAACCCGTCGGATTGGCACCCTCAGTCTTTACATACAGGTCGATGTCCCACTCACGGGACAGATTGTCCAGCCGGATAAGCGGCGTATTTCCTTCCTGCAAGGTGAGGGAAGGCGTGTCCTCCGTAACCGGCAGCCACTCCCGGTATTCTTCGATCAGGCCTTTCCAACGTTTCGCAGTTGTGTTGTTTGTTTCCATGTTGACGCCACCTCCGGATAAATGTACGCTATAAAAAAACATATGTTCATTGCATAAGGACATTATAGTCGGGTAGGTTGACAGAAACAACCCCTCCGTACTATATTTTAAAACAATTCATTCTGTTATGAAATGAAATTCAAAGAGATGGGATCTGATGAGATGAAAGTGTGTAAATTTGGTGGTACTTCGGTCGCGTCGGCGGAACAGATCATGAAGGTTGCCGGCATCATCTCATCCGACCGCACCCGACGGATCGTTGTCGTTTCGGCTCCCGGGAAGCGGTATCCGGAAGACCGCAAAGTCACTGATATGCTGATCCGCCTCGCGGACGCTGCCCTTGACAATAAAGACACGGATCTTCTTCTTTCCGAAGTGGTCGGACGGTTCCGGCTGATTGCGGAAGGGCTCGGTATCGGCGCTGAATTCGCATCCACCGTCGAGCAAGATCTCCGCGGACGGCTTGAAGCCGACCGGCCGCACGCAGGACGCTTCATGGACCTGATGAAAGCCGCCGGCGAGGACAACAACGCCCGGCTGATCGCGGCCTATCTGAACCAGATCGGCATCGAGGCGGTCTACAAGTCCCCGAAGGAAGCGGGCCTCATCGTCGAAGGGCCTGCCGGTGACGGCATGGCCGCCCCTGAATCCTACGAACGCCTGTCCGAACTCAAGAATGATCATCGTGTCATCGTCTTTCCCGGCTTTTTCGGCTATACAAAAGACGGTGTCCTATGCACATTCGGCCGCGGCGGCTCCGACATCACAGGTGCGATCCTGGCTGCTGCAACCGGCGCCGACATGTATGAGAACTTCACCGACGTGGACGGTGTTTTCGCAGCCAATCCGACCGTCGTTGAAAACCCGGCACTGATCGGGAAAATGACATACCGGGAAATGCGGGAGCTTGCATACAACGGCTTCACCGTGCTTCATGACGAATCGCTCATGCCGGCATTTACCCACTCTGTCCCCGTCAACATCAAAAACACCAATAACCCTGCTGCCCCGGGCACACTGATCGTGAAAGAACGTGACTGCAAGACCCAGCCGGTTATCGGCATTGCGGCGGACAGCGGCTTCAGCACGCTATATGTCGACAAGTACCTGATGAACCGCGAGATGGGCTTTGGACGCCGCCTGCTCGGCATTCTTGAAGATGAGCAGATTTCCTTTGAGCATACCCCGACAGGGATCGACAACATGTCCGTCATCATCCGGAACAAGTTCCTTACCCCGGATAAGGAAGAACGCATCCTGCGCCGCTGCTTTGACGAGCTGAAGGTTGATGATGCCCACATCAGCTCCGACTACTCGATGATCGTGCTCGTCGGTGAGACGATGCGCTATTCAAAGGGGCTCGCGGCCCGTGCCGCAATGGCGCTTGCCGGATCAGGCACGAACATCGAGATGATCAACCAAGGGTCATCAGAAGTTTCCATCGTGTTTGGCGTGAAAAAAGAAGACGAAGAAAAGGCGCTGCGTGCGGTATACGACGAGTTCTTCGTCCCCGCCCATGCCCATACCTTTCGATAAGAAAAGCAGAAAGCACCGCCCATCCGGATAATTCCGGAATGGGCGGTGCTTTTTTGTCATTTTATTTTTCCAGCAGATTGGCCTGCTTCATGAAGAATGCCATGCGCTCCACGATGTCCTCGGTTGCGTCGGGATCCTTCAGAAGGTCGTAGTCCTTGATGTCAAGGCGCAGCACCGGGCAGGCACTGAACGAGTCGATCCAGCGGGTATAGCGCTCGTACATCTCTTCCCAATACGCAATTGGAGTCGCCTGCTCCATCGGCCGTCCGCGCTCTTTGATCCGCTCGAGGATATGGTCAAACGATCCTTCCAGATAGATCAGCAGGTCAGGGTGCGGGAAGTACGGCGTCATCACCATCGCTTCAAACAGCTCGGTGTAGGTGCCGTAGTCGACAGGGTCCATCGTCCCCTTCTCGTAATGCATGCGGGCGAAGATGCCGGTGTCCTCATAGATCGACCGGTCCTGGACGAAGCCGCCGCCGTATTCGAACATGCGCTTCTGTTCCTTAAAACGCTCAGCGAGGAAATATACCTGTAGATGGAAAGCCCATTTCTCGAAGTCATTATAGAAGCGTTCAAGATAAGGATTGGAATCCACTTTCTCGTAAGAGGTGCGGAAATTCAGCGCATCGGCAAGCGAACGGGTCATCGTCGACTTCCCGACGCCGACAGTCCCGGCCACCGTGATGACGGCATGCTTCGGGATGTTGTATTTTTCTCTGAGGTTCATTCTGTTACTTCCTTTCCGATCACCTGGTCAATCTGTTCCAGTATGTACTTCCGGTCTTCTGCATTATGGACAAAATCGTACCGGTCCCCGCTAAAACGCAACACCGGAATCTCAGGGTGCGCCGCCTCAAACCGGTCGATGAAAACTTCATAGTCTGCCGATAGCTGCTTCATGTATTCCGGGTCCATGTTTTTTTCGAATTCCCTGCCGCGCATGGCGATGCGCTCCATCAGGGTATCCAGTCCCGCATGGAGGTAGACGATGATATTCGGCATCGGCATATCGGCCGTCAGGATGCTGTAGATCTGTTCGTACTTGGTGTACTCCTCATCCTTCAGTGTCCTTCCCGAAAAGATAAGGTTCTTGAAAATATGATAATCCGCGACGACGGGCCGGCTGTCTTCCAGCACTTTTTTAATGTCGCCGAGCTGTTTATACCGGTTGCACAAGAAGAACATCTCTGTCTGGAAACTCCATTCGTCGATGTCTTCGTAGAATTTATTGAGGAACGGATTTTCATCCACGATTTCCTTCAGCAGCCGGAATCGGTGCGCTTCCGCGATTTCGCTGGCGAGCGACGTCTTGCCGACACCGATCGGCCCTTCGACCGCGATAAACGGAACATGCATCCGGATTCCCTCCCTTTCATAAGTTGACACTTCATTTTATCACAGGCGGCGTTGTCGGCATACGAAAAAAACCGGGTCCATCTCCGGTAGAAGATGGATGCCGGCTCACAACTGTTTCACGTGGAACATTTCGTCGAGCAGACGCCAATTTTGCGGAAACGGGAATGACAGGTGCCAATAGGAGATGCCCATCAGGCCCAATTCCTTGATCAGGTCGAATTTCGCCTTGATGGAGCGGGCATCCTCGAACCAGACCACATGCTCTCTTCCGTCCTTCCAGTAGTTGAAAAACGGCGCCTGTGACGTCTCGTCATACTGGATGGCTGCATTGCGTTCCCGGGCGCGGGCAATGGCTGCCTGTGGGCTCAGGCCCTGCGCCGGAGGGTTTCCCGGTTCGAACGGCAGTGTCCAGTCGTATCCGTACAGGTTCTGGCCCATAAGGATCTTGCTTGGCTGGATGACGCTTATCGCAAACTCGAGCACATCCCGGACAGGTCCGATCGGCGACACAGCCATCGGCGGACCTCCGCTATAGCCCCATTCATAGGTCATCACGACGACAAAATCCGCGACGCCGCCAATTGCTCCGTAGTCATGCCCCTCATACCAGACACCCGGCTGGTCGGCGCTCGTCTTGGGTGCAAGCGCGACCGACAGCGTGAGTCCCGGGTCGAGCCGTCCCTTTAGTTTCCTGAGAAAAGCGGTGTACGCATCCCGGTTTTCCCTTCCCAAAAACTCAAAATCCATATGGACATCTTTCGCGCCCTTTTCACGGGCAAGCGTGTTGATCTCACCGATCAGCCGCTCCTGTGCGGCTTCGCTCGCAAAGATCGCTTCAGCGATTTCCCGGCTGAATGCGCCTTCCTCCAGGTTCATGACGACAATCGCCGTCTCGGCCCCCGCTGCCTCCGCCGCTTCTTCGATCCCGCCCCAGTCAAACAGGACAAGCGAACCGTCACGCCGCACTTCGTAGCCCGCCGGCATGACATAGGTCAGGAGCCCTTCCCTTTTCCGGATTTCATCGATAAGTGAGGCAGGCGGTGTTGCAGTGTACCACTCCGCATATCCATTTACAGTGATCTCCGGCCGGTCCTCTGGCGGCGTCTGGGGGATGACCAGCGCCTGCCCGACAACGAGGACGTCGGGATCCGGCAGTTCGTTTGCCGAGGCGATGTCCGCCGCCGGCACTCCGTATTGCCGGGCAATCGTATACAGGCTATCCCCCTGTCTGACAACATGAATCATCTGTTTCCCTCCTTGGGCAGTCCGGTCCATCATATGCCGGGAACCGGAAAAGCGTGATACACTAGGGAGAAATCCATTTATTCAGGAGGTTCCGGGATGGACAGGAACGAACCGTTAACAAATAACGCCCCGACTGAACAGGACCGGCAGTTCATGGAGATGGCCATCCTCGAGGCTGAAAAGGCTGAAGCGATCGGCGAAGTCCCGATCGGTGCCGTCATCGTCCTGGACGGCGAAGTCATCGCTGCCGCCCATAACCTGCGCGAACAGGACCAGGAAGCGACGGCACACGCCGAACTTGCAGCCATCACCGAGGCATGCCGAAAAACCGGCAGTTGGCGCCTGGAAGACACTACCCTCTATGTCACCCTTGAGCCTTGCCCGATGTGCGCGGGAGCCATCCTGCAGTCACGTATACCGAGAGTCGTGTACGGTGCGCGCGATCCGAAGGCAGGCTGCGTCGACTCGCTTTACCGACTTCTCGACGACCCCCGATTCAATCATCGGTGTGAAGTCACCGAAGGCGTGCTCGGCGAAGAATGCGGTGCCCTTCTCACAAACTTTTTCCGAAGCATCCGCGAACGGCGGAAAGCAGAGAAGCTGGCCCGCCGGGAACGTGAGATGGAGCAGGGAGAGTAATGATGGAAATGGAGCAGGCGGGGACGTTCTGACCCTTCAGCCCAAAATCAGCTTCCCTGCTGCTCGATCAGCCTAACATTAGCTTCAATCATGCCTGATATTAGACGTTTCTTAAAGCAGGAACGGGAAAAAAGCCGCACAGCCTTTGGACAGGCTGTGCGGCTTCTAAGTTTAATTAGCTTCGATTTTCTCTTTGCCGCCCATGTAAGGACGGAGTGCTTCAGGGATAATCACCGAACCGTCTTCCTGCTGGCAGTTCTCGAGGATGGCGGCGACGGTGCGGCCGATGGCAAGCCCGCTGCCGTTTAGCGTATGGACAAATTCAGGCTTCGCACCCTGTTCCCGGCGGAAGCGGATATTCGCGCGGCGGGCCTGGAAGTCCTCGAAGTTCGAGCACGACGAGATTTCCCGGTAGACACCCTGTGTCGGGATCCAAACTTCAATATCATACTTTTTCGCAGCGGTGAAACCGAGGTCGGCAGTGCACATCTTAAGGACGCGGTACGGCAGTCCAAGAAGCTGCAGCACCTTCTCCGCATGACCTGTCAGTTTCTCAAGTGTCTCATACGAGTCTTCAGGCTTGGCGAAGTGGACGAGCTCAACCTTGTTGAACTGGTGCATCCTGATGAGTCCGCGGGTGTCGCGGCCGGCAGATCCCGCTTCCGAACGGAAGCACGCGCTGTACGCGGCATAGGCATGCGGCATGTCGGCTCCGCTCAGGATCTCGTCGCGATGGAAGTTTGTCACCGGAACTTCCGCCGTCGGAATCAGGAAGTAATCCTCCTCTTCGATGAGGAACGCATCCTCTTCGAACTTCGGCAGCTGACCGGTGCCGGTCAGGCTTGCCCGGTTGACCATGTATGGCGTCAGCATCTCCTCATATCCATGCTCTTCCGTATGGAGATCCAGCATGAACGCGGCAAGCGCACGCTCAAGCTTGGCTCCGGCGCCTTTATAAAAGACAAACCGGCTGCCCGTCGTCTTCGCGGCACGTTCAAAATCCAGGATGCCGAGATCGGTTCCGACTTCCCAGTGCGGCTTCGCTTCAAAGCCGAATTCCGGCAGTTCGCCCCACTTGCGCACTTCGACGTTGTCGTCCTCGCTCTCGCCAACAGGTACGCTATCGTGCGGAATGTTCGGCACGCGCATCATGATGTAGTTCAGGTCCTCTTCGACGGTGTTCAGTTCTGCATCCAGTTCCTTGATGCGGTCGCCGAGCTCTCGTGTCTTCCTGATTGCCTCATCGGCGTTTTCCTTATTGCGCTTCATCTCGGCGATTTTCTGGGACGATTCGTTCCGCTCCGCCTTGAGCTCCTCGACCTGCGTGATCAGCTCGCGCCGGCGGGTATCGAGTTCTCCAAAGCGTTCGAAATCAGCCAGGTCCTCCCCGCGTTTTGACAGTTTCTCTTTGACTTCTTCATAATGTGCCCTTACATACTTGATATCCAGCATGTTGCCGCCTCCTATTCATTGGTTTTCCGGCGATGAGGGGGTTCCGTGTGCATACAAAAAAGCCCCCGTCCCCTAAAAAAGGGACGAGAGCCACCCGCGTTGCCACCCTGATTGGCCGCAGATCGCGGCCCGCTCAATGGAATAACGGTCCATGCGCCGGCCGGGCCTACTGCTTGGTTCAGCCCGGCTGCTCAGGGACGGATTCACGGACGCCCCTGCCGGCTCGCACCACCCGCCGGCTCTCTGAAAAAGGCGTTTCCCGCTACTGCTTCCCCTCATCGTCTCAAGTGTGAAATTATCCTCACTGTACTATAAACGGGGGGAATTGGCAAGCGGGACTCAGTAGACGCCGACCGCGCTGAACGCCTGCTTCACGGAAGCGACTTCTGCGCTGGACGCACCGTACAGGTCGGTTGCCGCGCGTACTGCCGAGGCGCGGAAATGGCTGTAGTTCGACGTCGGAGTCAGGTATTGCGTGAGCGTGCGGTACATGACCTTTCCGACCTTGTCATTGCCGATTCCGTTGACCTTCACGCCGTAATGGGTGCCGCCGTTGGCGAGGAGATAGGCCATCTTGTTGCCGATGCCGGAGTTGATGTGCACGCCTCCGTTGTCCTGCGTGCCCGTGTAGCGCTTGGAGTAGTGGTCCGGGTCTCCGGCAAGTGTCGGATCAGCCATTGAACGGAGCGCGTCACCCGGTGTGCCTGGCGTGTAAATGTCCTCGCCCATCAGCCAGTCCGGGTTGTTGTTGAAGTGGTACTCAGTGAGCGTGCCGAAAATATCCGACATCGACTCGTTGATCGCACCCGACTCGTTCTGGTAGATCAGGTCCGCGGAAAAGTCGGTGACCGCATGCGTCAGTTCGTGGGCGACCACGTCGAGCGAGCCTGAGAATGCCCGGAAATTGTATCCGTCCCCGTCGCCGTAGACCATCTGGGAACCTGTCCATCCTGCGTTGTTGTAGCTGCGTCCGTAGTGCACGGTCGATACAAGTTCCGCACCCGCATTGTCATAGCTGTTCCGGTTATGGACATTGCGGAAATAGTCGTATGTCCAAGCGGCGTACGTATGGGCATCGACCGCTGCCCGGTCATAGGAAGTATTAAAGCGGTTGTCCGCATCCAGCCATAGGGATCCCGGGATGCGTGTCTGGTTCCGTCCGTCATACGTGTAGATGCCGTTCCCTCGCGTCCCGTCAAACAGATAGTAGCCGTCGGCCGTGCTGAACGTCTTGAACGTTTTGGAGTCCCCGAGGACACCTGTTCCGGAGCCGGTCACGACCGTGCCGCTGATGGCATCTGTGCCGCCTTTGTTCTTGCCTCCTTTTGCCTCATGCATTTCGTTCAGGCTCTCGATGATTTCCCCTGTCTTGGCATCGACAAATACGAGGAAGTTCCCCGGAGCCGGGTCGAGCACTTCAAACCGCATCTGGTAGGCATAGCGCGCCTCCCCGTCCAACGCATGGATGACAAGTTCAGGACGCTCTTCGTTCTCGAACTTGTCCACCTTGTCGCCAAGCTTTTTCTCGACCGCTTCCTTGCCGATTCCGTAGGCATCCGCCTTCGTGACCTTATTCTGGCCGGCAAGTGACGACTTCTTCTCCAGGTTTGGCACTGCCGTTCCGGAGACAGCGGTCAACACGCCGTTTTTGTCCACATGTGCGGTCAGCACAGAGCCGAAGACCGATGTTCCCATATGCTTTTGCTGAAGACGAACATGGGTGTAGCCCAGTTCATCCTTTTCTTCGGAAAGGACTTCAAATGTGGAGGCTGCCTCCCCGCTGTACCGGAACAGGTCCTTTTCCTTCTTCAGGTAATCAAGGACAATGGAAGCCGCCGGCTTGGCGGACGGCTTCGTCAGTTCTCCCGAAACAAGATGCGGAACGTTCAGAGCCTCATTTTTCGAAACCGATACGCCCTGTCCGTCTGCCGACGCCGGCCCTGCGGCGAGCGACAGCGCCATGATGGCTGCCGCTCCGATCCCTGCAAGCTTTCGTTTGTTCATTTCCTCTTCACTCCCTGATCAATGATGTCTCCGTATGTACGGTAGGACTTCATCATAGATGGAGTTCAGAATCATTTGAATAGGCTGTTAAAACTCTTTTTCCACTTATATCCGGCGTTCTTTTGTTTTCATAATAAATGGTAATTCATTAAGGATAAATTCACCCAAAGTCTTCCAGAAATTATTTGAATAAAAGAGACTCTCATATGAAGAGGGTGATATTCCCTATAGAAAAACACAGCCGGATAAAATCTTCTCCGGCCGTGCCTTAATACTCAGATGCCTCGCTCGCTCATCCGCTCACCAGCCGCAAGCGCACCGATTTCGAGCCCTTTCATAGGTGTTCCGATTCCCTTGGACAGTTCGCCGATAAGCGCATAGTCCTTATAGTTTTGTGTTGCCTGTACAATAGCCTCCGCGAACTTCTCAGGATTGTCCGATTTGAAGATGCCGGAGCCGACAAAGACGCCGTCCGCGCCGAGTTCCATCATGAGCGCAGCATCCGCGGGCGTCGCCACACCGCCTGCTGCATAATTCGTGACCGGCAGCCGCTTTGTCTCGCGGATCGCGAGCAGCACATCGTAAGGTGCTCCGAGGTCGCGGGCTTCTGTCATGAGTTCATCATCATTCATGTGGACGATGCGGTTGACCTGGGCATTCACCTTCCTGAGGTGGCGGACCGCTTCGACGATGTTTCCGGTGCCCGGCTCACCTTTTGTCCGGAGCATCCGGGCCCCTTCACCGAGTCGCCGCGCGGCTTCACCGAGATTGCGTGCACCGCACACGAACGGCACGCCGAAGTTGCTTTTCAGCAGGTGGAACTCCTCGTCCGCCGGTGTCAGCACTTCACTCTCATCGATATAATCGACCCCAAGTGCTTCCAGCACGCGCGCCTCCGAGATATGGCCGATTCTTGCTTTTGCCATGACCGGAATGGACACTGCATTTTTGACTTCCTCGATGATGCGCGGGTCCGCCATCCGGGCGACACCGCCCGCAGCACGGATATCTGAAGGTACTCGCTCAAGCGCCATGACCGCGACCGCGCCTGCGGCTTCCGCCACTTTTGCCTGTTCTGCATTAATGACGTCCATAATGACGCCGCCGTATTGGAATTGCATGAATGATCGTCTCCCCTTTTTTGCTATGTTCTGACTTCATATTCGATTATAATGAAATGTGACCATATTGAAATGACCAGTTCAAGACAAAATGGCAAGGTCAGATTTACAGAAGGGATGGAATATCGATGCTTATTGTCCCGATTAGAAGAGATGGCGGCGGCCCGATCTATGCCCAGATCTATGAAGGCATCCGCCGTATGATCCTGGAAAATTCCCTTCCGGTCGGCTCGAAGCTGCCCTCAAAACGGAAGTTCGCCGAACACCTCGGCGTCAGCAACACAACAGTTGAACTGGCTTATGAGCAGCTTTTGGCGGAAGGTTATATTACTTCAAAGCCGAGAAGCGGGTTTTACGTGCAGGATATCGGCGAACTTGCCTACGCCCAGCCGGCCGATAATCAGAAAGAAGCTCCTCCCCTCCTGCCCGAGAAAAAAAAGTACCGCCATGATTTTTCCCCGGGACGCATCGACACCGGGGCATTCCCGTTTGACGAGTGGAGGCGCCAGGCCAAGAATATAATTGACCGGGCATCGGCAGATTTCCTGCTTCTCGGCCACCCGCATGGCGATCCGGAGTTGCGCCGGGAGATCGCGACGTACCTGAACCATTCCCGCGGTGTCCGCTGCACGCCCGAGCAGATTGTCATCGGGTCGGGAACCGAGCAGCTTATGCCGCTCGTTATCCGACTTCTCGGACCGTTTACCGTGTATGCCGTCGAAAACCCCGGCTACCCCCTTACGCACCATCTGTTCCGTCAGAATGACCGGATGACCGTTCCCATCTCCGTGGACGGGCAGGGGATAGACGTCGGTGTCCTGGAGGAATCGGGCGCTGATGCCGTCTACGTCACACCCGCCCACCAGTTCCCTACAGGCGCGGTGCTTTCAGCCAACCGCAGGAACCGTTTGTTGAATTGGGCGGCGGAAAAGCCCGGACGCATCATTATTGAAGATGATTATGACAGTGAGTTCCGCTACGGGGGAATCCCGGTGCCCGCGCTTCAGGGAATGGACCGCCATGGGCGCGTCCTTTATCTCAGTACGTTTTCAAAATCACTCATGCCATCCCTGCGAATCGCTTATATGGTTTTGCCTGAGCCCCTTCTGGAACGATACAGCGAATTGTTCGCCCATTATTCGTCGACTGTCCCCCGGCTGGAGCAGCAGATGCTTGCGGGCTTCATGGCAGACGGCTCGTTCTCACGCCACCTGAACCGGATGCGTAAGGTTTACCGGCGCAAGTACATAGCGCTTACGGCGGCGCTGGGGCCATATGCGGGCTTTGTGAGTCATGAGGAGAGCCAGGCGGGCATGCATCTCAGGCTCACTGTAAGGACCTCCTGGAGCGCCGAAGAGCTTGTCCGGCGGGCTGCGGATGCCGGCATCCATGTCCAGTCGGCGTCAGCCTACTCCATCGTCAGGACGGAGCGTGAATATCTTCCCGAAATTGTTCTCGGCTTCGGCAGTATTCCCGAAAACGATATTCCGGGGGCAATTTCCCTTCTGATGGATGCATGGGGCATCAAAAAAGACGGAACGGCCTAATTCAGCCGTTCCGTCTTTATTTTCGTATCAAAAGGATCAGAACAGACCCTTCACCCATCCTGTGGACTTGTCCCAGATGCCGGCGAAAAAGTCGCCGATCGCCTGGAGTGTCAGTGAGAACCAGCCTGCTTTTTCGACGGCTTCCTTTGTCACAACATCGAAAGAGGCAGGAGTCCCGTCCACATTGCCGTAAACTGGCTGCCCATCGGCATGGACGATGTTGGCCTTCCCGACAGAAGTGCCTTCTTTGACCGGCGCCTCAAGCTCGCCGGCCTTCATCTTGGATTCATCTGCAACGAATTCCGCAGTGTACTTGTCCTGGTCGGCGGATTTCACAAGCATCGTGACCGGCTCCGTGAGGCCGATCTTCACTTCTTTTTCCTCGCCCTTATTCACAGGAAGCGCTTCGTTTCCTTTGAACGCATGATCTGCAGGCAGGATTTCAGCTTTCATGAACTGATTGAAACCATAATCGAACAGCGAACGTGCCGCATCGAAACGCGCCTTATAGGAACCGTTTCCTTTTTCGTCGACCGCTTTTAATACAACTGCGATCAGGCGAGTGTCACCCCGCTTCGCCGTTCCTGTGAAGGAGTGGCCCGCCAGGTCGGTCGTCCCTGTCTTCAGGCCATCCACGCCCTCATATTCATACACGAAGCCCGGGAGCATGAAGTTCCAGTTATCCATCTGGATGGCATCTGATGTACCTTCGCGGAACACTTTTTTCGGTACGCTGGTCGCTTCCAGAACTTCCGGATAGTCTTTCAGCAAATGGTAGGCCAGGAGCGCCACCGATTTGGCCGGCATCACGTTTTCGTCATTCTCGCCTGTGCCTTGCGGGTGCATGCCCTGCAGGTACGAGTTGTTCAGACCGGTCGAGTTGACGAATTTGTAGTCTTTCAGGCCAAGTTCCTGTGCCTTTTCGTCCATCAGCTTGATGAACTTCGTTTCCGAACCGGCAAGGGTTTCCGCGATGCCGATGGTCGCCGCGTTCGCCGAATAGATGGCGAGCGCCTCATACAGCTCACGGATCGTATACTTCTCGCCGTTGCGCAGCGGAACGTTGCTCAGCCGGCGGTCCTGTGACACGGCATAGGCATAATCCGATACCGTATATTCCTGCTCCCAGGTGATCCGTCCTTCCTCGATCGCCTCAAACAGCAGGTATTCGGTCATCATCTTGGACATGCTGGCAATGCCAAGTGTGGCATCCTCGTTTTTCCCGTATAGGATCTGCCCGGTATCCGCATCAATCAGGATGGCGGCATCCACACGGAGGCCAAGGTCTTCTTCCGCGGACACCGCGCCGGGTGCCGCGAATATGGTCATCATAAGAACCGGTACGATCATGAGGATCGCAAGGATTCTCTTAAGCTTGTGATTCAATGTGGTCCCTCCGAAATACTTATTTCAACCGCTTTATTTTAACATAGAACGGGCATCACCGCTTGCTGCTCAACGAAAAAAATGCCTTTCCGCCCAACTCGGGGGCGAAAAGGCATATGAATTGCATTACATGGAATAGTTGGGTGCTTCTTTGGTGATCTGAACATCGTGCGGATGGCTTTCGCGCAGGCCGGCACCCGTCATGCGGATAAACTGCGCCTCTTCACGAAGGGCCTGAAGATCCTTTGCACCGGCATACCCCATGCCCGCCCGGATTCCTCCGATAAGCTGGTGGATGGTGTCGGAAAGAGGTCCCTTGTATGGAAGGCGGCCTTCGATGCCTTCCGGTACAAGCTTTTTCGCATCTTCCTGGAAGTAACGATCCTTCGAGCCGTGTTCCATCGCCCCGACGGAGCCCATGCCGCGGTATACCTTGAAGCGGCGGCCCTGGAAGATTTCCGTTTCGCCCGGGCTTTCGGTTGTTCCGGCAAGAAGGCTGCCCAGCATGACAACGTGTCCGCCGGCTGCCAGTGCCTTGACGATGTCTCCGGAATACTTGATGCCTCCATCCGCGATGATCGACTTGCCGTGTTTGCGCGCTTCTGTCGCGCAGTCATAGACTGCCGTGATCTGAGGAACACCGACTCCCGCTACAACACGTGTCGTGCAGATCGAACCCGGTCCGATGCCGACTTTAACAACGTCCGCGCCGGCCTCGAAAAGTGCACGGGCACCTTCTGCCGTCGCCACGTTTCCTGCTACGATGTCCAGTTCCGGATAGGCTTCACGGATCTGCTTGACCGTGTCGATGACACCTTTAGAGTGACCGTGTGCCGTGTCGATGACGATGACGTCTACCTCAGCCTTGACCAGCTGCTCAAGACGCAGCATCGTATCCGAAGTCACTCCGATTGCGGCACCGACGAGCAGTCGGCCCTGGGTGTCTTTCGCCGCTTTCGGGAACTCGATCACCTTTTCGATATCCTTGATGGTGATCAGGCCTTTCAGGATGCCTTCTCCATCAACAATCGGAAGCTTTTCGATCTTATACTTCTGAAGAATCTTTTCCGCTTCTCCGAGTGTCGTTCCGACCGGTGCTGTCACCAGGTCATCCTTTGTCATGAAGTCCTTGATTTCACCGGAATAGTCTTCGATAAACCGCATGTCACGGTTCGTGATGATGCCGACGAGCTTGAGTTCTTCCTCGTTATTTACGATCGGCACACCGGAAATCCGGTATTTGCCCATAAGATGCTCGGCGTCAAAAACCTGATGCTCGGGTGTCAGATAAAACGGGTTCGTGATGACGCCGTTTTCGGAGCGCTTGACCTGTTCCACCTGCTCCGCCTGTTCTTCGATGCTCATGTTTTTGTGGACGATGCCGATTCCGCCCTGACGCGCCATGGAGATCGCCATCTTGGCTTCGGTCACCGTGTCCATGCCGGCGCTGATAATCGGGAGGTTGAGCCTGATCTTGTCAGTGAGCTGAACAGAAAGATCCACTTCTTTTGGCAATACTTCCGATGCAGCCGGAACCAGCAGCACATCGTCAAACGTCAGGCCTTCCTTGGCAAACTTGGTCTCCCACATATCGTTTTACGCCCCCATATCGCTGAATATTATTGTTAGGTTATCAACGTGAAATTGGGCTGTCAAGAAACAAGTTGAAGTAAAATTATTCCCATTATTCGCTTAGTTGATCCTCGATGTCGCCTTTGATTTTCTCGGGCTTCGTCTGCGGCGAGTATCTGTCAAGCGGGCGACCGTCCTTGCCGATAAGGAATTTCGTAAAATTCCACTTCACGTCTCCGCCGAGAAGTCCCTTCGTTTCAGTGGTCAGATACTTGAATAACGGATCCGCATTGTTACCTCTCACATCAACCTTTGCATACATCGGGAACGAGACACCATAATTCCTTCTGCAGAATTCCATCGTTTCATCAATGTCATTGAATTCTTGGTTCATGAACTGATCGCTTGGGAAGCCGAGAACCGTAAAGCCTTTATTTTGATACTCTTGGTAAAGTGCCTGGAGGCCGTCAAACTGGTTCGCGAAACCGCATTTGCTGGCTGTATTCACAATTAGGACAACCTGTCCCTCATAGTCAGAGAGTGCCTGTTTGGTGCCATCTGTCTTTTCTACTTCAAAGTCATAGATTGTTGCTGCCATTTCTGCCACTCCTCTCATTTGAGTTAAACTTACCGCGGCGGCGCTTGTATGGCAAAAGATATGAATCCATGAGGAGAGGGTTATTGTCATTTAAGTGAAGAAATCATGATTTGCGATTTCCGACTATGACTCTCTTAAATTAAGAGAAAGCAGAAAGCAATTACCTCTAGGAGGGCTCGTCGGATGGCAG
>NZ_JCAXEU010000028.1:0-22430 GCF_059758705.1 Bhargavaea sp. GQ12
GGCCGCACACAGGCGGCCTTCAGAACAGCTATCAGTTGAACAGGGTGCTGACGGATTTGTTTTCGAAAACCCGGACGATGGCGTCGGCGAGGAGCGGCGCGACGGACAGTTCCTTGATTTTCTCCGATTGTTTGTCATCCGCAAGGCTGATCGAATTCGTAATGACAAGTTCTTTGATCTTCGAGTTGTCGATGCGCTCAATTGCGGGGCCGGACAGTACCGGGTGCGTGCAGCATGCATACACTTCGGTCGCGCCGTTTTCCACGAGGGCATTTGCCGCAATCGTGATCGTGCCGGCAGTATCGATGATGTCGTCGATCAGAATCGCCTTCTTGCCTTCGACGTTCCCGACGATATTCATCACTTCTGCGACGTTCGGCCGCGGACGGCGCTTGTCGATGATGGCGATCGGCGCCTTCAGGCGGTCCGCCATCTTGCGGGCACGTGTCACGCCGCCGTGATCAGGCGATACGATAACAAGCTCTTCGCCGGGGATGTTCTTTTCCTTGAAATAATCGGAAAGGATCGGTACCGCGACCAGGTGGTCGATCGGAATGTCGAAGAAGCCCTGGATCTGCGGTGCGTGCAGGTCGAGTGCGATGACGCGGTGCGCGCCGGCAGTCTCCAGCAGGTTCGCCACAAGCTTCGCGGTGATCGGCTCACGCGCACGGGCTTTGCGGTCCTGGCGGGCATATCCGTAATACGGCATGACCACGTTGATCGTGCGGGCGGAAGCGCGCTTGAGCGCGTCAACCATGATGAGCAGCTCCATAAGATTCTCGTTGACCGGAGCCGACGTCGACTGGATGACGAAGACATCGCAGCCTCGGATGCTCTCTTCAATGTTGATCTGTACCTCGCCGTCGCTGAAGCGGTTGACCGAGCATGCGCCAAGCGGAACGCCGATTTCCTCTGCGACTTCCTTGGCCAGTGACTCGTTTGAATTCAGGGAGAAAATCTTCAGTTTATGGTCCGGATAATGGTTCGTCATTTTTTGGATTGCTCCTCCGATCGCTTTTTGTTCAATTTTTCAATATAACCTTCCTTATTCTCCTGCCTGGAGCGCGCGATTGCAAGGGCATTTTCAGGAACATTTTTTGTCACTGTTGATCCGGCGGCGACGTAAGCGCCTTTTCCGACGGTGACCGGTGCGACCAGATTGGAGTTGCAGCCGACGAACGCGTCGTCTTCGACAGTCGTACGGAACTTGTTGACGCCGTCATAATTGACGGTGATCGTGCCGCACCCCATGTTGACCCGCTCGCCGATGTCCGTATCGCCGATGTAGCTGAGGTGGGAGACCTTGCTGCCTTCACCGAGGTTCGACTTTTTCACCTCGACGAAGTTGCCGATCTTCACTTTTTTGCCGAGATCGGATTCCGGCCGGATATGGGCGAACGGGCCGACGGCCGCATCCTCCCCGATTTTGCTGGACATCACGACGGACTGGCGGACTTCCGTCCGGTCGCCGATGATGCTGTCCCTGATCTGGCTTCCCGGCCCGATCAGGCAGTCTTCCCCGATGACCGTGCGGCCTTCGATGACCGTGCCCGGCATGAGGACCGTGTCACGGCCGATTTCGGCATCAGCGCTGATGTACGTGTTTGCCGGGTCCTGGATCGTGACGCCTGCCCGCATGTGCTTTTCGGCGATCCGGCGGCGCATGACCCGCTCCGCCTCCGCCAGCACGACGCGGTCATTGACTCCGAGCGTTTCTTCAAAATCATCCGTGGCATAGGCGGCGATGGTTTCGCCTTCCGACTGGAGGATGCCGAAGACGTCCGGCAGATAATATTCGCCCTGCGCGTTATCGTTGCCGACTTTACGGAGGGTTTCGAACAGGGTTTTATTGTCGAAGCAATAAGTGCCGGTGTTGATCTCCCTCACCTGCTGCTCTTCTGCGGTCGCATCCTTTTGCTCGACGCTGCGCAGGAAGTTTCCATGATCGTCACGGATGACCCGCCCATAGCCCGTCGGGTCGTCCGCGAAAGCGGTGAGGATCGTGGCTTTTGCTTTTGTCTCATTATGGTGGTCGATCAGCGCCTTCATCGTCTCCGGCGTGATCAGCGGCGTGTCTCCGCACACGACGATCGTCGTGCCGTCGAGGCCGCTAAGGTTCTGTTCCGCCTGAAGGACGGCATGGCCGGTTCCCAGCTGCTCTTCCTGCAGGACAAACTCGCTGCGTCCGCCGACTTCTTCTTCGACCTTTTCCGCACCGAATCCGACGATTGTGACGACGCGGTCTGCGCCGACTCCCCGGACATTGTCGACAACATGGCTGACCATCGGCTTACCGCATACCGGGTGGAGCACTTTATAGAGCTTTGATTTCATGCGTGTTCCCTGGCCGGCTGCCAGGATTACGGCATATGTATTCGTCATCAGGCAGTTCCCCTAACTTTTTTAACTTGGTTTTCCCTCTAACGATAGACGAAAACGGGCTTTTTTTCAACATTTTACAGGCCGGGGCTTGACATCCGGACCACAGGCGTTCCTGAGGGACGGGCAGCCCGGAACTGTTTTGACCGGAGATGGAAACACGCTAGGCCAACAAAAAGAACAGCCGCGCCTCCACGGGAGCGGCTGCACGAATGGGTTCATCTGCCGGCAGCATAGCGGTGGACTTCCGCAGACATGGCCGCGACATAATCGCTGCCGCCATTGTCTTCAACGCTCTCCACCATCATCGCCAGGATAAACGCCGGATTGTCGGCATGATAAGAGACAAAGTAGCCGTTTTCCTTGCCGCGGTCCTCGCCTGCCGCCTTCAGTTCGGCTGTACCGGTCTTGCCCGCAATCGGGACGTCCGTGAGATTGGCGGACTGGGCGAAGCCATCCACGACGACGTTGCGGAGCGTGGAGCGGAGCGTTTCCGCATGTGCCGGGTCGACCAGTCCCTCTTTCCATACTTGCCCGTCTTCCTCGTCGAACAATAAGGTGGGCTTATGCATCGTCCCGCCCGTCAGGATCGGCTCGTACATCGATGCGAGATGCAGGATGTTCGTCAGCATCTGTCCCTGGCCGAATGACGTATCGGCCAGCTGGCCTTCCGAGCCGATCGTGCCGTCATTGGAGATTTGGGAAGCTTTTAGCTCCATCGCCTCGAGGGGGATTGGCTCGCCGAAGCCGAACTGTTTCAGCCCTTCTGCTAAAGTGTCCTTCCCCATCGCGAGCGCCTGTTGAGCGAAATAGATATTGTCCGAGTAAACCATTGCCCGGTTCAGGTCAATCGGGTTCGGTGCTTCCGGATGCACGCGGGACACCCGGTAAGCGCCCCATGAAGTATCTTTTTGCCAGGTCTTCCCCGTGATCGTGAGGCCCGCTGCGGGATCGAGCGTGCCGGCTTCCATGCCGATGGCCGCGGTAATCGGCTTTATTGTCGAACCCGGCGCATAACTCTGGGCAAAGCGGTTAAACAGCGGCGTCTTTTCATCTTCCTCGAGCTCGCTGTATCTGGCACCGCTCATGCCGGCGATAAACTCATTAGGATTATAGGCAGGGGAGCTGACGAGTGTCAGAACCTCGCCGGTTTCGGGAATTATTGAGGCAGCCGTGCCCGGCTCTCCCTTCATCGCGTCATAGGCCACTTTCTGCAGTTCGGCGTCGATGGTCAGCTTGACCGTTTCCCCGTCCTCCGGCGCACGCTCGGCGACGGTCACCGGTTCCAGCCCTTCCTGCTCTTTCTTGATCGTGATCTTCATGCCGTCCCGGCCTCGGAGCCGGTCCTCAAGCAGGCTCTCAAGGCCTCGGCGGCCGATTTGGTCGGTCTCCGTATAGCCCTTGTCAGCCAGCTTTTCCAACTGTTCGGCGGAGATCGCGCCGATATAGCCGGTCAGGTGGGCCAGTGCCGGGCCATAAGGATACTCCCGCATGCCGATTTCCCGTGCAGCAATACCCGGAATCTCAATCAGCCGGTCCAGCCGGGCGGTGTCATCTTTTGCCGTCTTTCCGATAGGTACGAACAGATCCGGCTTAACCCATGCAGCATTGAGGCTCTTATCAATCGCCTCGGATGTGGTACCGAGCAATTCCGCAATGTCCTGCTTTCTGGCTTCATCCAACTTTTCCGGGACAATGCCCACCTGGTAGCCGGTCCCGTTTTTCGCGATCGGGATCCCTGCCCTGTCGACGATCTCTCCCCGCTTTGCTTCCGTACGGGAAATGCCGATTTCATCACCCGGCTCCAGTTCCGGGAATATGTAGGACGGATCCCATTCGACAAACCAGGTTTTCTCCTTTTCCCGCTCTTCGTATCGGAGCGTAATCGGCTTCTCGAACTCGACCGGACCGGCAAGCGTCTCCATCTTCACACGGATATCGAACCCGGCAGGCTGCTCCTTGTCCCACTTGGTATCCTCGCCGGGCTTGTCATAAGTGACCTCGAGGTTTTCGATTCCGAGGTCGTCCGCCAGCTTTTCCTGCCGCGCCGCAAACTCCTCCTCCGGAAACGCCTCTTTTGTCGAGGCGGCAAGATAGTTCTCATACATCACGGCAAAATCGCTTTTATTCCAATGGCTGACATACTCCGACAGCCGGTCCTCGGGTGTCGGCTTATCCCTGCACCCTGCCAGGAAGACCAGCAGGATGATGGCTGTGCCGAGCAGTATCTTTTTCATGTTGACCCTCCCTCATGTCTTCCAGTTTAACAAGAAATTGAAAAACGGGACAGCGTGCAGAAACACGAAAAAACCGTCACCGGAAACGGGGACGGCTGGGAGGAACCGGTCATGCGCCGGCGCCTTCGAGTGTCGGTTCTTCTTCTTTTGTCAGGTGATAGGCACCCAGTACGGCATCCTGGATCATCTGACGTGTACCCGAATTGATCGGATGGGCCACGTCCCGGAACTCGCCGTCCGGCGTCCGCTTGCTCGGCATGGCAACAAACAGGCCGTCATTGCCGTCGATGACCCTGATATCATGGACCACGAACGCCTCATCAATCGTGATGGAAGCAATGGCCCGCATCCGGCCATCAGTCTCTACCCTACGAAGTCTCACGTCTGTTACTTCCATATTCTCACCACCTTCAGTAATATCCTGGTTGTCTATATTCAATATAAATGGTAAATCCCCTTCTTACAATACAAAATTTTTGAACTATTCAAAGTTAGGGATTTTCATACACCAGTTAAAGGAGACCACGAAAAGTGAAAAAGCTGATTTACGCTACGAGCACTCGCTTTCCGCGGGCGGTCCGCAAGCCTCCTCGGACTACGTCCTGCGGGGTCTCGCTTGGCCCGCTGTTCCCGCAGGAGTCTCGCGCCCTCCGCTTCAATCAGCCACATGGCAAGCTTTTCAGTGGCCTTGCTTCGCTCTGTGGGGTCTTCGGCTAACGTTTGTCCGCAGGCATCTCGGCCTTTCACTTCAATCAGTTAATCTTGTAAGTTTGGAGTTGCCCCGGTTAAAGCCGGGAGATTTCGGCATTGAAAAACGGCAGCTCCGCATCGGGAGCTGCCGTGGCTTTGATTCTATTACTTTGCGAGTGCGACCGCTTCGATTTCGACGAGGACGTCTTTTGGAAGACGGGCGACTTCCACGCAGGAACGTGCCGGCTTGTGATCGCCGAAGTAAGATGCATAAATCTCATTGATCGTGCCAAAATCATTCATATCCTTGATGAATACAGTGGCTTTGATAACACGGTCAAGTGAGGATCCGCCGGCTTCCAGCACGGCTGACAGGTTTTTGAACACCTGGTGTGTCTGTTCTTCGACGCCGCCTTCCACGAGGCTGCCTTCCGGTGTGAGCGGAATCTGGCCGGATGTGTAGACGATGCCGCCTGTCACGATTCCCTGCGAGTACGGGCCGATTGCCGCCGGTGCCTTGTCTGTCTGGATCAAGTTCATATCAGTTTCCGCCTTCCCTGAAATAGTTGCCTTCCACGAGTTCGATCGTGCGTTCTTTTTCGTTGACCTGGCGCAATCTCACGAGAGACACATAGTCTTCCACGAGCCGCTCTTCCTGCACATCCTCCGACTCGACCAGGACGGCAACGCCCGCCGGCTCGCAGTCGAATTCGTTCAGGAGGTTCTTCATGCCGTTCATCGTACCGCCGACCTTCATAAAGTCGTCGGTGAGGAGTACACGCTGTCCGCTCTTCATGCTGCGCTTGGAGAGGACCATCGTCTGGATGCGGCGGCTCGACCCGGAAACATAGTTGATGCTCACGGTCGACCCCTCGGTCACCTTGCTGTCGCGCCGAACGACAACGACCGGGACATTCAGGTGGCGGGCGATCGCATGGGCGATCGGGATTCCTTTCGTTGCCACCGTCATAATGGCATCGATGCGTGAATCTTTATAGCGCGCAGCAAAGAGCCGCCCGATGCGGTCCATGAGACCGGGATTGCCCAGCAGATCCGTCATAAACAGGTATCCGCCCGGCAGCAGCCGGTCCGGATCGCTGAGGGATTCCATAAAGTCACGGATAATCTCCTCAGCTTCGCCCCTGCTGGCGTCGGGTATGTACTTCACGCCGCCTGCAGCGCCCGGCACGGTGACAAGCCGGCCGTTCCCCCGTTCCTCGAACGTCGCCTTGACGATTGCCAGATCCTCACTGATTGATGACTTCGCCGCATCGTAGGCGGATGAAAAGTGCGTCAGGGGAATCAGCGTGTGCGGATGGCTGAGCAAGTATTGGGTCATGTCGACAAGCCGTTCACTGCGCTTCCACTTCAAAATGTCCACCTCTGCATCTGTCTGCACCGGATTACCTTCACTAAATCCGAATAATTTACCTTCAGATTAACATAAACATCCGGATTTAATCAAGCCGGGCACTGTGCGGGCCGCCCAGCATCCTGACCGCATGCACTTCTGGGCAGAAGCCGTTCAGTCCGTTGACAATACGCGCAACACGCGCTTCCTGCGAGACAAGCCCGAAGACGGTCGGCCCGCTGCCGCTCATAAGAACCGCATCCGCTCCGAAGCGCTCCATGCCGTCCTTGAGCATGGCCACTTCCTTGTGCATGTCCATCGTCACCGGCTCGAGCACATTGCCGAGGTTTCGGCAGACCCCGCCGTAGTCTCCGGCATGAAGGGCAGCCTCCATCGCTCCGATATCCGGATGACGCGCGCGGGACAGGTCGAATCTGCCGTAGATATCCGCCGTCGACACACCGATATCAGGCTTGGCCAGAATCACCCAGCAGTTCGGAGGGGCCGGCAGATGACGGATCTGCTCGCCCCGTCCCGTTGCAAATGCAGTTCCGCCGTAAACACAGAACGGAACATCCGACCCGATCTCCGCGCCCAATTCCGCCAGTTCATCCAATGACAGGCCGAGTTTCCAGAACCGGTTCAGCCCCCGGAGTGCTGCTGCGGCGTCACTGCTGCCTCCTGCAAGTCCCGCGGCGACCGGGATTCGCTTGTCGAGCGTGAACGTGACACCGTCCCGGATTCCTGTCCGCCGCCGGAGAAGGTCCGCCGCCTGGTACACCAGATTGCGACGGTCATCCGGCACATAGCGGTCGGAGGACTTGATGACGATCTTCCCTCCCTTTGCGCCTTCGATGGTCAGTCGGTCATACAAGTCAACCGTAGTCATAATCATTTCGACCTCGTGGTAGCCGTCCGGGCGCTTGCCGAGGACATCGAGTGTCAGGTTAATCTTCGCCGGTGCTTTTTCATGGATCATGAAGGCACCTCCCCAAAATTCAATGCCCCTATTTTACCATAGGCGGGAGGCATGAAAAAAGCAGACGGATAAATTCCGTCTGCCGGTGTCAGCCGTTTTTGGATTTCGGGTTACTAAAGCGTTACTTTCGGCCTTCGCCGACGCCCCGCTCTGCCATCTCGATTGCACGCTTCACCATATTACCGGCGTCACGAGCCTTGATGCCTCCCCAACCTTCCTGCTGCACAACATCGTAAAATCCAAGTTCCTTCGCGATCTCTTCCTTCAGACGCTGGGACATTACTCCGCCGTTTCTAGCCATTCGGTTTTTCCTCCTCGTTCGGCTGACACATGTAGTATGGCCCGAAATAAAAAAAGAACCCGGACAAAACCTTCCATAAAAGGTTTGACCGGGCAAAGATGTAAGAAAATAATTGCATTACTTTACGACAAAATCCATTTTCTCTGAGCCGTTGATAAATGTCAGTTCCACGGCCTCTGTCAAAAGGTCCGTATAACTGTAGGAGACACGCTCGAACGCATGCTCCTCCTGGTCGAGCTCAATGACAAATACGGCATGATACGTTTCCCGAAGTGTACCGGCACGCTCAATCGTCTTTTTCCGGCCACCATTCGCCTTAAGTTGCAAACGCTGACCTAAATGAGAATCGAGCGCCTTCTTGATATCAGCTAATGTTTTTGGCATTATCGCTTACACCTCACTATATGTAAGGATAACACATTTCAAAGTTTCTGTCAATTAAATTTAAAATTTTATCAATGCACCCATCGGATGTCAATGTTTTTTCTTCAGCTTTTTATACTTTTAATCTGCTTGCAAATAATTTGTAACAATTAATCAGCCGAATGCAGGATACAATTCATCCGCAAGCCGGCCAAATTCCTCGAGCGTCAGCGTCTCTCCCCGGCGTCCGGAGTCAATGCCGGCTGCCGCGAGGGCATCCACGATTTCCGCTTTCCGCTCCTTGCCGTCCGGAAGCGAAGTCTGCAGGTTGTTCAGGATCGTTTTCCTGCGCTGGACAAATGATCCCCTTGTCACACGGAACAGGAAGTCCTCATTTTTGACCGTGACCGGCGGCGCGCTCCTGCGCTTGAGGTGGACGACAGCGGATGCGACGTTCGGCTGCGGCATAAATACGGTCTTCGGCACGATCATCACCGTCTGCGCCTCAGTGTAGTACTCGATGGCGATCGACAGGGAGCCGTATTCCTTAGTTCCCGGCTTCGCGCTGATCCTGTCCGCCACTTCCTTCTGCATCATGACGGTAAAGGAATCGATCGGCAGGTGGTCCTCAAGCAGCTTCATGAGAATCGGCGTCGTGACATAGTACGGGAGGTTCGCGACAACGGCGATGTGCTCCATGCCGGCAAACTCTTCCTCGATCACGCCCGCCACATCCGCTTCGAGAATGTCCTGATGGATGACCTTCACATTATCGTACGGGGAAAGCGTATCCTCAAGAACCGGAAGCAGCCGCTGGTCGATCTCGAAGGCGACGACCTTTCCCGAATTCCGGGCGAGATGCTCGGTGAGGGCACCGATCCCCGGCCCGATTTCAATCGCGCCCGACTTCTCCGTCAGACCTGAAAATGACACGATCTTGTGGAGGATGTTCGGGTCGATCAGGAAGTTTTGGCCGAGGCTCTTTTTAAATGAAAACCCGTACTTGTCAAGAATCTCCTTGGTCCTAACGGGTGTGGCGATGTCTCTATGCATGGATGTCTCCTTCTTCGTCAATGGCTTGGACCGCGGCGAGGAACTCCTCGCGGCTGATCCTGAACATGGCCAGGCGCTTGGCAAGCTGCTTGCCGTTCGTCTGTCCGATCTGTAGCATGAGCCCGATCCGCTCACGTCTGCGTCTGGCGTCCGGATGGCCGACAAGACGCAGGCTGACCAGCTCCGCATCGGTGACGGGGGGCTCGCCCACCTTATCCTGCACCGGCGTGCGTACGGCAGCAAGCGCCGCTCGGATATCATCGTCTGCGGCATGCTCGATGCCGACTTTCCGGCCGTTCTCCGAAATGGACTGCGCCTTCGGAAGGAAGGCATGCTTCACCCCCGGCACATGCTCCTCGATGATTGCACGGATGCGCCGGCCCGGATAATCCGGATCGGTAAAGACGATGACGCCACGCTTTTCCTGGGCGTGGCGGATCTTCATGAGCGTCTCCTTCGATACGGCGGAGCCGTTTGTTTCGATCGTGTCCGCTCCGGTGGCACGCCGTACGGCGATTGTATCCGACTTGCCCTCCACGACGATGATTTCTTCGATAGTCACTGATGATCCCATTCTTTCGTTCATTTCCTCCAATTTTACCGGCATGCGGCCTGATTGTACAGAAAGCAGGTGCTGCCGGAAGCATGATGACACTCAGTGCCTGCTAACATAAGGTCTTACAAATGGCTCATTCAACTTCTTTTGGGCGTTGATTTACATCGTCGCTCGCCGGTCACTGACGAATCCTGCTTTTCTCAACCTTAAGTTAATCTAATCTCACCCTGAACCAGCCTTAATTAACCTGGCGGGACAAATAGCCCGACACTAATATAACAATAAGAATTTCCGTTACGGGCTGACGCTTTCCGCGGGAAAGGCATTAGCCTAAGGGCACGCAGTAGAAACAGCCCAGGTATCTTCGCGGTGTTTTCCTTCCAGTTCCAGGGGGAATAACAAAGATCCGCGGCACCCGGCCGCGGATCCGTTCATCCTCAGTTGA
The DNA here is from genome assembly GCF_059758705.1 of Bhargavaea sp. GQ12. NCBI lineage: Bacteria > Bacillati > Bacillota > Bacilli > Caryophanales > Caryophanaceae > Bhargavaea > Bhargavaea sp. GQ12. The sequence continues at coordinate 10,355 of NZ_JCAXEU010000028.1, forward strand.
GGATTTTGATTTTAACTTTTTGGCGGCCGAAGCTGTAGGCCTGATCTTTCGTAGGGACGAAGATGTCGATTTTATTGCCTTTGATTGCGCCGCCGGTGTCACCTGCGATTGCAGTTCCGTAGCCTTCCACCCAGACTTTGGAGCCGAGCGGGATGACGCGCGGGTCGACTGCGATGACTTTCGCGCCCGGGTTCGCCTTCAGGTTGATGCCCGTTGCGGTAATGCCCGAGCAGCCGTTGCAAGATGCCGTATAGGCAGTGGCCGTCACATAGAATTCCTTGCCGCCGGCCGGTGCCTCATTGCGGGGCGCCGATGCCTGGACGACCTTCCCGGAAGATTTCGATGCAACTGCCTTCGTTGGTGCAGGGGCTTTCGTGCCGACTGCAACCACTTTGTTGACCGGATTCTTGACGACTTTTTCGTTCTGAAGCTTGCGTGCAACTTCTTTACCGTCTTCTTTGATGACTTCATACGTGCGTTCCACTTTACCTGCTTCACCATTTTGGACGACTTTTTCTTTGCCTTTCAGCAAGCCGTTGTCTTTCTTCGTCTGTACGGTGAAGTCTGTCGATTCTTCCACTACATCGGTGACCTTTTCTACCCGGACGACTTTGACGCTGGAGCCCGGCTTGACGGTTTCGTCCATGCCCTGTTCCACGCGGTCGTTCTCACCGAGCTTGATGCCCTGCTTGCTTAAAAAGTCAGCGACCGTAGTCGAAGTGGTCCAGACCTTGCTTTCCTGGCCCCCGTCGATCATGGCAACTTCATATGCTTTTTCAATATTGACGGTTTCCGTATCGCCCAGCTCGCTGCCGCGTGCCGGCGTGATGGCGTCATGTTCAGTGAGTTCGATGCCGGCATCCGCCAAAAGCGCATCGACATCGTCTTTCGTCGACCAGACTTTGCTTTCTTCTCCGTCTACGCTGATCGTAAACTGTCTGGCTTTTTTCCACTCGATGGACGCCCCGTCCCCGAGTTCCGCTTCTTTGGCGGGCGAGAGGTCATCATGTTCGCCGACCGCAATGTCCTGTTCCTCCAGAAGTTCGCCGACTGTATCCGCATGCGTGCGGAATTCAGTTTGTTCGCCGTCTTCGGAAAGGGTGACGTTCTTTTTCGTACCCTCGTAAACCGCATATGTGATGACGCCCGCGAACAGCGCGATCGTCAAGATGGACATCATGATTTTCTTGCCTGTCATTAACCTGGGTTGCTTGTTTTTCGTGGAATTCGTTGACACTAAAAAACTCCTCCTTATCACCCGAGTGATTATAGCGGCCAGTTTTCCGGCTTGTCAACCAAACCGGATTTTACCAATGCCGCATTACGGGTGAAGTTTGGCCAATTCAGGCCGATTTATTCACTAATCCTAAATAGTTTCATAGCATTTTCGGTAGTCTTGCGGGCTACTTCCTCATAAGGCAGTTCCTTGAGCCGAGCGATTTCTTCCGCGACGAGCCGGACATAGGAAGGCTCGTTGCGCTTACCGCGGTAAGGATGGGGCGCAAGGTACGGCGCATCAGTTTCGACGAGCAGGTGATTGAGCGGAATTTCTTTTGCCACGTCCTTCGGCTGCCTGGCATTCTTGAATGTAACCGGTCCGCCGAGGGAGATCATGAAATTCATCTCCACGCATTCCTTCGCCGTCTCGGGGCTGCCGCTGAAGCAGTGCATGATGCCGCCCGTCTCTGCTGCGTTTTCTTCTTTGAGGATGCGAACCACATCGCCTGTCGCCTCGCGGTTATGGATGATGATCGGCAGGTTCAGCTTTTTTGCCAGCGCAATCTGTTTGCGGAACAGTTCCTGCTGCACATCCTTCGGCGATTTGTCCCAGTGGTAGTCAAGACCCGTTTCGCCGATTCCGACCACTCTTGGATGTCCGGCGGCAATTTCCTCAATCCACCGGAGGTCCTCCTCCGTGCAGTCCACCGCATCGACCGGATGCCAGCCGATCACCAGGTAGATGAACGGGTATGCTTCCGCAAGCTCGAGCGCGCGCCGGATGGTCGGCCGGTCGAACCCGACGACAACCATCTTTTCAACGCCCGCCTCAAGCGCGCGATTGATCACTTCATGAACGTCCTCCTCATATTGGTCTGCGTTCAAATGGACATGTGTGTCGATCAGCATGCGTTTCACTCTCCCAATGTATTGTTCAAGTCTATACATAAATCCTTTTTCAAATTTCACAGTTCTATTACATTTAGATTACAAATTAGATTAAGTTTAATTACATAGCTCTATTCCGAGACTTCTAAATTTGTACGGGAAGACATGGGAAAAGTCAAAGAAACCGAATTCCGTTTCCTATAAAACGGAAAACCGGAGGACCAAAGTCCTCCGGTTTTGTACTGTTCCTGTATTGTAATTGGTTTTGTTTTTATTTTATCTGGGAGCCGTTCGGCAGTGACGAATCAACCGATGCGAGCTTGAGGACACCATCCTGTTCGCCCGCAAGAATCATCCCCTGGGACAGTTCGCCGCGCAATTTAGCCGGTTTCAGGTTGGCAACGACAATTACTTTTTCGCCGACAAGCGATTCCGGTTCATAGTGCTTCGCGATACCGGAGATGACCTGCCGTGTTTCATAGCCGAGGTCAAGCTGGAGTTTCAGCAGTTTGTCTGCTTTCGGCACTTTCTCGCATGCCGTCACTGTTGCAACGCGAAGATCCACTTTGGCGAAGTCGTCGATCGTGATTTCCGGAACGTCCGGCTTCTCAGGCGATTTCGGTGCGCTATCTTCTCCGGCTGCGGCTTCTTCCGCCTGAGGCTGGACCGATTTTTGCATTTCGCCGCGGATGTAGGCGATTTCCACTTCCGGGTCGAGGCGCGGGAACACCGGAGTCCCTTTTTCGACGACTTTCGTGCCTTCCTTGATTGCGCCGTTACCCAGCGTTTCCCAGGCCAGTGCTTCTTCGCCGAGTCCAAGCTGGCTGACGATCTGCTTCGGCGATTTTGTCATGAAAGGCTGGATCAGGACGGCAATTTCGTGGAGGCTCGCCACAAGATGGTGCATGACGGAGTCAAGATCACCTTTTTTCGCCTCGTCTTTTGCAATTACCCATGGCTGGGTTTCGTCGATGTATTTGTTCGTACGGGAAACAAGCGCCCAGATATCAGACAGGACAACACTGAACTGCATGTTTTCCATGCCCTTTTCGTACTTCCGGACCGTTTCTTCCATTACATTGCGCAGTGGTTCGTCAAATTCAGTCGAGCCTTCCGGATGGGCCGGCACAACTCCGCCGCAATACTTATTGATCATCGAGACACTGCGGTTCAGCAGGTTGCCCAGGTCATTCGCCAGATCATAATTCACACGTTCCACGAACGCTTCCGGAGAAAATACGCCGTCTGAGCCGAACGGCAGCTCCCGCAGGAGGAAGTACCGCGTCGCATCCAGTCCGAATCGCTCAATCAGCATCTCCGGATAAACGACATTGCCCTTGGACTTCGACATTTTTCCGTCCTTCATCATGATAAATCCGTGCGCGAACACTTTCTTCGGCAGCGGAAGGTCAAGCGCCATGAGGAAGATCGGCCAGTAAATCGTGTGGAAACGGACGATGTCCTTCCCGACAACATGTACGTCGGCCGGCCAGTATTTCCGGAACTGCGAGTCATCATCCGAGCCGTAGCCCATTGATGTGATGTAGTTCGACAGCGCATCGACCCAGACATAAATAACATGCTTCGGGTCTCCCGGCACCCGGATGCCCCAGTCAAATGATGTGCGGGAAATCGAGAGGTCCTCGAGCCCCGGCTTGATGAAGTTGTTGATCATCTCATTTTTGCGGGATTCCGGCTGGATGAATTCAGGGTTCTCCTCATAGTACTGAAGCAGGCGGTCCGCATATTTCTTCATATTAAAGAAATAGGACTCCTCCTTTACCTTGTGGACAGGACGGCCACAGTCGGGGCAGTTTCCGTCTTCCAGCTGCGCATCGGTAAAGAACGACTCACACGGCGTGCAGTACCAGCCTTCGTATTCCCCTTTATAAATATCCCCATTGTCGAGGAAATGTTGGAAGATCTTTTCGACACCCTGCTTGTGGCGCTTTTCGGTCGTCCTGATAAAGTCATCGTAAGAGATGTCCATCAGTCCCCAGAGTTTCTTTGCGCCCTCTGCGATGCCGTCAACAAATTCCTGCGGGGCCATACCGGCTTCTTCCGCCTTTTCCTGGATTTTCTGTCCGTGCTCATCCATTCCGGTCAGGAAACGGACATCATATCCGCGAAGCCGTTTGTAACGCGACATCGTATCGGATGCCACGGTTGTATATGCAGTGCCGATGTGGAACTTGCCGCTCGGGTAATAGATCGGCGTCGTCAGGTAGAAAGTTTTCTGTTCACTCATGCCATTGCCTCCATGAAGATGCATTTCCCTTCATTTTACCGGATGCTTCCTTCCACTTCAATGCAGGCAATCCGGCAGGACAATTTCCATTTTTCATTATGTCAGTATTAGTACTTTTTTGAGTGTGTTCTAACAAAATACTTTATTTATCACGTGAAATGGTATAAATTTGTCTTAGGCCGGAAAAATTACTGTTTTTCTAAAAACTTTCGGCTTTGCAAATTGACGTTATTGGCATTAGTTGGTATGATTGTTCCAGTCGACGAACTATGTCGAATCTTGACGAAAAATAAGATAGCACTCGAAAGGGGCAATACTTGATGAAATCGACGGGCATTGTACGTAAAGTCGATGAACTTGGACGGGTAGTCATTCCGATTGAACTCCGCCGAACACTTGGCATCAAAGAAAAAGACGCACTGGAGATCTATGTGGATGATGACAAAATCATCCTTAAAAAATACATGCCGAACATGACATGCGCCATTACCGGCGACGTATCCGACGACAACCTTCGCCTGATCGACGGCAAGCTGATCCTCAGCGAAGAAGGCGCGAAAAAGCTCGTCAGCGAAATCTCGGAGCGACTCGGCCAAAAACAGCACGTCTAATCGAAATTCATTCAACCGCCCGGAATCATCCGGGCGGTTTTCTGTTACTTTATTACGTCCCTGCACTTGTTGCACAGAGTTTCTTCTTATTAAATAGACGGGCTATCCGTGTCATATTTCTGCATATACCGACACTCTTGGAACAAACAAAAAAACGTCAGGCCCTATATCATTCGGCCTGGCGTTTTGTTTTATGTCCGTATTCACCACATTACCCGAGATGGTAGGCCTGGTAAATATCCCGCTTCGGCTCACCGCGTTCTTTTGCTGTAATTTTGATGGCCTCCTTAGACGGAACACCTTCACGCTCAATAACCGCCTCTACATGCGCCTTTTGTGAGAGGCCGGCCCACCATTCCGTTTCCTCCTCGGCACGCTGGACAACTTCCGCATCAGCGCCTTCGACGACGATGCAGAATTCCCCTTTCAGGTCGGATGATTCGGCATAGGCGACCGCTTCCCGGGCTGTGCCCCGCAGAATCTCCTCGAACTTTTTTGTCAGTTCCCGGACAAGCGCGACCCGCCGCTCAGCTCCAAAGGCGGTCTCCAGGTCACGGAGCGACTCTTTCAGCCGGTGAGGGGACTCGTAGAAAATCACCGTCTCCCCTCGCAAGGCAAGCTTTCCGAACAGTTCACGCCGGTCGTTTTTCTTCCTCGGCGGGAATCCGTGGAACAAAAACGGCTGAGCCGGCAAACCTGAAGCAATCAGTGCCGACAGCGCCGCGTTGGCTCCGGGCACCGGAACGACGGCATAGCCTTCCACGATTGCCCGGGCGGCAATGTCCGCCCCGGGGTCCGAGATGCACGGCATACCCGCATCACTGACGAGGGCCACATCTTCACCGCCCGAGAGCACGGACAAAATCCGGTCACCGCCTTCTTTCAGGTTGTGCTCATGGTAGCTGAGGAGTGATGTATGGATATCAAAGTGATTCAGCAGTTTTTTCGTATTCCGTGTGTCTTCCGCCGCAATGATCGCTGATTCCTTCAAGATCCGGATTGCGCGGTAGGTGATGTCCTCCAGATTGCCGATCGGCGTCCCTACGAGATAAAGCTTTCCGCCCGGGTCCTGTACACTCCGCTGGGATTTCACGGTCGACCGCCTCCATTCCGTTTCATATAGTCGATCTTCTCTGACCGTCTGAGCTGCTTGAACGCGTATTCCGCGCGCATCGCCTCCTGCTTGGTTCCGAACGGTTCATGGAAGATACAGCGGACGGGACGGCGCGGCCTGGTGTATTTCGCGCCTTTGCCCTCATTGTGCGCCTTTACCCGGCGTTCCAGATTGTTCGTATAGCCCGCGTAGTACGTACCGTCCGAACATTCGAGCACGTATAGCACATGTTCAGCCTCAGGCTTCCTTTCCATACAGCATCTCCCGGACCTGAGGCGTATAGGTTCCGTCATCCTCATAAACAAAGAGCGGCGGCAAGATCTTCAGATCCGGCTTGCCGTCTTTTGTGCCCTCGATCAGAAGCGTATTGGCCTCGCGTCCCCTCTTCGGATAGACAAAGCGGATCCGCTTCGGCTCCAGGCGGTGCTTCCTCATCGCCGTGACGATATCAAGAAGCCGTCCCGGCCGGTGGACAAATGCCGCCTTGCCGCCCTGCTTCAGGAGAGCGCTTGCGTTTTCGACGGCCTGGTCAAGCGTCAGATAAAGTTCATGTCTTGCGATGGCGACTTCCTCCAGCATGTTGCGGTCGCTCATTTCATTCGCCGGGAAGTAGGGCGGATTGCATGTCACCGTATCATGTTTTTCATGTCCCAGGATATCCGCGATTCCCTTGACGTCCGCTGTGATGATGCGGATCCGGTCCTCCAGAGAGTTCAGCCCGACGCTCCGCTCCGCCATATCCGACAGGCGTGGCTGCAGTTCGACACCGGTGATCGCCGCATTCGACCGCGCACTCAGAAACAGGGGGATCGCCCCGTTGCCTGTGCACAGGTCGATGATGCTCCCTGACCTGCGGATCGGCACATAGGCGAATTTCGCCAGCAGTACCGCATCCAGGGAAAACGAAAACACTTCCGGGCTCTGGATGATTTTCAAGCCCTCCGCAAGCAGATCGTCCAGCCGTTCATCTTTGTTCAGTTCTATGTTCATGACAATTGTCCTCCGTGAAACGATTTCTGATGCTGCGGATATCGGCCACAAAAAGAAAAGACCGTATTCCGCCTGAAGCGGAACCGGTCTTTATCCATTCTGCTTGTTCAGGAATGAGAGACAGAACAGGCAGTCCTCGCCCTTCCGCGAACTCCCGAAATGGACGTTGCAGACGTGGAACCCTTCATTATAAAGGCGTGCGAGGTTGTCATGTCCCTCCCCGATATCCGCCGAATTCTGCTGATGCTTTTTCCCGGGCTTACGGCCCTTGACCTCCAGCTGCTTCTCGATCTCTTCCAGGCGGTTGCGGAGATGATGATTCTCAATCTGTAGAGCATGGTTCTCCTCCATCATCTGTGCAACCGATTCCTTCAGTTCGACATACTGGCGGTTGGCCGATTCAAGGTGTTGCCCGAATTCCATGACCTTATCCAAGAAATTCCGGTCCATCAATGCTCACACCCCATAATGATTACGTCAAACCGATTGTAAAATTTCGTCCAGTGAGTAATCGATCACTTTTTTCTCACCTGACAGCTCAACCTGCAGCATGCGCTCAAGCAGATTGAGCCCGACAACCCTGCCTGCACCATCCGGTGTCGTGATGCGGGTGCCAACATCCGGCATGAGGCGTTTGGCTTCCTCATATTCGTCATTCTCGTATTTCAGGCAGCACATGAGCCTTCCGCATAGTCCTGAAATCTTGGACGGGTTCAGCGAGAGGTTCTGGTCCTTTGCCATCTTGATCGAGACCGGTTCGAAATCACCGAGGAATGTCGAACAGCAGAGCATTCTGCCGCACGGCCCGATGCCGCCGAGCATCTTCGCTTCGTCGCGTACGCCGATCTGGCGCAGCTCGATCCTTGTCCGGAACACCGATGCAAGGTCCTTGACGAGGTTCCGGAAATCGACACGGCCGTCTGCTGTGAAATAGAAGATGATCTTGTTGCGGTCGAACGTATACTCCACATCGACCAGCTTCATCTCCAGGCCATGGTCCTCAATCTTTTTAGCTGCAATATCGAACGTCCGCGCGGATTCTTCCTCGTTTTCCCGTACAGATGCGCGGTCTTCCTCCGATGCGGGCCGGACAATCATCTTGAGCGGAAGAACGATATCATCGCCGCTCATCTGCCGGACGGGGATCACGACCTTGCCGTACTCGACGCCGCGCGCCGTCTCGACTATGACGTAGTCCCCTTCTTCCAGGCGGTATTCACCCGGATCGAAATAATATATTTTACCCGCTTTCTTAAAGCGGACACCTACTACATTATAGAGCATGTTGACCCTCCTGCATGTTGAGCACCAGTTGTTCCATGAGAAGCGTGCGGTTCATATTGCTTTGGAGGTTGCGTTTTGCCTTCAGGATGGCTTCGAGGATTGACGCAAGACGGCCGAATGTCAGCCGCAGCGCCATCTCTTCCCATCTTGCCCGGTTATCCGGATAGGCAAGCGACGTGGAGAGTCCCGCCTTTACCGCTGATATGTCGCGGTAGGCGAACAGGAGCAGATCCAGCCCCAGTTCGGTCTCGTCCTTCTCCTTGAAGAGCGGACCCCAGTCCGTCTGGATGAACAGCAGGGCTTCCTGGATACTTTTATCCGATGCTTCCACCAATTTTATCACTGTCTTACGGGCCTGTCCAAACTGCTCATCCGATGCAAGCGCCAGAGCGCCATCCGGATCTGCGTTGATCATCGTGACTGTGGATGCCATCGAGCGGGTCACACCGCCTTCTGCGACAAGCTGCTCCAGAACCGCCTCCCTCGGCGGCGGTTGGAGATGGATCTCCTGGCACCTTGACCGGATCGTCGGCAGAATAGCGGACGATCGGTCTGTCAGGAGAAGGGCGGTCACTTCCCCTTCCGGTTCCTCGAGGAACTTCAGAAGTGTGTTGGCTGCCGCTATATTCATGCGGTCAGCCTGGTGAAGAATATAAATTTTTCGCCCGTCCTCGATCCCCGTCTTGTTCAGCTTATAGATCAGGTCTGAAATCTGGCCTTTTTTGATGTCTTGTCCATCCGGCCAGATCTGTGTGACGTTGGGATGGTTGTCCTCCCGGATTCTCCGGCAATTCCGGCATACACCGCAGGGCTTGCCGCCGGCGGATTCCGGGCAAAGGAGAAGCTGAGTAAAAAAACGGGCAAGTGCTTCTTTTCCTGCTCCCTTCACACCTTCGAAAAGATAGGCATGGGCGACGCGTCCGGAAGCTGCGGATCCCCCGAGCAGCGAGGTGGCTTTGGGCTGCCGTGCCAGGATGCTGTATTCGGTTTCCATCGGCGTCTCCCCCTGTTTGAAAAATCCCGTGTCCGGAAGTCACACGGGCACGGGTGGTCGTTTTGAATCAGAAATGATGGAACTGCTCGATCGGCAGCACAAAAACTGTTGCGCCGCCAACTTCGACTTCTACGGGATAAGGGATATAGGAATCCGCATTCCCGCCCATCGGCGATACAGGTGCAACCATCTGATCACGGGAACGGCAGTTTTCCCGGATGATGCCCAGCAGTTTCGGCACGAGCGGGTCATCCGTCCCGATGAGGAAGGTCGTGTTGCCCGAGCGCAGGAAGCCGCCGGTGCTGGCCAGCTTAGTGGCCCGGAAGTCATTCTTTGTCAGAGCGGCGGATAATCGGTTGCTGTCCTGGTCCTGCACGACTGCTACGACCAATTTCATATGGATCACTCCTCGCCAGCTTTTATATAAGTATAGCACAAACGCGCTTTACTTCATGCGACTTTTTATGGCGGTCCAGGCAACTTCGGCTGTATCTTCAAGGTTTTTCGTTGCATCGACCAATACCACCCGCTCCGGTTCCCTCTCTGCGATCCTCAGGTATTCGGAGCGGACCTTGTTGTGGAAGCCGAGCCCTTCGGTATCCAGGCGGTTCACTTCATGTCCCCGCCCCTCACTGATCCGCCGGATGCCCTCTTCCGCCGGAACATCCAGGAGAATCGTGAGGTCGGGCATCGTGTCCCCGATTGCAAAGCGGTTGATCGAGCGGACTTCTTCGGTACCGATGCCCCGCGCAGCGCCCTGATAGGCGATTGAACTATCGATGAAACGGTCGCAGAGGACAACCTTGCCGGCCTCAAGTGCCGGGATGATCTTCTCGATGAGATGCTGTCGGCGGGCCGCCGCATAAAGCAGCGCTTCCGTCCGCGCTTCCATCTCCGTATGATCATTGTCGAGGATGATCTCCCGGATTTTCTCTGATATCCTGATGCCGCCCGGCTCCCGGGTCTTCAGGAAATCGATACCCGAATTCTCCAGACGTCGGGCCAGGATTTCCAGAACCGATGTTTTCCCTGCTCCGTCGGGCCCTTCCAGTGTGATGAACAAACCGTTTTTCTTCATATATATTATGCCTCCGTTGACTGTCGTGAGACCAAGATTTTTTGTTCGCCCAGCCGGTGGGTTCCCTGAAACGCCGTGCCGGCCGCAAGATGTGTACGCAGCATGCCGATCGTCTCGCAAGTGACGGGTTCTCCCGGCAAGAGCAGCGGGATGCCCGGGGGATATGGAATGACCGAGGCTGCGGAAAGTCGCCCAGCCGATTCGCGGTAGTCAATCCACTCGGACATCTTTCCAGGTTCGATAACCGGAGGCCCGTCCGCCGCCTTGATTGACGGCTTCGCAGCTGGAGCCTGCGGCTCGTTTACTTCCACACCAGGGCCAAGTGATTGCATGGCCTTTTGCACTGCCCCCAGCACTTCCTTCAGGCGCGAATCGTCCCCCTTCTTGATGAGCGGCAGAACGAGCAGCGCCTGTTGGGGATCGGCCAATTCTGCATGCACACCTTGTTGTGCCAAGGCATGTGCGAGTGCGATTCCCGTATGCCCATCTGCGCGAAGCAGCAGTTTTAGCGGGTCATCCGCCGGGACGGCAACCAGCCCTTTAATGGCTGTAAATTCCTTGATCAGCTCACCTCTGTAGGATAGAAAGGCCTGCAAATCCTCTTCTGTATAAGTGGCAAGATAATGCCTTGCATCATCAAGCGACGCCATGAGCGGATAGGACGGGCTGCTCGATTGGAGCATGCCGAGGTAATGCCCGATGCGCTCTGCCTTAATCAGAGAGCCATGCGCCACATGAAGATAAGAAGCCATTGTCATGGCGGGCAGTGTTTTATGGGCGGACTGGACGACCACATCCGCCCCCTGCGCAAGCGACGGCTCCGGAAAAGGTCCGCCGATTCCGAAATGCGCCCCGTGCGCCTCGTCGACGAGAAGCGGAATGCCCTTGCCGTGGCAGATCTCGGCAATCTCACGCAGGTGCGGGGACACCGTCCCGTAATAGGATGGATTGGTCAGCACGACCGCTTTGGCATCCGGATAGCTTCGGACGGCCCCGCGAATCAGTGATGCCTCCGGATGGCCAGGTGTGAGGGTTAGCGGTTCCCAAACAGGATCAATATACACAGGTCGCGCCCCGGCGAGTGCGAGGCCATGAAAAACCGACTTGTGTGCATTACGCTGCACAATGACGCGGTCCCCCGGATGGCAAGCCGCAAGGATCATCGCCAGATTTCCTGCAGTTGAACCGTTAATGAGGAAAAAGCTCTGCTCTGCCCCATACGCATCCGCCAGAAGCCCCTGGGCTTCCCGTATCGGTCCCTCCGGCGCATGGAGGTCATCCAGCCCCGGGAGTTCGGTCAGGTCCCAGGCCATCATTCCCCGGACTGCTTCCGGCAATCCCGTCAGCTTCCCGTTTTTATGTCCTGGTACATGGAAGGATACCGGACTTCGACCTGCAAATTCCTCCAGCATATCGGCCACCGGCCTCCGCGACTGACTGCTCATTGCCAAAACCCCTTTATCCGCCTATTGGACGAATCTGATGATGGGTTCATTATAACACGGGCAGCACCTTCGGGAGCGGAAGGCCGTGAAGGGCTCGTTGCTTTGAGTTTGCCCTGGCAAAAGAGATGGAATAAGGGCTAATATTAGCGCTCAGACAATGTTCTATGAGCGCTCTGCAGGCTTCATTAGTGCCTGCCGTATTTCTA
>NZ_JCAXEU010000029.1:0-19715 GCF_059758705.1 Bhargavaea sp. GQ12
TACATAATTATTTATATGATGGCTTGGTAGCTCAGTCGGTAGAGCAAAGGACTGAAAATCCTTGTGTCGGCGGTTCGATTCCGTCCCAAGCCACCATTTGCCGGCCTAGCTCAATTGGTAGAGCAACTGACTTGTAATCAGTAGGTTGGGGGTTCAAGTCCTCTGGCCGGCACCACCCATGGAGGGGTAGCGAAGTGGCTAAACGCGGCGGACTGTAAATCCGCTCCTTCGGGTTCGGCAGTTCGAATCTGCCCCCCTCCACCATATATAGGGGCATAGTTTAACGGTAAAACAGAGGTCTCCAAAACCTCCGTTGTGGGTTCGATTCCTACTGCCCCTGCCATTATTGACTGACGGCGATTGTGGCGAAGTGGTTAACGCATCGGATTGTGGTTCCGACACTCGTGGGTTCGATTCCCATCAGTCGCCCCATTGTTCGTGTTCCTCACGTTCTCCGGGGTCAATTAATATTATATAACTGTGGCGGTTGTGGCGAAGTGGTTAACGCACCGGATTGTGGTTCCGGCATTCGTGGGTTCGATTCCCATCAGCCGCCCCATTGGGGTATAGCCAAGTGGTAAGGCAACGGACTTTGACTCCGTCATTCGTTGGTTCGAATCCAGCTACCCCAGTTTTTCGCGGAAGTAGTTCAGTGGCTAGAATACCACCTTGCCAAGGTGGGGGTCGCGGGTTCGAATCCCGTCTTCCGCTCCATTTTTATACGGCGGCATAGCCAAGCGGTAAGGCAAGGGACTGCAACTCCCTTATCACCGGTTCGATTCCGGTTGCCGCCTCCATTTTTGTTTATGCATGATTTTACATCATGCCGGTGTGGCGGAATTGGCAGACGCGCACGACTCAAAATCGTGTTCCTTACGGAGTGTCGGTTCGATCCCGACCACCGGTACCAACGAATATACAAATGACAGACGTCTTCGCATCTGCGAGGACGTCTTTTTTGTTCTTCTTCTCCTTTTACGCGTCATCTCACTTTTGAATTAATCAACAGCATTATTGAAAGTGTACATAGAAATCTAAGTATTATGCTAACCCGATGGTTATATATTACTTATGATTAAAACTAATAAAGTTCTTATCACTGTCGGTTCAATTGTATTGTCAATGGGTTTCCTGGCAGGATGTAGTTCTGATAAAGAAACTAAAGCTGATTCAACTGCAATTGCTGCTGAACAATCGGAAATGACTCTCGAAGAAAAGGTTATCAAATACTTTGAGGAATACGAGCTTCCAACAGAAGGTCGGGTCTCAGACGATGATCCACTTTACAACTCTCACAATCCTGAAGAGTATGTGGCTTATGAAAATGGATATATTCTGAGCAAGGAGACCAAGCATGCTTCTACAATAATGAACACTCCAGAAGGATCCCCTGAACCAACTCCAGAGCAAATTCCAGCTGTTGTTGCAGGTAAAATTATTGGTGCCGCCTACGGTCCACAATCACCACTTGATGATAGTGTTGAAATCCGTATACAGAGTCTTGAATTAGCTTTGGAAGCAAACGAAGACGGAACAGTTGAACGATGGCTGACAGAGATGAAAGAAGAATTTGAGTCAATTTCTAAAATGACGGATTCAGTTAAATATGGCGAAAGGCTCTTAGCAGCTATTGATTCTTTGAAGGTAGTTGCTGAGTCGATTACTAATCATTCAATTGAAACTAACGAAGAACAAGCATTGAATGGTGAATTTCTGACTGAACCAGGATACGAACCAGAAATCGCTCAGTTCTTCGCTGACTATGAGCTTCCTGAAGAAGGACAAATCCCGAAGGACGATCCGACGTATCAAGGCGTCAATGCTGAACAACTTGTCGCATATGAAAACGGTATGTTGTTCGACCGAAGCAGTGGTCAGATGGTCGCAAGAAGACATTACCATGACGGCACTGTTCCCGAGCCAACTCCCGAACAAGCTACAGGAGTTGTAATGGGCTCGATCGTTGACGCTACTTCAAACGGAGGCGCTCAAATTCATGCTTCACAAGGGTCTGCACATATGATCAAACGGCTGACAGAAGCAAAGGAATTGAATGAATTTGAGTCACTTGAGGAATGGCTGGATGCAAGAATTGAAGGTTACAAAAAAGCAGATGCCCTGGAAAACGTGGAAGATCGGGTCAAACTTTTAACAGACGAAAATGCTGAATTGAACAAAATGGTCGCTACATTTATGGATAGGCAAGACTAATTGTTTAGTTTTACGATACAGACAGCCATGTGTTGTCTGTTCTTTTTTGTGCACATAAAAAGAACCGCCTAAATTGGCGGCTCAGAAACAATTGATTACAAAAAGTCTTTCCGGAGTTCTTCTGCCGATCGCGGCGAGATGTATCCTGGTGCTACGTCATAAACAGTTTTGGCGCCGTACTGTTTTTCCTGGCTCAATCGGTGAGCGGCCCGTGCGTAGGCTACGAGGACGCTTGCCGTGAATTCCGGGTTGCTGTCGAGCTTCAGGGAGAATTCGAAGATCTGCTTGTTGCCGTCTCCGGTGTTTCCGCCACGGATGACAAATCCGCCGTGAGGGGCTTTGGAATGGTCACGCTTGAGTTCTTCTTCGGTGATGAAATTGACTTCCGTGTCGTAGTCAGCAAAGTAGTTCGGCATTGTCTTGATCTCGTTTTCGAGCGCTGCCTGATCCGCTCCTTCATCCGGCACGATGTAGCAGACACGGCGGTGCTTTTCAGCTGTCGTTAGTTCAGGATTTTGTCCGCTCCGCACTTTTTCGATAGCCGCATCAGCAGGAATGGTGTATTGCACGCCATTTTTGACGCCCTCTACGCGACGTACCGCATCGGAGTGGCCCTGGCTGAGGCCTTTGCCCCAGAACGTATAGTTCTCGCCGTTTGGTAGGATGGCATCGGCCATTACACGGTTGATGGAGAAGAGGCCCGGGTCCCAGCCGACAGAGATGATCGCAGTGGTGTTGTGCTTTACAGCCACCTCATTGACTGCCTTGTAAAACTCAGGAATCTTCGCATGGGTGTCAAAGCTGTCGACTGTATTGAACAGGCTTGCGAAATGTGGCGTCTGTTCAGGGAGGTCATGCGCCGAGCCGCCGCACAGCAGCATGACGTCGATTTTATCTTTATAGTCGGCTGCATCGGAAATATGGGCGACTTGGATGGACGAATCGTCCAGGTTCAGGGATTCCGGTTCTCTTCTCGTGAAGATGGCAACGAGTTCAAGGTCAGTTGTCTGCCGGATGGCTGCCACTGCGCCTTTTCCGAGATTGCCGTACCCGACGATGCCGATTCTGATTTTAGATTCCATGTTCTCATCTCCCATTATCTAAAGTTGATCATTCTTGGCGAATGCCCAAAACTCCATTGTTCGAAGCTTCTCGAAATTTCGGGTTTTTACATTATAACACTAGTGGAGTGCAGGGATAAACGATGGGTTCCCCTGTTCCAGTATGGTTGGAAACAAGTCGGTCTCCATTTCATCAGCTCATCGCGGAAATCGTATTCTACAGTGTGGTTAAAAGGGCTGCTGTCAAAGTCTTCGGATCATCTGGAAGTTATTATAAAGTTCGGGATGTTGGTGCAGTTCGTGATGCAGGCTGACCGCCAGTTTAAGATTCTCCATTTTCATGATCCGTACTCGCATCCATCCGACTGAAAACCCTTTCTGCCAGAATAGTATAACAGTTTTTGCGGAGGGTAAGCTGAAACATTGATGGGTTTGACCTTTTTTGATATTATATAATCTGAAGGATGGAACAAGACAGATAGGTTGAAAGCTGCCAAATCAGATTTCGAGGTTTAGCCTTTATGGAAGTAGGGTAGAGAGCTGAGAAGAGAGAAGGCAGGTGGTATGAATGACACGGCAATGGAATTTTATCATCGGCAATAAATTGATTACTGTTTATGACCGAAATGAGGAACAGGCTGAACAGAAAGCAATGAGACTTTATCGAGAACTCAAGAAGACAGCCTGACTGACAGTCCATCCATTACTGGATGGGGTTTTTTATTTCATGAAATTTATGTTTGAAAGATCTGGACGGTTAATCTCGCTGATAAATCGGGTTTGGCCTATCAGGAAAAGCTTCCAACGCTGATTCTGTCTTACATCATCACGGGGCAGGAAATTCAGCATGCTCCAATATTGAATGTGCAGGTGGAAATGATGGATGCTTTTTCAGTTGCGGTATTTGTGTTCATTGTAGGCGGTATTTGGCTATATGCGTTTAAAAGAAGCCGATCCGTTGATAACAATAGCGGGGAAGGCTTCTTTTTGGGTGGCAGGAGCCTGACGGGGCTGACGATTGCCGGGACCATTATCATGACTAATTTGTCAACGGAACAGATTGTCGGCCAGAATGGCCAGAGTTTTGCCGGAGGGATGCAGGTCATGGCCTAGGAAGTGACCTCAGCATTCGCATGTGTGGTCTTGGCGCTGGTCTTCCTGCCGAAGTATTTTAAATACGGGGTAGATACAGTCTCGGATTTTGTAGAGATCCGATACGACACGACGACAAAGCGGATCGTTTCATTATTGTTCATCGTGACGTATATGTCGTCGTTCCTGCCGGTTGTCCTCTATTCCGGTGCGCTCGTGTTTAATAAGATTTTTCATATCGATGAGACATTCGGATTGGATCCGCTTGTTTCCATTGCATTGATCGCAGCATTTATCGGCATCATCGGTCTCGCTTACCTGATGCTCGGCGGCCTGTCGCTCAGTGCGTACAGTGACACGCTTTACGGAGTCGGTTTATTTGCAGGCGGTCTCGCCATCCTCGTCCTCGGTCTGTCCGCACTTGGGAATGGCAGCGCGATTGAAGGTATTGCCGCAGTGAAGGAACGGTCACCGGAGATGCTGAACGCCATTGGAGCCGCTGATTCCGAACTGGTCCCATGGCCGACACTGTTTACCGGGATGCTCTTCAACAATCTGTTCTTTTGGTGTGCAAACCAGATGATCGTCCAGAAGACACTCGCCGGCAAGAGTCTGAAGGAAGGACAGAAGGGAGCACTTTATGTAGGGTTCTTCAAGATCTTCGGTGCGCTGTTTCTTGTCCTTCCCGGAATTGTTGCCTTTAACCTGTACGGCGACGGTATCTCAAATCCGGACAATGCCTACCCGACGCTGGTTTCGGACGTTTTGCCGGAATGGGCATACGGTATTTTTGCGGCGGTGATTTTCGGTGCGATCCTCAGTTCGTTCGTCGGATCTCTGAATGCAACAGCAACACTGTTCACGCTGGACTTCTACAAACCGATCTTTAAGCGCGATGCAACGGATCGGCAAGTGGCAAGAGCAGGAAAGCTGGTGACCGTCATTGTAGGTTTTGTGGCCGTTGTGATTGCGCCGCTGATCTCCTTTGCACCAGCCGGCCTATATGCAGTCGTACAAGAATTCAATGGAATCTACAGTATGCCGATGCTGGCAATTATCTTATTCGGATTTTATTCGAAGTCAGTAACGGCGTTTGGGGCCAAGGTAACTTTCGGTTTTCACATTGTGGCTTACATACTGTCCAAAGTATTTCTCGACATCCATTACCTATATGTGTTTGGAATTCTGTTCATCATGGACTGCCTGCTGTTATGGGGAATCGCGAAAATAAAGCCACTAAAGCAGCCATTCCAATTTGAAGACAATCACAACAAAGTCGACCTGACTCCCTGGAAGTACAGGAATGGCGTAGCAGCACTGGTTGTCATCACAATGGTGGGCATGTATCTGTTCTTTTCTCCGCTCGGAATCGCCTCTTAAATAAACATTCCTCAATTTACTCACCATAGCAATTCCCCCTCATGGTTGAAAGCTGCCTGCATCTGCGGGCAGCTTTCTTCTTTTCAGAGCTCAGCCGCTTGTACGGATGGGCGGCTCCAAGCAGATTTTAATCGGGGACCGGGCCGATATTGTTGAGATGAATCGCCTTTGCCGAAGCGGTTAAATTTACTGGCTTGGGTTGGGCAACGGAAGTTTTTTCCCTTATACTTGACGGTATCTCCATACATAAGAAAAGAGGAAATGCCCATGCAGCAACCTGAACAGTCTGCGGCTCTTCCCGCATACAACCGGACGGTCATCCTGATTGTCCTGATCGCAGGGGCATTTGTGGCCCTGCTGAATCAGACTCTGCTTATCGTAGCACTGCCGCCCATCATGGGGGACTTTACCATAGACGCAAACGAAGCGCAGTGGGTGACGACAGTTTATCTGCTGACCAATGGAATCCTGATACCGATTACGGCGTTCCTGATCGATCGCTTTTCAAGCAGACGGCTTCTGATGGTGGCAAGCGGCCTGTTTGCGGCTGGCACGCTTGCTGCAGCCGTTGCCCCGAGTTTTTTCTTCCTATTGCTTGCCCGGATCATCCAGGCGGCGGGAGCGGGGATGATGATGCCGCTCATGCAAACAATTCTCCTGACCATCTTTCCGGTGAACCGGCGCGGCTCCGTAATGGGACTTGTCGGACTGGCCATCGGTTTTGCTCCGGCTATCGGGCCAACACTGGCAGGCTGGGTGCTCAGCTTCGGTTCCTGGCGGATGCTCTTTACAATTGTCTTGCCGCTGGCCGTGCTGCACCTGATTGCCGTATTCATCTTCATGAAGAATGTCACGCAACAGCGTCCGGTGAAGATTGATCTGCCTTCAGTCGCTTTATCTACGCTGGGCTTCGGCGGATTGCTCTATGCCTTCAGCAGTATCGGCGGGGAAGGCTGGCTGAGTCCGAACGTGCTGATTTCCACTGTCGTCGGGTCTGTCACGCTGTTCCTGTTTATCCGCCGTCAATTGGCCTTTGATAAGCCGATCCTGAATTTCGGCGTGTTCCGCTCCGGTGTCTATCGGCTCATCATCCCGATGGGCATGATCACATTCGCGCTCCTGATCGGCACCGAAACCCTGCTGCCCCTGTATGTCCAAAATGTCCGCGGGGGGACGGCGTTCGAGTCGGGCCTGCTGCTCTTGCCCGGTGCCATCGCAATGGGGGCCATGTCCCCGTTTTCCGGACGGATTTTTGACCGGTTCGGAGCCGGCTGGCTCGTCGTTACCGGATTTGCCCTTCAGGTCGTGACGACGGTGCCGTTTGTCCTCATGACGCCGGACACGCCGCTTGTTTTCCTGGGGGTTGTATTCGGCCTTCGGATGCTTGGCCTGTCCATGCTGATGATGCCGCTCAGTACAGCGGGGATCAATTCCTTGCCCGGTCACCTGATTGCCCACGGCACGGCGATGGACAATACGTTCCGCCAAATCGGAGGGTCTGTGGGCACGGCACTTCTTGTATCCGTCATGACAGGAACGGCAGCCGCCATCGGGCCGCTGCAGGATCCTTCTCCGGATGCGCTCATGACAGGCGTCCGCGTCGCATTCCTAGTCGGGGGACTTCTGTCGGTAGCCGGCTTTGTCCTGGCGCTCCGGCTGAAAAAGCTGCCCGCTGCTGCCGTACCCGAAGAATAATTGACCTTCCCCCGTCGAAAGTTCACAGCCTGCAACGCCAAACACAAAACGCCTGTCCATTTGGACGGGCGTTTTTCAGATTCAGCTCGTTCGAAGCCACTGATCTTTCAAATAGGCATTACTCGTTACTTGAAACCAACCGACATCTAATCATCTGAATAAATGAAATGATTCTTATTTTATAAAAATATTCTTGTGTAATCTGTTGTAAGTGATAAAATCGTGTAATACAACAGAGAGAAGGGGAATGAAAAAATGATTACTTTCTTGCTAAGCATATTGCTGTTGATCGTTGGTTATTTTACATACGGGAAATATGTCGAAAAAGTATTCGGACCTAAGAATGAACGGCCGACACCAGCCTATGTCAACGGGGACGGTGTAGATTATATACCAATGTCGACTCCGAAGAACTCGTTGATCCAGCTACTGAACATTGCCGGGACAGGACCGGTGTTCGGCCCGATTGCAGGAGCACTTTACGGTCCGGTTGCGTTCATCTGGATTGTCGTCGGCTGTATTTTTGCAGGTGCGGTCCATGATTATCTGACGGGAATGATTTCAATCCGGAATAAAGGGGCTCATCTTCCGGAGCTGGCATCCAAATTCTTGGGCAATATCATGAAGCATGTCGTCAATATCTTTGCGCTGCTTCTGCTTATCCTTGTCGGGACAGTGTTCGTCACTTCACCCGCAATGCTGCTAAATGTCATCTTTGACGGAAAAGTGGCCCTCGCAATTCTTGTAGGAATCATTTTCCTGTACTATATTTTGGCGACATTGCTTCCGATCGATAAGATTATCGGGCGGCTCTATCCATGGTTCGGTGCACTGCTCGTGATTTCGGCTCTTGGTGTTGGAATCGGCCTTGTGGTGACAGGGGCACCGATCCCTGAGCTTTCATTCTCCAACATGCATCCGGGTGAACTTCCGATCTTCCCGCTGCTTTTCTTCACGATCACTTGCGGTGCACTGTCCGGATTCCATGCGACGCAGACGCCGATCATTTCCAGGACGACAAAGCAGGAAAAGGAAGGCCGTAAGATCTTCTATGGCATGATGATTGCTGAGGGCATCATCGCCATGATCTGGGCGGCTGCAGCCATGAGCCTGTTCAACGGCTACGGCGGACTGAATGAACTTCTTGCTGCTGGCGGACCGGCAGCGGTGGTCAGTGATGTATCGGTTATGATGCTGGGCGCCTTCGGGGGGACTCTTGCAGTCCTGGGAGTCATCGTGCTTCCGATTACTTCCGGGGATACGGCTTTCCGTGCGGCCCGTATGATCATCGCAGATTATTTTAAAATCGGACAGGCAAAGATTATGAGCCGCCTCGGGATCGCGATCCCGCTGTTCGTCATTTCCTTCGTGCTGACGAAAATCGACTTCAACCTGCTTTGGCGCTACTTCTCGTGGGCAAATGGCGTGACCGCGATGATTGCCCTCTGGGTTGGTGCGATGTATCTGTTTCTGCAGCATAAGAACCATTGGATCGCAACGGTTCCGGCGATCTTTATGACATCTATGGTTTTTGTTTATATCTTGTTCGAGCCGACGATGGGCTTTGGCATCGACTTGACCGTGTCCTATATCGGCGGCACCATTGCGACTCTGTTCGTTACGGCATCGTTCTTCATCTCCGCACATAAAAAGCGGGGGACGGGCATCCTGCTGGACGAAGATGTATCCGGGTATAATCGGGCAACTATTTAACGATGTGCGTAGCCATACGAAAACGCCCCCGTTCCGCCGAAGCGGAAGGGGGCGTTTTCCATGGCCGGATGCCTGAAATATGACTGGGGGCCATTGCGTTTGCCGTGGTTGGTCATGGGTGATGGGTCACAGCGTGACGGGTGACCGGTCATTGGTTTCACTAAGTTAAATGGCATCCGGACCACGCTCCGGAAAGGACTCTCACCTTTCCGGAGTATCAGTAGTAGGCACTATCGTCGAAATCGAGGATGACCGAATAATTTTTCGCGTTGACGGCATTGGACAGCTTGTGTGCCCGGCGCTCGGCTTCCTCAGCCTTTTTGCGGTAGTCTTCAGGATCGAACAAGGCGACACGGTAGACGACCGTTCCTTCCGCATAGCCGAACTGGATTTCTTCTTTCTGTGCATGCGAGAAGGTCTTATAGGCTGATGCCTGGGCGCGGAGCTGTGTCGCGAGCTCGATCGCCTCGACGATCGGCATGGGTCCGCCTTCAAATTCCACTTCATTGTCGATATTGGCCCGGTACACGAGGCGGTCCAGCGTACGGCTGTCTTTCCTTACCTGTTCCAGTTCCTGCTCGATCTCTGCCATCGGTCTGCGCCCGGTCTCGGGCTGCTTACCCTTTTCAACGAGCACAAACGCGCTGCGCTGGAGTTCATCGTTCAGCTCCAGAATACGACGGCCGAGGACGCTTTTCAGTTTAATGCCTTCCGCCAGATTGATTTTGCCCATTCGGACTCCCCCTTAAATGTCAGTTGCTCGGTTCCCGGCGTGCAAAATCCCGCCTGTGAAACTTCCGCCGGTTACGGAAGTGAAGAAGGTGCCTGTTTCCTTCAGCAGCACTTCGGCTTCTTCGACCGTCATGGATGGCTGGAGGTAGAGGACATGGAGCGCTTCCGTTGTCTGTTCCGTGACGGCGGTCCTGCCGGAATCTACAAACGGACTGCCGAACGGCCCCTGTTCATCGGAAGTTATAAGCAGGTTCTCGAGATTGTTGATCCTGCCGTTCAGGCCTTCGTATTCGTCTTCCGAAGAACCTTTGCGTATCGATACGTTGTTGGTAACAGCAGCGAGGTCATACAGCCCGCACGGGATTCCTTCCCGGACGGAGAAGAAGTTGTTCAGGTCCACGCCGAGATTGATTTCACCTGGCATCTGGCCTTTTTTCACGCGGCGGATCAGTGCCTCGGCGGAAGGGCGGTAGCGTCCCGGGTCCTTTCCGAATGCCTTCCAGACTTTGCGCCATTCGGCGATTCCCGGGATGTCGGCCACATTCTTGTCCTCGAGGTCGATCTGCATCTCCTGGTAAAAGTAGCCGATCCGCCCCTTCAGCATACCGGGAGCATCAGATGTGCTGATTCTGCTATAATGGAGGATGCCGAATTTCAGATCCGGCACTGTTTCAAACAACATCTGATCTGCTTTAATATTCAAGACAATCACCTGTATTTTGTGACTTTTCATATATCGTACCACAACAGAAAGGGGCAGTCCCAATGGATACCGTCACACTGCAACGGGAGCTGCGGGCGTTCGCGCGGGAGGCGGGCATCGACAAGATCGGTTTCACGACAGCTGACCCGTTCAGGGAGATGAAGAACCGGCTTCGGCGCCAGCAGGAAGCGGGCTTCCAGTCGGGCTTCGAGAAAGGTTCCCTCGACGAGAGGACCGACCCCGCGCTGCTTATGGAGGAACCGGAGAGCATCATCGCGATTGCAGTCGCCTATCCGTCGAAGCTGGATGACGCACCGAAGGGAAAAAAGGGAGCCAGGCGGGGGATGTTTTGCCGCGCCTCGTGGGGACAGGATTATCACGACGTCCTCAGGGACAAGCTGGCCCAACTCGAAGCCTTTATCCTCGAGCGGGTTCCCGGGGCCCGTCTCCGTTCCATGGTCGACACGGGAGAACTCGTCGACCGGGCGGTAGCGGAGCGGGCAGGCATCGGGTGGTCGGGGAAAAACTGCTCGATCATCACGCCGGAGTTCGGTTCCTATGTCTACCTCGGGGAAATGATCACGAACATTCCCTTCGAACCCGATGAGCCGATCGAGGACGGGTGCGGCGATTGCACGCTCTGCCTCGATATCTGCCCGACAGGCGCCCTGATCGAAGGGGGCAGGCTGAACGCACAGCGCTGCATCGCTTTCCTCACCCAGACAAAAGGCAGCCTCCCGGAAGAGTTCCGGACCGAGATCGGCAACCGGGTGTACGGCTGTGACACCTGCCAGACGATCTGCCCGAAAAACAAGGGAATGCACAACCGGATCCATGAGGCGTTCCGCCCAGATCCGGAACTGGCGAAGCCGCTTCTTGAGCCGCTCCTGAGCCTGTCGAACCGCGAATTCAAGGAGGCATTCGGCCATATGTCGGGCTCCTGGCGCGGGAAGAACCCGATCCAGCGCAACGCGGTCTATGCACTAGGCCACTTCAGGGAACAGACGGCACTGCCGGAACTGTCCCGCATCCTCCGCGAGGATGTCCGGCCATATATGCGGGGCGCCTCTGCGTATGCGCTCGGCAAAATTGGCACGGCGGAGGCGGAGACCGTTCTCCGCCATGCAGAATCACGCGAGCGGGAAGAGAAGGTCCTGGAGGAGATCCGGGCCGCGCTCAGCCGCATCGCAGACCAGAAGAAGGAAGTGCACGAATGATTCACGTCGTTTTACATGAACCGCTCATCCCGGCCAATACCGGGAACATCTCCCGCACCTGTGCGGGCACCGGGACCCGTCTCCACCTGGTCCGGCCGCTCGGCTTTTCAACCGATGACCGGATGCTGAAGAGGGCTGGCCTCGATTACTGGGAGCATGTCGACCTTCAATACCATGACCGGATCGAGGATTTGTTCTCCGAGTATCCGGAAGGCGATTTCTACTATCTGACGAAGTTCGGGGAAGGGAACTATGCCGACCGGGACTTCTCAGATCCGGATCGGGATATCTTCTTCGTGTTCGGGAAGGAAACGACCGGTTTGCCGAAGGACCTGCTTGCCGCTCATCCGGAGCGCTGTCTGCGCATCCCGATGAATGACCATATCCGCTCACTCAACCTGTCGAACACGGCGGCAGTCCTCGTCTTTGAGGCGCTGCGCCAGCAAGGCTTCCCGGGCCTCCGGTAAGGAAAGCAGGCATACAAAAGGGACTGCCCGGAAGGCAGTCCCTTTTTCTCAGCTTTGGCTTGCTTTGTTATCTTTCGCAGTGCCGGGCTTGTCTTCATAGCCGCCTGTGAAGATTGCGGAAAGGAAGGCGAAGCAGACACCGAGGATCAATAGAAGCTTCATGTCGGTACCTCCTGGTTCGAAGTTCGATCTCCACCCAGTATAACGCATCCGCCGCAAAAAGAAAACGTACCGCGGTAACGAAGCCGGCACTTCACAGCAAAACCGCCAAATTTCCGACAAGAAATGATTGTGGAAATTGAAACTTTTGGCCTGCCCCGTCCGTATTACAATTAACATCCAAATGAAAGCAGGGATCTATAATGAGAGAATCCACCATCATGCGCTGGGTCACAGGGCTGGGCGAAGCATTTCTCGCCATCCCGTTCCTCGGCGGTCTATATATCCTCGGGTCGGGTTATTCCCTTCTCGGCGTCATGTTCCTTCTCCATGCCATCACGCTCATCCTCGCCGTCCGTGACTTTTCCGCCAAGTCCGGGTCCATTGTCGGCCTCGTGACGAGCGCCATCGCCTGGATTCCGTTCCTCGGCTGGTTCATGCATGCCGTGTCCGCCGTGTTGCTTATTTTCCAGGCCATCACCTCGCGCCCGAAGTCGGACTATTGATGGCCGGCAGTAAGAGGAGGGCCGCACAGACATGGATTCATTGATTAATCTGATGCTTCTCGGCGTGGCGCTGATCTCAGGCGGCATGTTCGGATACATCTTCCTGATGTTATATCAGAGAAACAAAAAAGCCGGACTGGCTTTGCTGGCCACTGCACTGGTGGCGGCGCTGCTGCAGCTTTATCTGCTCTTTCTGCTGTCACCATGGCTGACTGCAGCGGTCTTCGTGATCTACGCTGTCATTGGAGCCGTTGTGGCATGGACACTTAAGAAAAAGCAGCGACAGGCGGCGGACAGATCCATAAAATAAAAAAACGGCAACGGTCAGACAGCCCCCTGAGGCTTCTGTACCGTTGCCGTTTCTGTTTTCAGATGAGTTCGGTACTGACGTTTGTTGCATCGTCATACCGATTTGTCAACGTTCCAATGAAGTATAGCAACGTCTCAATGAAGTATGTTAACGTCTCAATGAAGTATAGCAACGTTTAGCATACCGCATGGAGCGGAAATTCCATTCCACATTCAATGAGGCAAGAACAGCAGCTGATAGGCGAACATCAGCGCGAATACGTAAAGGAGCGGGTGGACATCGCGCCATCTGCCCTTGACGATCTTGATGATCGGATAAGAGATGAAGCCAAGCGCAATCCCGGTCGCGATGCTGGAAGTGAGCGGCATCGTGAGAATAATCAGGAACGCAGGGAAAGCTTCGTCAAAGGAATCCCACTCGATCTCCTTGACGATGCCGATCATCAGGCTGCCGACAATGATCAGCGCGGGAGCCGTGATCGCGGCAACTCCGGACAGCGACCCGACAAGGGGTCCGAAGAACGAAGCGATGATGAAGAGCACACCGACCGTCACGGTCGTAAGCCCGGTCCGGCCACCGACTGCCACGCCGGATGAGGATTCCACGTAGGCGGATGTCGGGCTCGTCCCGAACATTGCGCCCGCAGTGGCGGCGACCGAATCGGCAAGCAGGGCTGGGCGGACCCTCTGCATCTTGCCATTTTTGATAAGGCCGGCCTGGCGTGCCACTCCGAGCATCGTACCCGTCGTATCAAAGAGCGTCACCATGAGGAAGGCGAATACGACACCATAAAGGCCATGGGAGATGACGTCACCAAATGCATCGATCGGGTTCCAGACGATGATCCCCTCCGGCAGATGCGGCATTTTCATAAGCCCTTCCGTGAAACGGAGCTGGCCGGTCATATAGGCGACAATGCCTGTGACTGCCATGCCGATGAAAATGGCCCCGTACACATTACGCGCCATCAGGATGACTGTGATCATCAATCCAAACAATGAAAGCAGAACGGGAGGGGAAGTCAGGTCGCCGAGCTTCACCAGATTGGTTTCGTGGTGTGCGACAATCCCTGACAGCCGGAGGCCGATAAAGGCGATAAAGAGCCCGATTCCCGCCGTGATGCCATGCTTGAGGTTTTCAGGTATGGCGTCAATGAGCTTTTCACGTATCGGGGTAAGCGACAAAATGACGAAGATGATTCCAGCTACAAACACGGCCGATAAGGCTGCTGTGTAGTCGAGGGCGCCGTCAGATGCGATGATGACCGATGTAAAGTAGGCGTTCAGTCCCATGCCCGGGGCGATGGCGATCGGGTAGTTGGCAAATAGCGCCATCCAGAGCGTACCGATCACAGATGCAATGATGGTCGCCATGAATACCTGGTCGAACGGAACGCCCGCATCAGCAAGGATGATCGGATTGACGATGATGATATAGGCCATTGTCAGGAACGTCGTCATGCCGGCCAGAACTTCTGTTTTTACTGATGTATCATGCTGTTTCAATTGAAACACGGAATTTCCTCCTTTGAAAAACACGAACGATTAAAAGGGCCATCCAACATATTATTCGTTTTAAATCAGAATTTCAACCAAAACATAAAAAAACAGATGATTCGATTTCATTGTCATGCTCCGATAAAATGGAAGGGTATCAGAAGGAGGGGAAGGTATGGGACTGAATCTGCAGTCGAAGAAAACGCTCGCGAACGGGGTGGAGATGCCGCGCCTAGGTCTGGGCGTGTACAAGATGACCGAGCCGTCCGAATCGGTCGAAGCCATGACAGCGGCGCTCGAAGCGGGCTATCTCGCCATTGATACGGCTTCTCTTTATGGTAATGAGGTCCAGGTCGGCGAGGCGGTCCGTGCATCCGGTGTGAAGCGGGAAGACATCTTCATCACATCGAAGGTCTGGAACACCGATCAGGGCTACGATGAGACGCTGCGCGCGTTCGAAAAATCACTTGAAAACCTGAAGATGGATTACCTTGATCTGTATCTCACGCATTGGCCGGTGGAAGGGAAGTTCACGGATACATACCGGGCGATCGAACGCCTCTATGAAGAGAAGCTGATCCGTGTGCCGGGTGTTTCGAACCACCATCGTCATCACCTTGAGGCCGTCTTCGCAAAGGCCAACGTGAAACCGATGGTCAACCAGATCGAGCTTCATCCGTACCTGAGCCAGGAGCCGCTCCGTGAATTCTGCCAGGAAGAGAACATCGCTGTTACAGCATGGTCACCGCTGGCGCGCGGAAAGCTGATGGAAGAACCGGTCGTGATCCGCATCTCGGAAGCACACGGCAAGACGCCGGCGCAGGTCGTCATCCGCTGGCATCTCCAGCATGACATCATCGTCATCCCGAAATCTGTCCGCCCGGAGCGGGTGCGCTCCAATGCGGATGTATTCGATTTCACGCTTTCTGATGAAGAGATGCAGCAACTTGATGCGCTTAACCGGAACGAACGTACAGGCAAAGACCCGGACAAAATGGATTTCTGAACAGAACAAAAGCGCAAGCGCCCGCTTACCAACGTACAAACTGGAACCCTTCGCAATGAGATAAAGGAAACCCGGCGAGGAACGAGCCGATGTTGACTGATCGCAATGGAGAAGGGTGAAGTTTGCCAGTTGCCGGGCGCTGGAGCTGGCCGGAACAAAAGCGCAAGCGCCCGTTTAGCAACGTACAAACTGGAACCCTTTGCAATGAGATAAAGGAAACACGGCGCGGAACGGGCCGATGTTGAGTTATCGCAATGGAGGAGGGTGAAGTTTGCGAGTTGCTGGGTGCTGGAGCTGGCCGGGGACACCACGTGAATAGCCGTTATCCAGAGAGTGACGATTTGTAATTTTCTAAGGAACATAAAAGACAGGACCGCGGAATGAATCCGGTCCTGTCTTTTGTTATGGAAGCCATTCCGGGCGCACCGGATCTTCGATGGCCAATGGCCTGCCGGTGAACGGGTGGGTGAAGGCGAGGCGTCCGGCATGGAGCCTGTACTTGCCGTCTCCGGAAGGACGTCCCCCATATAGTTCATCCCCGATGATGGGATGGCCGAGATGGGCCAGATGGACGCGGATCTGGTGGGTACGGCCCGTGTCGAGCTCGAGCTTTACGATGGTTCTGCCGGCATCTTCACGGATCACTTCATAATGTGTGGCCGCCTGCTGTCCGGAAGGCGAGACGCGCCGCCGGGTGGCGTGGTGGCGGTCCCGGCCGATCGGAGCGGAAATGGTCCCGCTCCGCGTCCTGAACCGTCCCGCCGTCTCCGCAACGTACGTGCGCCGGATCGTTTTTTCCTCAAGCATCCGGTCGAACACGGCTTTGGCGACGGGATGACGTGCAATGAGCACGAGTCCGGATGTCCCCTTATCAAGCCGGTGCACATGCTCCGCGTAGGGTCCGAAACGGGCAATGACCCGGTTCATGAGCGTGCCGGTGCCGCCCTGTTCATTCGGATGGACCGCTAGCAAGGCTGGCTTGTGGACAACGAGGCAGTGCGGATCTTCATGGACCACGGTCAGATCCCCGCTTTCCGGGATATATCCAGATACGCCCTCAGGCAGTGTGATGGCGAGCGACGTGGCGGCGGGGAGCGGTTCATTCCACCGGATCCGTCCGCCGTCCGAGAGTTTCACGGCGTCCGCCATGCGCAGTTCGTGTACCGTTTTGCGGCTGAGGCGCCACCGGTCCCGGAGCAGGGCCTCGGCGGTCAGACCTTCTTCTTCAATCACATAAGTGAATTCCATGTTCTCACCCTTTGAAAAAAGCCGCGCTTGCCGCGCGGCTTTGGATTATTTTGCGTATTCGTTCAGGAAAGCTTCGATGTTTTCATTTGGCTGGGCGCCGATCATACGGCCGACTTCCACGCCGTCCTCAAAATGGATCAGTGTTGGGGTAGAATCAACTTGGTATTGGATAAACCCGTCCTCATACTCTAGCAGATTAAACTGGTCAATCTGGACGTCCATGTCTTCTGCGATCGGCATGAGGCGAGGCGTCATCTCCTGGCAGTACTGGCAGGTCGGGCTGAAGAAATAAGCAGTGACCGCTTCTCCTGATTCAATCTTTTCCGACAGTTCATCAGGAAGGATGATGTTCTGGTAGTTCTCGTCATCCAGCTGGTCGATCGTCGCCTGCTGAAGTTTTTTGTCCCCATAAGGGCTGTTTTCCAGCTTGGACTGGTTGGACTGGTTCGTGAGGAAGACGATCATGGCGAATACGACAATGACCGCGCCTCCGATGATGAGCAGTTTTTTCATATGTTCAGTTCGACTCCTTCTGTCGCTTCAGCATAAGGAAGCTGATGACGGCAATGATGATAAATGCAATGAGTGCCAGAAACGGGATGGTTACAAACCCAAACCAGTTGATGTAGGCACCGGTACAGCTGACCTGGCCGCAGGACGGCGCACTGTCCTGGAGAAAAGAGATTTTCTGAATCCCGTAATGGTATAGGGAAATCAGACCGCCGATGACCGACAGCGCCAGTGTGTAGACGGCTGCCCGGAAGTCCTTGCGGAAGTAGGCGACCGCCCCGATCACGACGATCGGATACATCAGGATCCTCTGGTACCAGCACATCTCGCACGGGACATATCCCCGGACCTCCGAGAAGTATAAGGAACCGGCTGTCGCGACCAGCGAAACGGTCCAGACGGCAAGCAGCATATTTTCAAGGCGTTTATCCATTGAACGCGCTCCTGACTTTTGAATTCCTTCTGATTATAGGGTGATTTCCTCCGATATGACAATGATTTTGTCCCGGGAATTGGCGGATGGTGGCAATCTGTTGACGTAATCTCGAAATGAAGAAGTTTATCTTTTAGCTTCCGGGGAAAAGAGATAGAGTTTTCCTGAGGGGCCTTGAGAGCGTATAATGGGCTCAATGCAATGAAAGGGGGCTCTGTCATGTCGGAGCAATTTGATTTGTCATCATTTGAAAAAAGCATGGTCATCCGAGAGATGACCCATGACGATATTGAAGCGATCCTGCGGATGCAGGACGAGTGTTTCCCGGGTATGGACCCGTGGGAAAGGGCTCATCTTGAAAGCCATCTGAACATCTTCCCTGAAGGCCAGTTCGTGGCGGAGCTCGACGGGGAGATCATCGGTTCCTGTTCAAGCCTTATCATCAACTTTGATGAATACGACGACCGGCACACATGGGATGATGTGACGGATGAGGGCTACATCACCAACCACAACCCGGAAGGCTACAATCTGTACGGGATTGAAGTGATGGTGCACCCGGATTACCGGCGGATGCGCGTCGGGCAGCGGCTGTATGAAGCGCGCAAGGACCTGGCCCGTGCACTTAACCTGAAGTCGATCGTCATCGGCGGGCGGATTCCTAACTATTATAAACATGAAAAAGAGATGACACCGCGTGAGTATGTCGATGCCGTGTCCCGGCACAAGATCTATGACCCGGTGCTGTCCTTCCAGCTTTTGAATGACTTCACGCTCATGCGGGTCAATCCGGACTATCTGCCGGATGACTTAGCGTCACGCAAGTATGCAACGCTCATGGAATGGAACAACATCGACTACAAGCCGCAGTCCAAGCGGCACTTCAAAACCAGCTACCCTGTCCGGATCTGTGTGGTGCAGTATCAGATGCGCCAGATTTCCAGTTTCGATGATCTGGCCGGTCAGGTGGAGTATTTCGTGGATGTCGCATCGGATGCTTATTCCGACTTTGTCGTATTCCCGGAAATCTTCACGACCCAGCTGATGTCATTCCTGGACGAGCCGATCCCGAGCATCGCGGTGCGCAAGATGACCGACTACACAGAGCCTTACATCGAACTTTTCACGGACCTTGCCGTCCGCTATAACATCAACATCATCGGCGGCTCTCACTTCGTGATGGAAGAGGATGAGGAAATCTATAACATCGCGTATCTGTTCCGCCGTGACGGGTCGATCGAAAAGCAGTATAAGATCCACATCACCCCGAACGAGCGGAAGTGGTGGGGAATTTCTGCAGGTGACGCGGTCCGCGTCTTTGATACCGATTGCGGCAAGATCGCCATCCAGATCTGTTATGATATCGAATTCCCGGAACTGGCGCGCATCGCAACCGACATGGGTGCGAACATCATCTTCACGCCATTCAACACGGAAGACCGGCAGGGGTATCTGCGCGTCAGGTACTGTGCCCAGGCACGTGCCGTCGAAAACCAGGTGTACACGGTCATTTCAGGGACGGTCGGCAACCTGCCACAGACCGAGAATATGGACATTCAGTATGCCCAGTCGGCAATTTTTGCGCCATCGGACTTCGAATTTGCCCGTGACGGCATCGTCGGTGAGACCAATGCCAATGTCGAAATGGTGCTGATTGGAGACGTCGATCTCGAAATCCTGCGCCGCCAGCGCCAGGACGGCACGGTCAAGCAGCTGAAAGACCGCCGCCATGACGTGTACCGCGTCGAGTACAGGAAAAACTGATCCAGACAAGAG
>NZ_JCAXEU010000003.1:0-242687 GCF_059758705.1 Bhargavaea sp. GQ12
TTTTTGCATCGCTTTTTTCACCGTGTCCGGATAGTCGGTGATCCAGCCGCGGATGAATGCCTCGGGTTTCGGAATGAACGGCTCGGTGCCGTCCACTCCGTATACCCTTGCGAACTTGCCTTCGCGCTCGATGGCGCCGAGGTATTTGCCCGACCAGAGCCGCTTGTGGATGTGGAAACCGTCCGCACTGCCGTACATGCCCAGGTTGTCCCAGCGGGTTTTCTTTGTCGCAATCAACGCTGTTTCCGCTCCCGGATCCTCCTGTTTCACCCTCATAAGAAGAGGATAATGGAAAGAGGAAAAATGAATGTCCGGATAGCCCTTGGCGGCCTTTACAATCTTTGCGACCGTTTCCGGACGATCGAGGAACGTTTCCTTCAACTCAATGTTGAGAGGGGGACTGTCCGATAACCGGGCCCACTCAAAAAACTCCGTCAGCGTCATCACAGGCTGCCCGAGGAGCCGCTTCCAGCGATTCCGCCCAACCTTCAGTTTCCTGACTTCTTCCAGAGTCAGCTCTGTGATGAACCGGCGGGTACCCGTGACACGGTACAGGTCGGCATCGTGGATAATAACGGGAATCCCGTCTTTCGTCAGCTGAACATCCGTCTCGATTCCGTCTGCTCCGAGTCCGATCGCTTTTTCAAATGCCCGAAGTGTATTTTCAAAGGCGTAACCCGAAGCTCCCCTGTGTGCATACACTTTCCTCATGCGCCCCACCCTTTCTGCATCTCCTTACTTTTTGTTTCCCGTAACAGGGCACCCGAAACGGATTCCACCCCGGAGTAAATGCCTTACTTACTATAAACGAAGAAAGCCGCCCGGAGTTCCGGGCGGCTGTTCCGGCAAGTGCCGGTATGAATGCGGTTTACTTTCAGGCAGTCATGAATTCAAGACGCAGTCTGTCCGATACCATTGCGATAAACTCGGAATTCGTTGGCTTGCTCTTCATATGATGCACCGTATAACCGAACATCTTCGAGATGACTTCATAGTTGCCCCGGTTCCAGGCGACTTCGATGGCGTGGCGGATTGCCCGTTCCACACGGGAAGGTGTCGTATTGAATTTTTCCGCAATCTCCGGATACAGCACTTTTGTGACCGAGCCGAGCAGGTCCACGTCATGATACACCATTGTGATCGCTTCGCGCAGGAAAGCGTAGCCTTTAATGTGTGCAGGCACCCCGATTTCCTTGATGATTGCGGTAATGGCCGTGTCGATCGCCTTTTTGCTGAGTGTTTGCTGCTTGCCGGCTTCTGACCCCTGAACGGCTGACTTCAGCTGACGCCCGTTTTTCATTTGGAGAATCTGATGGACCAGACGGTCGAATTCAAACGGTTTCAGGATAAAGTAAGATGCACCGAGCTCAGCAGCCTGCTGCATAATTTCCTCTTGTCCGAAAGCGGTGAGCATGATGATGTTCATGTCCCCAGCTCCCCCGTTTGCATGTATTTCCTCAAGAACACCAATTCCGTCCAGATGAGGCATAATGATATCCAGCAACAGCACATCAGGTTTTTTCTCTTCCAGCATGTTCAGGCAGAGCTTCCCGTTTGCAGCTGTTCCGATCACTTCGATCTCCGGATGATTTTCAAAATAAATAAGCATTGTTCTTACAAGTTCACGATTGTCATCCGCCACTGCCACTTTGATTTTTTCCATTATGATTTCCCCCTTATTTAAAACGAACCCTTATCAGAGACATGTTAGAATAGTTCGACATCCTGCTGTTAGTACCTTCATCAAATCTTAAAATGGGCCTCATGAACGATGTTTCCGACATTATTCGACGAAAATCCACAATTCAAAATGCTTCATTTCTGCCTTTATTATAATGCAAAAAAAGGAAAAGACCATACCTATCATGGTATGGCCAAGGATTTATTTTTACGGTTTCCGTTTTGTCATCTCACCAATCGGAAGAGCTGCCCCTTTTAAAGGTTCCTCGACAAACATATGCGTCACGACCCCGGCAAATTTCCCGTCCTGGATAATCGGGCTGCCACTCATGCCCTGCAAGATACCGCCTGTTTTTTCAATCAATGCACGATCTGTGACCGTAAACCTCAATACATCTTCTGCGGTTGCCGTGATGTTAATGCTATACTTATTGATTTCCGTTCCTTTGATCGTCGTATAGATGGAAGCTTCTCCTTCACGGATCTCTTGGGACTGCATAATCTCAACCGGTTTCGGGAATGCTCCTGTTAACGTTGATGTCCATTTGCCGAATATCCCATAGATTTCATTCTCGCGGATATCACCGAGGAGCTGCTGTCCGGATTCAACCGAGGAGATTTTGTACCCCGGCTTGCCCGGCTCGCTTTTTTTGATCTGTTCGACATCCGCCAGGAAGATGGAGCCGCCTGAAAACGGTGGTGCCCCGTCCAATGTCCTGTCGATGATCTGATGGCCGAGCGCCCCATATTCTCCGGTTTTCGGATCTACGTACGTCAATGTACCGATTCCCTCTGTACGCTCACGTATGAATGATGGGAGATTGAGGAGCTCTTTTTTCGTGGCTCCGACTTCCATTTCCCGTCCTTCACGCTCAATATCAAGTACCGCTTTTCCTTCGCCAGAAGCTTCTGCGGCATCCGAGATGTCCTGCGGCGTAGTGACTTCTTTCCCGTCAAGCGCCTTCACGATGTCGCCGGCCCGCAGCCACTGGCCATCCGCGACCAAAACATCATCTGTGACAACCAGCATCCCCAATTCCAGATGGATGCCGATTGAATGTCCCATTGGAATGAGCGTCTTCGGTCCGTTAGCTGCCGCACCGGTTGCACCTGTAAAGAACAGGACAGCAAGCAGTGCAAACAGCATCAGCTTCCGGCTAATCCATCGCATGGTTCACCTCCCTGTGCTGTTATATCGTTACTATGTGTCCGGTGCCTTTTCTTATGTCCGGTATAATGTAGCATGAAAATCAGGGGATAAAGAAACGTGCTGCAGTAGCGGCATTCTCGCAATCTCACATATAAGTTCGAAGAAAAAACTCAAATTCACGATAGGCATTCTGTTCATCTGTACAAATTAGTATGCAAAAAAAGACCGGCATTGATTCCTTGCTTTGATTTTCATGAAATCGTTAATGAAAAAAAATACTCCCCCTGCTCCGGCATGTAAGCTGCGGACAGGGGGAGTGCTGATTTAAGTTCACATTTCTTTTTTCCGGTCTTCCGCCATGACGAGAAGCTCTTCCGCATGACGTTTGGTGAGATCCGTCATTTCCGCTCCTGTCATCATCCGGCTCAGTTCCTCTGTGCGCTCCATCCCTTCCAGTTCAGCGACAGATGTGGTGGTGCGTTCGTCCGAGAACTCTTTGCGGATGAAAAGGTGATGGTCTGCCATCGCCGCGACCTGAGGCAGATGGGAAATGCAAAGGACTTGTGAGTGCATGGATATCGCAGCAATTTTCTCGGCGATTGCCTGCGCCACCCGCCCGCTGACACCAGTGTCCACTTCATCAAAAATAATCGATGTGACTTCCTGATGTTTTGAAAAAATCGTCTTCAGCGCCAGCATGATCCGGGAGAGTTCTCCTCCGGAAGCCACTTTGGCGAGCGGCTTCGGGGGTTCACCGACGTTTGCCGAGATGAGGAAGATGACGTCTTCCGCACCGTGACGGTCGAAATGGCTGCGTTCCCTGAATTCCACGGTGAATTGAGCTTTCTCCATGTAAAGTTCCGAAAGCTGGCGGTGGATCGCTTCCGCAAGGCGGACAGCTGCTTCTTTCCTGAGCCCCGACAGCTCCGCCGCTTCCACTGACAGGTCGGCTTCAATCGATTCGATTTCTTTTCTTTCATCTTTGAGCCGCTCATCCCGGTTGAGGAACTTTTCAAGTTCTTCTGCGATCTTGTCACGGTAGGCCAGAATTTCCGGAATGGATGCCCCATATTTCCTTTTCATGGTCTGAAGCAGGGCGAGCCGGTGCTCCACTTCATCAAGGCGGCCCGGGTCGAATTCCATCCCGTCGAGCATACTTTTCAATGAATACGCGGTTTCCTGCAACGTATAAAATGCATCAGATACCGAAGTCGCAAATTCGCCTGCCTGAGGATCAACTTCAGCAGCGTGTTCAAGGTCGCTCATCGCGGAACCCGTCCAGTCGAGCCCTTTCGACTCGCCCTGGATGGCTTCATACGCAGCAGAAACCCGCTCGAAGATGGCCGTGAAATTCTTCAGGCGTGTCCGCTCTTCCTCCAGCTCCTCCTCTTCCCCTTCAAAGAAGCCCGCATCGTCAATCTCCGTCAATTGAAAACGGTACAGATCGATTCGATGGGCAATCTGCTGTTCGGATTCGTCGTAACGTGCAATCCGTTTTTTCAGCTTGATATAGCGGTCATAAAGGGAAGCGTAGCTTTCCTTGGCATCGCTGATCGTTTCCCAGCCGAACTGGTCCAGCAAAAGAACGTGCCGTTGCTCGTCCATCAGCTCCTGCGTTTCGTGCTGCCCGTGAATATCGATCAGCGCGGAACCGATTTCCCGCAGGATGGCGAGGGTCACCAGCTTGCCATTCACCCGGCAGGTGCTCTTCCCTGAAGCTGAAATGTCTCGCCTCAGGATTACCATTCCTTCATCGTCCGATGGAATTCCCGACTCCTCAAGTTTCCGGAAAACCGGATGTCCGCCGTGGGACACTTCGAACATCCCTTCAAGCTCTGCTTTTTTTTCACCGTGGCGAATGAATTCACTAGATCCTCTGCCACCGGCCAAAAGCTGGACAGCATCGATGATGATCGACTTTCCCGCACCCGTCTCCCCCGTCAGGACGGTCAGTCCATTGTCAAAGCTGATGGACAGGTCACGGATAATCGCGAAGTTCTTGATTGACAGTTCTCTAAGCACGGGGCGTTCACCTCCTGATCAGAGCATGCCCAGCAGCTTTGCCCTTACTGTTTCACGCTGTTCGTCATTCCGGCAAAGAATGAGGCACGTATCATCCCCGCAGATGGTTCCGAGGATTTCTTCCCATTCGATCTGGTCGATCAGTGAACCGATCGCGTGCGCATTGCCCGGCAGTGTCTTCATGACAAGAAAATGCCCCGCTCCGTCAATGCTGACAAACGCATCGGTCAACGCCCGGTTAAGCTTGCGCATGGGATCAAAGCTGCGCTCGGCAGGCAAGCTGTATTTGTAGCGGCCGTCCCTGAGCGGGACCTTCACGAGATGAAGTTCTTTGATATCTCTCGAGATCGTCGCCTGGGTCACATTGAACCCCTCATGCTTTAGCCGGTCGACGAGCTCGTCCTGTGTTTCGATTTCATTATGTCCAATAATTTCCCGAATACGGATATGCCGTTGGCCCTTGCTCAATCTATTCCCTCCGAAGAATGCATATTTCCTAATAAGAATGTACCATTATCCATTTTTCGCAACAACAAAAAACCCCCTATTCCGGGGGTCAATCCAACTTTTCATGGGCTTCCTTCACAAGTGCGGAAAAAGTCCCTTCCGGAAGCCGGAACTCCGGATCCTCTGCCGCCTTCAGGTGAAAGAGGAACTCGATATTGCCTTCGCCTCCGGTAACAGGGGAGAACGAAGCGTTCATGACGTCGAATCCGTTTAAAACAGCCATCGCTGCCGTACGTTCGAGGACTTCAAGGTGAACAGCCGGGTCACGGACGATCCCTTTTTTGCCTACGTTCTCCCGTCCGGCCTCAAACTGGGGTTTGACCAGCGCGATGACATCTCCTCCCGGCATCAGCACTGTTTTTAGAGTCGGCAGGATGAGGGAAAGAGAGATGAACGATACATCGATAGTCGCGAATTCAGGTATGCCCTCCGTGAACAGATCAGGGGTTGCATGCCGGAAATTCACCCGTTCCATGACGGTCACCCTCGGGTCCTGACGGAGTTTATAGGCGAGCTGGTTATAGCCGACATCAAGCGCGTAGCTGTGGGCAGCGCCATTTTGAAGTGCGCAGTCCGTGAAACCGCCAGTTGATGCGCCAATATCCAGGATCAGCTTGCCGGCCACACTCACCTCAAAGGTTTCAAGCGCTTTTTCAAGCTTGAGACCCCCGCGGCTTACATACTTCAGCCCGCTTCCTTTCACCTGGATATCTGCGTCTGCAGGAATCTTCTCACCAGGCTTATCCATCCTGCGGTCACCTGAAAAGACGATTCCCGCCATGACGGCCCGTTTGGCCTGTTCGCGGGTTTCAAAAAATCCGCGGTCCGCCAAGAGGACATCAATTCTTTCTTTTGGCTGCTTGGGTGTCATAGGGCATGCATGCCTTTCTGGCGGGACAGGCCCACCAGTTCTTCGACCTTGTCCGCAAGAGCTTCATCTGTCATGCCGATCTCCTCAAGGAGTTCCGGCACGCTGCCGTGTTCAATGAATTTGTCAGGAATGCCCATGCGGTCGATGATGCTTCCGTGGAATCCGTGTTCGTGTGCGAACTCGATGACCCCGCTTCCGAATCCGCCCGCCAGGACCGCTTCCTCAACAGTCACGATCGGCAACTTCCGTTCCAGGAGGTTCTTTAGCATTTCCTCGTCAAATGGTTTGATGAACCGCGCATTGACAACAGCAGCGCCGATGCCTTTTTCTCGCAGCTTTTCCGCGGCGGCCAGCGCCATAGGAATGGTCGTTCCGAATGTCAGGATGGCCGCATCACGTCCTTCAGTGAGCATCTCCCATGAGCCGATCGGGATCTCCCTGAGCTCTTCATCAAGCGGAACCCCAAGGCCATTGCCGCGCGGATAGCGCAGTGCAATCGGACCGTTGTCATAGCTGACCGCAGTCCTGACCATATGCTGGCCCTCATTTTCATCCTTCGGCATCATGATCGTCAGGTTCGGCATGCTTCTGAGGAATGCAATGTCGAAGACGCCCTGGTGGGTTTCCCCATCAGCGCCGACCAGCCCTGCCCTGTCGATGCCGATAAAGACATTCAGATTCTGCCTCGCGATATCGTGGAGCATCTGGTCATATGAACGCTGCAGGAAAGTTGAGTAAATGGCGAGGAACGGCTTCATCTCTTCGACCGCCAGCCCTGCCGCCATCGTCGTTGCATGCTGTTCGGCAATTCCGACATCGAACATTCGGTCCGGGAATTCAGATGCGAAGCCTTCCAGCTTCGATCCGACCGGCATCGCAGGCGTGATTGCGACCACACGCTTGTCCTCCCGGGCAATCCGGCGGACAGTTTCCGCAATCAGCGCGCTCCAGCCCGGTGCTTTTGCCGGAGACTTGATGAGGTCGCCCGTTTCAAGCTTATATGGCCCGGTGCCATGCCATGTGCCGATCTTGTCCTCTTCTGCCGGGCGGAACCCTTTGCCTTTTTTGGTCAGGACGTGGATGATTACCGGCCCTTCCATCTTTTTGGCGTAATTCAGATTGGCTTCAAGATCCTCGAAGCTGTGCCCGTCAACGGGACCCAGGTAGGTAAAGCCGAGTTCTTCGAAAAAGACACCTGTAACGAGCAGATATTTTAGGCTGTCCTTTACCCGCTCCGCCGTCGCGGCTAGTTTGCCGCCGACAGCCGGAATCTTCTTCAGCAGATATTCCAGCTCGTCTTTCGCCTTGTTATACTTTCCGGCAGTGCGCAGCCGTCCTAGCACGTTATGAAGTGCGCCCACGTTCGGCGCAATCGACATTTCATTGTCATTCAGGATGACGGTCATGTTTGTGCGCTCGGAACCGATATGGTTCAGCGCCTCAAGCGCCATTCCGCCTGTTAGTGCGCCGTCCCCGATCACCGGGATGACATGGTTGTCCGCACCCTTGATATCGCGCGCTGCCGCCATGCCCATCGCGGCTGACAGAGAAGTCGAACTGTGGCCGGTTTCCCAGACATCATGCTCGCTCTCGATTCGTTTCGGGAACCCGCAAAGGCCCCTGTACTTCCTGAGCGTAGAGAAATCACACGCACGGCCGGTCAGGATCTTATGGACGTATGCCTGGTGGCCCACATCCCAGATAATCTTGTCCTGCGGGCTGTCAAAAGCCCTGTGCAGGGCAATTGTCAGCTCCACGACACCGAGGTTCGGCCCGATGTGGCCGCCGGTAGCGGACAGCTCACGGATCAGGAACGACCGGATATCCGATGCCAGTGACTCCAATTCCCCGTTGCCAAGCTCCTTCAGGAAGGATGGATCGGAAATCTTGGTCAAATCCATCGCCATCACTCACCTTTATAAAAAAATAGGTAAAAATATTCTTTGTTCATTATAGCAGTGTCCCATCCATACACCAAACAAACGCTGTCAGGAAACGCGGTGGATAATGTAATCCGCGATCAGGCGGAGGATAGGATCAGGGTCTTTCAGGAATGAAATGGCTTTGACTGCTTCTGTATGATGATGGAGCAGCTTTTTCCTTGCCCCTTCCATTGTCAGGATTCCGGGATAGGTGTTTTTCCCCTGCTCGGCGTCAGCCCCCGTCTTCTTGCCGGTAACTTTTTCGTCCCCCACAACGTCCAGGATGTCATCCTGGATCTGGAAGGCGATGCCGATGTGGCGTGCATAGCGCCTGAGTTGTTCCCGATCCGTCGCTTTCGCCTTGGCGAGTATCGCACCTGCCTCTACCGCAAAGGTCAGCAGCGCACCGGTTTTGAGCCGGTGGACGTTTTCAAGTTCGTTTTCCGAAAGCTTTTTCTGTTCGGCATCCATGTCAAGCATCTGGCCGCCGACCATGCCTTCTGCGCCCGCGGTGCGGGTAAGCAGGAGGATCAGCTCAAGCTTTTCGGCATCCGTCAGTGATGGTGCTTTGCCGATTACGGAAAAGCTTTCCGTCAGCATGGCGTCTCCGGCGAGGATGGCTGTTGCCTCACCATATACTTTATGGTTCGTCGGCTTGCCGCGGCGCAGGTCATCATCGTCCATCGCGGGAAGGTCGTCATGAATCAGCGAATATGTATGGATCATCTCAAGTGCGGCGCCCACATGCAGTTCAGCGGGATGAACTTTTCCCAAGTCATGGAGCACACCGGATATCAGCAGCGGCCGGATTCTTTTCCCTCCCGCTGTCAGTGAATAGAGCATCGATTCCTTTAATCTGGATTCCGTGTCAAGCGACTTGACTGCCCCTTCAAGCACAGGAGACAACTCACTGATCCGGCTATCCATGAAATCTTTCAGCTTCTCATTCATCGCGATTTCCTCCCTGACCCGGATCAAAAGCTGTTGCCTCCCCGTCTTTGTCAATAAGCGTCACGAGCTGCTTTTCGGCGGACTGCAGTTTGCTGTGACAGACCGCAGACAGTTCCATTCCTTTTTTGTACAGGTCGATGGCATCTTCAAGCGGCACATCCCCAGACTCAAGCCGGCGGACGATTTCTTCCAGACGGCCGATCGCCTCTTCAAAACGGATATCTTTGGTTTCCTGTTTTTCTTCGCTCATTTATTGTTCCACGTCCTTTCGTTCTGGGGGCCCTTTGACAATCGCATCAATTGTTCCGTCCCGGAATGAAATCGACACTTTGTCACCTGCATCCAATTCACCGGCGGACTTGATCACCCGGTCACCGCTTCTCACGAGGCTGTACCCCCGGTCCATGACCGAAAGTGGATTCAGCGCCTGAAGTGTGCGGACAGCCGAATCAAGTGTACAGCCCTGGCGCTGGACAGTTTCTTTTGCCGCGCGCTTGAGGCCCTCCTCCAGCCGGTTTGTGTGCTGCTGCGCCTGTGTCAGAAGCTCCCGGGGAGAGCGGGCAGATAGCCGTGCATCCAGATTGGCAATGGCCTGCCGGCGGTCGGATGCCAACCGTGAAGCGCTTTGCCCCAGTCGCTCATCCAGAAGTTCCAGTCTTTCGGCAAATGGCCGGTATAGCCGCTCCGGAAAACTCATCGGATAAGAGGACTCAAGCCGCTCCAGCCGTTTTTGCTCTTGGCGCAGTCTGGAATGTAGGGATTGGTGGAGCCTGGACCTCGATTCAAGGATGCGCCTTGAGATCTCCACGCTGTCCGGGACAGCCAGCTCTGCGGCTGCAGTCGGAGTAGGAGCGCGGAGATCGGCCACAAAATCGGCGATGACCGTGTCGGTTTCATGGCCGACCGCGCTGATCACAGGAATACGGGAAGTGAAAATCTCCCTGGCAACCTCTTCCTCATTGAATGCCCACAGGTCCTCAATCGAACCCCCGCCCCGTCCGATGATCAGCACATCGATTCCGCCATGTCCATTGGCCTGGCGGATTGCACTTACGATCGACGGGACGGCATTGGCTCCCTGCACTACAGCAGGGAACAGGAGCACGTCCGCGAGCGGATAGCGCCGGTTCAGTGTCGTACAGATATCACGGACCGCAGCCCCTGTCGGAGCGGTGATGACGCCGACCCTGTCCGGGTAGGCAGGAATTGGCTGTTTCCATTCGGCGTTGAACAACCCCTCTTTGCCAAGCCGCTCTTTTAGCTGCTCGAATGCAATGAATAGCTCCCCGACGCCATCGGGCTGCATTGAATTCGCATAAAGCTGGTATTGGCCGGCAGCCTCATAAACATTCACATCGCCCCGGATCAGGACATTCATGCCTTCCTCCGGCCGGAATTTCAGCTTGGAGGCATTAGCGCGGAACATCGCTGCATTGATGCGGGATCGGCTATCCTTCAAGGTAAAATAAACATGCCCGGAAGAATGGAGCTTTACATTCGACAGCTCCCCCTTGACGTAGACATCACGGAGATGGAGATCCGCATCGAACTTGCGCTTGATGTATTTGGTCAGAGCACCGACTGTCAGATATGGATTTTGCATGCCGGCACCGCCTCTCTTTTGAAATACAAAAATATAGCGGCAGGCCGGCACGTTCCCGGGCGCAGCCGCCGGGACGCGCCGGCCACTGGGCCGGTACCGTCACGGCAGGCAGGCTTACCGAGGGGGCCG
This sequence comes from Bhargavaea sp. GQ12, assembly GCF_059758705.1. NCBI lineage: Bacteria > Bacillati > Bacillota > Bacilli > Caryophanales > Caryophanaceae > Bhargavaea > Bhargavaea sp. GQ12. The sequence goes on from NZ_JCAXEU010000003.1 coordinate 10,836, forward strand.
TACCGCCCTTGCCGCATGCTTAAACAATTTTATCGGTTTCCGAAACGATCTGTCGGGTGCTCACCGTTCTTCCCGGAAAGCCCTTTCGGCACTTTTCAGTGTGTTCGACATGAGCATTGCAATCGTCATCGGCCCGACTCCACCCGGGACGGGCGTGATGGCCGAAGCAACCGGAAGGACACTGTCGAAATCAACGTCTCCGTGCAGCTTTCCGTCTTCTCCCCGGTTGATGCCGACATCGATGACAACGGCATCCACTTTGACGTGCTCCCGGCCGATCATGCCTTCCCGCCCGACAGCTGCAATCAGGACATCTGCCTGGCGGGTGATGGACGGCAGGTCTGCAGTCTTGGAATGACAGATCGTCACGGTGGCATTCGCATGAAGAAGAAGCATGGCCATCGGCTTGCCGACGATATTGCTCCGTCCCACCACTACGGCATGTTTGCCGTTCAGGTCCACTCCACGCCGCTCCAGCATGACCATGATGCCGAGTGGCGTGCACGGGACAAACCCCTCCATGCCTGCCATAAGTCTTCCGGCATTGACGGGATGGAATCCGTCCACGTCTTTGTCCGGATGGATCGCGGCGATGATGCGCTGTTCGTCGATCTGTTCCGGAAGCGGAAGCTGGACGAGAATGCCATGGATGGCAGGATCCCCGTTGAGCCGGCCGATCTCGGCGAGGAGGTCGGCCTCACTTGTCTCGCTGCTTAAGCGGATCACCTCGGAGTGCATGCCCAGCGCCTTTGTCGTACGCTCTTTGCTGCCGACATAAGCCGATGATGCAGGGTCTTCACCCACCAGGATCACTGCAAGTCCGGGGGTCATCCCTTTCGCCTTCAGACGGTCGACGCCCACCTTTACTTCTTCCTTAACTAACCTGCTGATTTCTCTGCCGTCAATAATTTTGCCTTCCACGCTCTTCACTCCAAGCTGTATAGGTGTCAGTCTGTGTATTTGGATAGGACGCCGTTCACAAACCGGCTTGATTTCTCATCTCCGAATGTCTTGCTGAGCTCGATTGCTTCATTCAATACGACTTTGGAAGGCGTTTCTTCCATATGAAGAAGTTCGTAAACGGCCATCCGAAGCACGGTCCTTTCAACCTTCGGGAGCCGTTCCAGTTTCCAGTTCTCGAGCTTCGACTTCAATGACTCGTCGATTTCTTCCCTATTGCCATAAGTTCCCTCGACGAGGGAGGCATAGAACGGATCACGGACTTCCTCTTCCCCCGTGATATGGTCCATCGCCTCATTGGGCGTCATCTCCGTGCTGTCCAGCTGGAACAGCGCCTGCATGGCTTTTTCTCGTGCTTCATGTCGTTTCATCCGGGCAATCTCCTCTTTTTGCATCGTTCTGGACTATGATAGCATATTTTCGCCGATCCGTAGGAATCCGGAAACAAAAAGCCGCCTTTAATTGGCGGCTTTTTGTTCATGCTTAGAAAATTATAAATCGTCACTGTGTGAATAACGGCTATTCACGTGGCATCTCCGGCCAGCTCCAGCGTCAAGCAACTGGCAAACTTCACCCTTCTCCATTGCGATAAGTCAACATCCGCTCGTTCTTCGCCGAATTTCTTTATCTCATTGCGAAGGGCTCCAGTTTGTACGTTGCTAACCGGGCACTTGCCCTTTTGTTCAGGCTCGTTCTTCCGATTGGTCGAACTGGATACCGGTGATGTGGACGTTCACTTCTTCCGGTTCGATTGCGGTCATGTTGAAAACCGACTGGCGTACATTCTGCTGAATTTCCCGGGCGACGGCCGGAACTGTGCTGCCATAGCCGACCGAGCAGTAGACGTCGATGAACAGGCCATCTTCGTTATAGTCGATCTTGACCCCTTTGCCGTGCACCGTACGTCCGAATTTCTCCGCGACACCGGAAGCGAAATTGCCCCGCATGTCCGCCACCCCTTCCACTTCGGCGGTGGCGATGCCGACGATCACTTCAAGCACTTCCGGAGCGAGCTCGACCTTGCCGTAATTTTCCTTGCCGGCCCCGGCGGCTGCCTCACGGGAGGAAGTCGTTTGTTCTGCCATCCGGATCATCCCTTTCTCAATGTTGTTCGGCTTCTTCAGTTTCAGCCATTACATCATATTTTTCAAGGAACTTGGTGTCAAAGTCTCCGGATTTGAAGACTTCATGATCCATGAGATTCAAATGGAACGGGATCGTCGTATCGACGCCTTCCACGACGAATTCGGAAAGCGCGCGTTTCATGCGGGCAACCGCCTCTTCGCGGGTGTCTGCAAATGTGATGAGCTTGGCCACCATGGAATCGTAAAACGGCGGAATCATGTAGCCCGGATAAACGGCGGAGTCAACACGTACTCCGTTGCCGCCCGGTACGATGTACATGTTGACCCGGCCTGGTGACGGCATGAAGTTACGTGAAGGGTTTTCGGCATTGATGCGGCACTCGATCGACCAGCCGTTGATCTTCACATCTTCCTGCCTGATCTCCAGCTGTTCGCCGGAAGCGATTTTGAGCTGCTGGGCGATCAGGTCGATGCCCGTCACCATTTCGGTTACCGGGTGCTCGACCTGGATGCGCGTGTTCATCTCCATGAAGTAGAATTTATCATTCAGATGATCGTAGATGAATTCCACCGTACCCGCGCTGCGGTAGCCGACAGCCTGTGCTGCGAGGACTGCAGCTTGTCCCATCTTTTCGCGTGTTTCCTGGGATAGTGCAGGTGACGGAGCTTCCTCGACCAGCTTCTGCATGCGGCGCTGGATCGAGCAGTCGCGCTCCCCAAGGTGGATTGTATTGCCGAACTGATCGGCGAGCACCTGAATTTCCACATGCCGGAAGTTCTCAATGAATTTTTCGATATAGACACCCGGATTTCCGAAAGCTGCCGCTGCTTCTTTTTGTGTGATCTCCACACCCTTTTTCAGTTCCGCTTCATCGCGGGCGACCCGGATCCCTTTTCCGCCGCCGCCTGCTGTCGCTTTGATGATGACCGGGAACCCGATCTCTTTTGCGACTTCCAGCGCGCCTTCCGGTCCGTCAACGATCCCGGTGGATCCCGGAACGACCGGAACGCCGGCCTTTCTCATCGTTTCACGCGCGACATCTTTAGTGCCCATTCTGGAGATGGCATCTGCAGTCGGACCGATGAATGTGACATTAACTTCTTCGCAGAGTTCGGCGAAGTCGGCGTTTTCGGCCAGGAACCCGTATCCGGGGTGGATGCCGTCACAGCCGGTCATCTTGGCGACACTGATGACGTTTGTGAAGTTCAGGTAACTGTCTTTGGATTGTTTTGGACCGATGCAGTAGGCTTCATCTGCCATTTCCACATGGAGGGCATCACGGTCGGCTTCGGAATAGACCGCGACCGTCTGGATCCCGAGGTCTCGGCATGCCCGGATAATGCGGACCGCGATTTCCCCGCGGTTGGCTATGAGGACTTTTTTCATCTTGTCGCCCCCCTTATTCCGGCTTGACCAGGAATAGCGGCTGGCCATACTCCACGAGTTGTCCGTCCTCTACAAGGATCTGTGCAATCTCACCGCTTGTCTCCGCTTCAATTTCATTGAACAGTTTCATGGCTTCAACGATGCAGACGACGCTATCCGGCTTGACCTTGTCACCGACTGCGACAAACGGAGCCGCATCCGGTGATGGTGACTGATAGAAGGTCCCGACCATCGGCGACTTTACTTCCACCAGATTCTCGTCCTGTGAAACAGCTGCTGGTGCAGCTTCCTGCTGCTTCGGCTCTTCCTTGGCGGACGGCGCAGGCTGGGCAACAGGCGCGGCTGGTGCAGGTGCGGCCACAGCAGGCGCCTGGACTGCAGGGGCACTTTCGACCACCTGGAAGGCGCCGCCCTTTTTCAGCTTGATCTCGCCTTCTTCCGTCTTGTACTTGAATTCTTCAATTCCCGTTTGGTCGATCAGTTTGATGATTTCGCGGATTTCTTGAATTTTAAGCATAATGACGACTCCTCTGACTATAAATGTGTACCCTTACATTTTAGACGTTTCGAAAGGTTTTTTAAATAGGTATCACATAAAAGCGACGAATCCGGTACTGAAGTACGACATTCAGCGCAAGAGTACGGAATTTTCCGCAAAAGAAAAAGGCCTTGCGAAGGCCCAGTTTATTGTGCGGATTTAAAATCGACGGAGACTTGCGATGAATCTTCCCACTCACTCTTTACGGTATAGACAATCTGGTCTGCCTGTGCGGCTGACAGTTCATCGGCGATGACACTTACCTTCACGGCCCCATCTTCTGTGCGGACGACCACATCTTCATATCCGATATCTTTGATCAGCATCTCAAGCATGGCTTCAGCCGTCTCGCGTTTCGTAAGAGATTGCATTTCATTAAATGCCTGGTCGCGCTCTTCAGCGGTCAGGTCATCGGACGTGATTTTCTGTGTCAGCAGTTCTCTTTGCTGGCTGCGCTCATTGCGCATTTCCATCCTCATCTCTTCGAACAGGTAGCTCTCCGCAAAGACCGGAGTTGCATCGCTTCCCGCTTCACCCAGCTGTGTGTCTTCGATCGTATCATCGGAAAAAATCGTGATTCCGTCAAACGGCATCGGGTTACGGTCAAACAGATAGTAGACTCCAATCACCGCTACGAGACTCAGCAACGTCAGGAACCAGACACCTTTTTTCTTCACTCTCATCCCTCTTCCCCCTCGTTTTTCATTTCCACTACGACGATCCGGTGCTCGGGCAGCTGGAGAACACCTGACAGGATCCGGACAAGCTCCGCACGGACCTTCGGATTTCCCGCTCCTTCCGCGACAACGAGGATCCCTCCGGAAGGCGTGTCCTTTCCGCCGCCGGATGCGTTTCCGAAGTAACCGTCAAGCGGCATCAGAATTCCGCTCCGCTCTCCGTCTTCACCATCCTGCCGGTAGACCCTGACTTTCCCGACTCCCCTGATATCCGAAAGGACCGATTCAAGCCCGGATGGCACTGCTTCCCTGCCTTCAGCGCTGTTTTCGGCGAACAGCCCCCTCATTCCCGGCAACAGGATGAACAGGCTGGCTGCAACGGCAAGCAGCAGCGGCAGGGCGCTCTTCTTAAAGTTTTTTTCCATGTCATCTCCACGCTTCCCGTCCTTTCGGTTATGGCTGTTCCGGTATATGGGAGCGGATGAATCGGTCCGGCAGCCAGGATTGCTGTGCCGTTTCCCGGCCATTCATCCTGACACAATGTATGCACGGCTCGTACAGGCTATGACCCGGGCAGCAGGGAGATCAGACCAAGGATATAAATCAGCACTGCAAGCTTCATCAGCGGCATGAAGTTCTCCCTTTCATCAGCTCCGAGTACCGCGCCCAGGACCGCCAATATGCCCATGAGCCAGACAAGGCCGGCGAGCCATTCCCACATTCACTCACCCCGCTCCCGCAATGACCTTGATCAATACGATGGACAGCACTGCAGTATAAAAAATGGCGAATGCAACAATCAGCATGATTCCGCAGAGCACAAACAGTGTTTTTCCGATATCGTCAAAAAGTCCTGCGAGATCCTCATGTGCGAACGGCTCAGAAAGCGCGGCGATCCACTTGTAGAGAAAGGCTGTCAGAAGCACATAGATAACGGGGGAAAGACTCGTCACGAGCAGTGCAACAATCAAATAACTGCCGGCTATCGGAGCCATGCCGGATGAATACTTGCCGACAACCCCCATCGTATCCGTAATAAACGACCCGACCAGCGGGACATGCTGGCGCAACAGTGCTTTGAGCGGCTCCGCCAGTGCACTTCCGGAAGACCAGGCCATTGCACCGGTCGCCGTGATAAATAGCGAGTAGCAGGCGATGATGACAGAGATCGCGCCCAGAAGGGTCACCCGGATCATCTCCGAAATACGGGCGAACGGGATTTCGGGCACGAGCCTGGACAGGTAATCCAAGATAAAACTCGCAATCAGCAGGGGGACCATCCATTTGCCCCCGATCACGACGGCCCCCTGGACAAACAGGAAAACGGCGGGGTTCCAGTTGATGAGAGAAAGCGCTCCTCCTGCGGCTGCCATTCCGGCGGCCAGAACCGGATAGATGCCGAGGAACAGCCCGGTCATCTTCCCGATCAGACCATCCATCATGCGAACCGCATCGATCGCCGGTCCCATCGCCGCAGCTCCTGCCGAGACAAGCAGGAAAAGCCTTGTCCACTCACGGAACTGCGGGACGAGAAAATCCGCCGCCAGAGCCGCGGCGGACAGGACGACGATCAGCACAAACAGCCTGATGGGCGGACCCGAAACTGCAGCAATCAGCTCCCACATCGTTCAAGCCCCCTTTTTCCTTACGGCAGGAGACCGACCAGAATCCCCGCCGTCTCCCCGAACTCTCTCAGCCAGATTCCGACAATCAGAAGCTGGACTGCCATGTGGGACAGCTTTCCGATTGGAGCATATCCGATCTCCCCGAGCATGTCCCTGAACGAGGCGGACAGGTAAAACAGGAAGGCAGACCCGGCTATAAGGCGAATCTGTCGGGCTCCTGCCCCGTCCCAGGCAAGCGGAAGTTCCTGCAGAAGCGGTACGGCCATGCGGAAAGTCAGCTGGGCCAGCAGCAGGAAAAAGAAGATCAGCAGGAAAAACGGTGTCATCTTCGGCAGGAAGGTATCCAGGATGATCAACAGGAACACGATGATGACTGCGGACAGGATAATTTCCATCATTCCTGCCTAAGCCGAGAGCCACGAAAAGAAGGATGAGATTTCCGTGAAAAAGATCCTCAGGAACCTGAGCATCTCAGCTGTAATATACAGGTACGCAACAAAGAATATGAAAAAGGAATACTCCTTCTTCCCCGTCTGCTCAAAAAACAGGTGCAGGAAGGCGATGACGAGACCGACTCCCGCTACCCGGAGAATATCTTGAAGTTCCACATGCGGCCCCCCCGTTTTTTCGAATGTATGCGGGTCCGGAATGGGATATGCGATGGCCCGTCCCGGCTGAAGCAACCGGGAATATTCCTTGATCATCCGGGGCGGACTGATTTTCTGCATATAAATAAGCTGCAGACATGCGGCTGAACCCGCATTGTCTGCAACTTTTTTCGGTTATTATGCTCGGGAGACGTATTCGCCCTCTGCAGTGTTGATGACCAGTCGGTCTCCTGTGTTGACGAAGAATGGCACCTGGACGACAAGTCCGGTTTCCAGTGTCGCCGGCTTGGAGCCGCCGCTCGCCGTATCACCCTTGATGCCCGGCTCAGTGTCGGTCACTTCAAGCTCTACGGTCGCAGGCAGGTCGACACCCAGTGTTTCGCTCTGGTACTGGATGATATGGACCTCCATGTTTTCCTTGAGGAATTTCAGTTCGTACTCGATCTGGCTTTCGTTAAGTTCGATCTGTTCGTAGTTGTCTGTATCCATGAAGATGTGCTGGTCCCCGCTTGCATACAGGTACTGCATGCGGCGGTTGTCGATCTGTGCGCGTTCCACTTTTTCACCGCCGCGGAAAGTCTTTTCTGTGACGTTGCCGTTGCGCAGGTTGCGGAGCTTGGAACGGACGAAAGCCGCCCCCTTGCCCGGTTTGACATGCTGGAAGTCCATGACGCGGTAGATGTCGCCGTCAACCTCGATGGTGAGGCCAGTCTTAAAATCGTTTACAGAAATCATTTGAGTTCCTCCATTTTAGAGTGTTATAGGATGATGAGTTCCTTGGGCGATGACGTCAGCAGTTCGCACCCGTCTTCGGTGATGAGCACATCGTCTTCGATCCGCACGCCGCCAAGGCCCGGAACATAAATGCCCGGCTCGACTGTGACGACCATGCCCGGCTTTAGCTTTGTATCCGAACGGAAGGAGAGTCCGGGACCTTCATGCACTTCAAGGCCGATCCCATGACCGGTCGAATGGCCGAACGCTTCTCCGTAACCGTGTTCGCTGATGTAGTCACGCGCGACACCATCTGCCTCTTTCCCTGTCATACCCGGTTTGAGGGCACTGCATGCACGCTTCTGGGCCTCAAGGACGATATGGTAGATTTTCTTCAGCTCTTCCGGCGGCTCTCCGACAGCGACCGTGCGGGTGATATCGGAGACGTATCCATCGTACAGGGCACCAAAATCCAGCGTGACCATATCCCCGTTCTCGATCTTTTTGTCTGTTGCGACTCCATGCGGCAGCGCCGATCGTTTGCCTGAAGCGACTATCGTATCAAAAGAGGATTCTGTTGCGCCGAGTCGGCGCATGAAGAATTCCAGCTCATTGGATACTTCAAGTTCCGTCATACCCGGCTTGATGAACGTCAGGATATGGCTGAACGCTTCGTCCGCAATTTGTGTTGCCTTGCGGATCGTCTGGAGTTCGCTGTCTTCCTTGACCATACGCAGCTTTTCGATTATGCCGGAAACAGGCACCCATTCCGCTTTGGCAGCCTTTTGGTACCTGTCGTAATCGGCGTATGGCAGTGTGTCCTGTTCGAAGCCGATTTTTTTGATTCCCATTGCGCTGATCTGTTCTGCAACCGCATCTTGCATAAGTCCCGACTGTTTTTCGATGCGGAAGCCTGCCACCTGTTCCGCGGCCTGCTCCGTGTAGCGGAAGTCCGTGATGAACACGGCATCATCCCGCGAAATCAGTGCAGTTCCGGCAGATCCTGTGAAGCCGGTCAGGTAGCGCCGACTGTGCGGGTTCGTGACTAGAAATCCATCAATTCCGAGTTCATCGAAAAAAGCGCGGAACGCATTCAGTTTATCCATGATCATTCCCCTTTTCCCATCCGAAGGAGGGCAAGCATCGCCAAGTCGTAGCCATAGGTTCCTATTCCGGATATTTGCCCGATGCATACCGGGGCCAGATAGGAATGGTGCCTGAAGGACTCCCGCTTATGTATATTCGAGATATGAACTTCGACTGTCGGGATCCCGGCATCGGCCACCGCATCGCGCAAAGCGACTGAAGTATGTGTGTAGGCAGCCGGATTGAAAATGATTCCGGATGTGCCGTCTTCGGCGGCCTGCTGGATTCGATCGACGAGGGCACCTTCGTGATTGGATTGATAAAACGCCAGTACGGCGCCGTTGTCATTGGCCAGCTTGAGGAGACGTGCTTCCACATCGCCGAGCGTTTCGCTTCCGTAGATTTCAGGTTCCCTTTTTCCGAGCCGGTTCAGGTTCGGGCCGTTCAGACAGAGGATATTCATCGCCAGCCCTCCTTTCAGCAGATTCCTCACCATTTTATCATATGAAAGCAGGCGGACAACGTTTTTCACGAGTCCGCCTGCTGTTTTTTATGGAATGCCGCCGTTTCGTTGATAAACCTTGTCGCGACCAGGGTCAGCGCCGCAAATGGAACGGAAATCGACTGCCGGAAATCACCGTAGCCGCCGGGCCTGACAATCAGCCACTCAATCAGCCCCGCAATCACAAGACCGGCGACGGCGGCCGTGATGGACACCTTCCACTTCCACGTCAAAGCCAGAAGATAGTATAAGACAAGTGACAGCACATAAACGGTGGCAAGCAGAATCAGCCACTTGGCTGCCCAAGGCCCTTCCGCAAAAACACCATATCGCTCCGCCCAGCCGGTCGGTTTCCATTTGATGAACTTGAAGTAATGAAGAAATTTCAGGCCGGCAGTAAAGATCACTGCCGCCGCTCCTGCCGTCCAGAATGGCAGCTGCTTAAACATCGGACCACCTCCGCATTTCATCATCATGATGGGATTATGACGGGGTGTTTATTCATGCAGCACAAGATTATCAGCGGAACTTGGCAAAACAAGCGGGCAGCCCTGTCAGGGATGCCCGCTTTTCAGATCAATAGATGAAATTGATGATTACAGTCCGCATTTCAGCTGGGCCCCGCAGTTTGTGCAGGAATTGCATCCGCCCATTTCTTCAACCGTCCCCTTCCGGCAAACCGGGCATGTATCGCCGATTTCCGATCCGATCGTAACGTTTGTTGAACGCAGAGCCTGAATTGTATCTACGAGGACGACCGGACGCTTTTCCTCGACCTGTTCTTCGATTTCCACATCCGGATCGTTTTCCTCTGCTTTCAGCGTCAGCACCTGGGAGTCGCGGGATCCGTCGACATAGACCGTTCCGCCCTTTGCTCCCCCTCGGTAGAGACGCTCGTATACTTGTTCAACCTGCTCAACTGTGAAGCCCTTTGGCGCGTTTACCGTTTTCGATATGGAACTGTCAATCCAGCGCTGGATGACGCATTGCACATCCGCATGTTCTTCCGGAGTCAGATCCATAGAAGTAGCAAACCAGTCAGGAAGCTGTTCCGGATCAGCATCCGGATTGGCACGCAGATAATCTTCCACGATTTCCGCTTTGACTTCGATGAACTTCCCAAGACGGCCGCTGCGGTAATAAGTGAACGAGAAGTATGGTTCAAGCCCCGTACTCACTCCGACCATTGTGCCCGTGGAGCCTGTCGGCGCGACCGTAAGCAGGTGCGAATTTCGGATACCGTGCTCGAGGACGCCCTGGCGGATGTCCTCCGGCATGCGTTTCATGTAGCCGGTGTTGATGAACCGCTCCCTCAGTTCGGCCGTTTCTTTTTCCGTTTCACCGATCAGGAACGGGAAGCTGCCTTTTTCCTTGGCGAGCTCGATGGATTCCCTATAGGCCGTTGTCGCGATCGCTTCGAACACCTCGTCGACCAGCTGGTTGCCCTCCTCGGAACCGTAGCGTTTTCCGCAGTAGATCAGCAGGTCCGCCATTCCCATGACGCCAAGTCCGACACGGCGCTCGCCGAGTGCCTGGCGTTCGTTTTCCTCAAGGAAGTACGGGGTAGCATCGATCACATTGTCCTGCATGCGGACGCCTGTCCTTACAGTTTCACGCAGCTTGTCGTAGTCGACCCTGCGTGTTTCTTTGTCAGCCATCTCGGCCAGGTTGACCGCGGCAAGGTTGCAGACAGAGTAAGGGGCGAGTGGCTGCTCCCCGCAAGGGTTGGTGGCAACGACCTGCTGGCCGTATGCTTTTGCATTCGTCATATCGTTGGCATTGTCGATAAAGAATATGCCGGGCTCCGCAGAGTAAGTGGCACAGATATTGATGAGGTTCCACAATTCACGGGCTTTCATCGAACGGTAGGTGCGGATAGCGTATCCGCGCTTTTCCCATTCACGCACATCCCCTACCTGATGCCATTGTTCGTTGTACTCGTTCATCTCTTCAGGAGAATATTGCTCGACATACGGGAAGCGGAGATTGTGTTCACCGTCTTCTTCAACTGCCTTCATGAAGTCGGATGTAAGAGTGACAGAGATGTTTGCACCGGTCAGGAACTCCGGGTTGTGGACAGAATAGGTCCCGCCATCACGGAGCTTGTGCTCGGCGTCGCGGATGATCGCCTCGCTGAAGCCGCCGTATCCGGGAATATGTTTGTAGTTGACGATCCCCTGATACATGGCTTCTTCCTGCTGGGTGAACGGCTTGAACTTCAGTTTTTCTTTTGCAAGTTTGCGGATATGCCCGTCATTCGTGTTTTCGACCAGGAAGCGGAGAATCCGCGGGTTCTGCATTTTTGAGATGATGAACTCGACGATGTCCGGGTGCCAGTCGGCAAGCATGATCATCTGCGCACCGCGACGGGAACCGCCCTGCTCAACTAGATGGGTGAGCTTCGCAATATCATCCAGCCACGAAACCGATCCGGAAGATTTGCCGTTCACGCCGCGCGCAAGCGTATTGCGCGGGCGAAGCGTAGAGCCGTTGGTTCCGACACCGCCGCCTCGGCTCATGATTTCCATCACCTGCTTACGGTGGTCCGAGATGCCTTCTCGGGAGTCTGCGACAAACGGCATCACATAGCAGTTAAAGTATGTGACGTCCGTATCGGCACCGGCACCGTACAGGACACGGCCAGCCGGGATGAAGTTAAGCGAAACGAGCTCTTTGTAGAAACGGTTGAACGAAGCCTGGCGTGTTTCTTCGTCCTTCTCGACGGAAGACAGCCCCGTCGCATTACGCTTGGCGATCTGCTCGTAGAAAACTTCCAGCGGTTTCTCGATGACATCGATCGGACGGGTGACGATGCCCTTTTCCTGCTCTTGCGGATGGTCGATGGCGGAGCGGTAATCCGGTTCGATCCAAATGTCCGCCAACCCATTTTCCGCATCAAGGGAGAGGATATAACCGAGTCCGCGTGCAGGGAACTTAGGATCTTCCTTGACCGTAAGGACGACGTAGTCCCCTACCCCTAGTGTTTTCTTTTCGGTATCCTTGAACGAATAGCGATCGATCATGACCAGCCGGGAGACTCCTTTATGACGAATCTGCATCTCCTCAGTGACCGGATGGACCTGTGGAAAACCGGCAATGTCCCTGTTCAGTTTCGAAACGTCCAGCGTCGGTTGGTTTTTGTGTGAAGCGATGACCAATACCATGACCTCCTCGAATATCCTTTATGATAGATACTATATCTAGTATTATGTACTTCCCAACTCTACTACATGTTGAAACCAGGCATCAAGAACAGAATTTCGACCTTGACATTTCCGGATCTTCCGAGATGCCATGCGGCTACTGGCTCCGACATGTTTCGACAGGAAACGAGTCCATTAAAATTGATGCGAAAGTCCCTGTTTCACTTCTTGAAGTTCCATGAGTCGTTCGCATACTTTTCCTTTTCCAATGCTTGTACAAGATCCAAAATTTCCTTATTTGGTTCCCTGGTGATGAATTCGATATCAAGTGCTTTTTGGAAGCCCGTACGGAATGCCTCTGCCACTTCGTCCATCGCAATGCTGCGGCCGGAGAGCTCCTCTATGGAGACAGCCTTGTTCTTGAGCTTATCCTTCATTCTTTGCCGGTGTCCTTCGGAAGCGAAATGGAATACGGAGACCAGCTTGTCCAGATCCATCGAAACAGGGATTGCACCATGCTGTAGGATGACGCCCTTCTGACGTGTCTGTGCGCTGCCTGCCGCTTTCCTGCCTTCAACGACCAGTTCATACCAGCTCGGCGCATCAAAGCAGACGGCGCTTTTGGGCTTTTTCAGTGCATCCCGCTCCTCTGTGCTGGACGGGACGGAAAGTTCAGCGTTAAGTCCGAGGTTCCGGAATCCCTCAAGCAACCCTGCACTGATGACTTTGTAAGCCTCAGTCACGGTTGCCGGCATCTGCGGATGGGATTCCGATACGATGATGCTGTAGGTTAGCTCCCGGTCATGAAGCACGGCACGGCCGCCTGTCTGCCGCCTGACAAAACCGAGCCCCATCTCTTTCACCTTCTCCAGATCCACCGCTTCAGCTGCCTTTTGGAAATAACCGATGGACAGCGTTGCCGGGCTCCATTCGTAAAAACGCACAACAGGCGGAATCAAGCCTTTGGAGTGTAGGTCAAGCAAAGCCTCATCCATCGCCATATTGTAGGAAGCACTCTGCGGTCCGGAGTTGATGAAAATCCATTTTTCTGTCATTCCTGACTTCCCCTTTCAAAAACACAATGGACTTAGTTTATCATAAACGGGATGCGTTTTTTGATTGGATCAGCCAACATCTTATCCTGTCATGGACGAACCGCATGAGTTCTTTTATAATCTTAGGGAGAGAGAAAGGGGAAAATGGCTTTGGAATCACTTTATATCATTTCCGCGATCCTTTTCGGATTGATTATCTACCTGCTCGTGACCCTGCTAAGGACCCGCAAGGCGGTGACTGCGCTTAATCAGGAGGAGTTTATCGCGGGCTACCGGAAGGCCCAGCTGATCGATGTGCGGGAGCAGAAGGACTTTGATGCGGGGCATATCCTCGGAGCCCGCAACATTCCGTTCACGCAATTCTCCCAGCGCTACAAGGAGATCCGCCCGGACAAGCCGGTCTATCTGTATGACCAGAACGGCTCCCGGAGCGGCCGGTCCGCGCTCTATCTGAAAAAACGGGGCTATGGACAGCTCTATATGCTCCAGGGCGGTTTCCGTCAGTGGACAGGGAAAGTCAAAACGAAAAAATAAAAACAAACGCCTCCGCGCAAGCAATGCTTGCCGGAGGCGTTTGTTATTGGGCCCCTATCATCAGGGGTGCCGCCGATGCGGAAAAGGCCCGCACGGATGCGGGCCTGTTTTCCATTTATAATCGATCAGTTGACGGCAACCGCTTCAGGAGCCTCAGGACGGTTGTATTTCAGTACCGGCTTGCGTGCTGCCTGAGTTTCATCCAGGCGGCTTACGACAGTGGTATGTGGGGCTTCCTGGACAATTTCAGGGTTCTCTTCCGTCTCGCGTGCAATCTGGATCATCGCATCGATGAATGCATCAAGTGTTTCTTTGGATTCCGTTTCCGTCGGCTCGATCATCATGCCTTCCTCGACGTTAAGCGGGAAGTAGATGGTCGGCGGATGGAAGCCGAAGTCCAGCAGCCGCTTGGCAATATCAAGCGTGCGGACGCCAAGCTGTTTCTGGCGGCGGCCGCTCAGCACGAATTCATGCTTGCAGTGGCGGTCATACGGCAGGTCAAAATGAGGAGCCAGTCGGCGCATCATGTAGTTCGCGTTAAGCACCGCATATTCAGATACGAGCTTCAGGCCTTCTGCACCCATGGAGCGGATGTACGAATATGCGCGCACATTGATGCCGAAGTTGCCGTAGAACGGTTTGATCCGGCCGATCGACTGCGGGCGGTCATAGTCGAATGTGAAAGCATCGTCTTTCTTCACGAGCACCGGTTTCGGCAGGAATGGAACGAGTTCCTTTTTGACGCCGACAGGACCGGAACCGGGACCGCCGCCGCCGTGAGGGCCGGTGAACGTTTTGTGGAGGTTGAGGTGGACGGCATCGAAGCCCATGTCCCCCGGACGCACCTTGCCCATGATGGCATTCAGGTTCGCGCCGTCATAGTAGAGCTTGCCGCCCACACCGTGGACGATTTCCGCCATTTCGAGAATATTTTCCTCGAACAGGCCGAGCGTGTTCGGGTTCGTCAGCATGAGCGCTGCTGTGTCTTCTCCCGCCACACGCTTCAGGTCCTCGATGTCGACAAGCCCGTGTTCGTCAGATTTAACTGTAATTGTTTCAAGGCCTGCTACCGTTGCGGAAGCAGGATTCGTTCCGTGGGCGGAGTCAGGAATGATTACTTTTGTCCGGTTATGGTCACCGTTCGCTTCGTGGAAAGCGCGGATCATCATTAGTGCTGTCCACTCGCCGTGTGCCCCGGCAGCGGATTGGAGCGTCACTTCGTCCATGCCCGTGATTTCAACCAGGTGTTCCTGCAGATCGTACATTAGACCCATTGCACCCTGGACGGAAGACTCCTCCTGGAGAGGGTGGACATTTGCGAATCCGGACAGACGGGCGGCAGATTCATTAACTTTTGGATTGTATTTCATCGTGCAAGAGCCCAGCGGATAGAAACCTGAATCTACACCATGGTTACGGCGGGAAAGCGCCGTGTAGTGGCGCATAATATCAAGTTCGGAAGCTTCCGGCAGTTCTGCGGGCTCCTCGCGGAGAAGTCCTTCCGGAAGCAGGGCGGAAAGATCGGTTTCCGGAACATCGAGTTCCGGAAGTCCGTATCCGATCCGGCCTTTTTTACTGATTTCAAAAATGAGCGGCTGGTTTTCTTTATGCATGGATGGCCTCCATTTCCTGCACAAGTGCATCGATTTCTTCCTTCGTCCGCTGTTCGGTCACCGCGATAAGCATATGGCCTTCCAGCTCAGGATAAGTCAGTCCGAGGTGATATCCGCCGATGATCCCTGCATCGAGCAGACGGCGGTTCAGGTCTGCAACCGGCTCTTTGCACTTCACGACAAATTCGTTGAAGCTTGGGCCGCCGAATACGACTTCATAGCCGGCTTCCCGGAAAGCTCGGATGGCGTACTGTGTTTTGGAGATGTTTTGCAGGGCCATTTCACGGACCCCCTGCTTGCCGAACGCCGACATGGCGACAGATGCGGCAAGAGCGTTCAGTGCCTGGTTCGAGCAGATGTTGGACGTCGCTTTGTCACGGCGGATATGCTGTTCGCGCGCCTGGAGCGTCAGTACATAGCCGCGACGGCCTTCCTCGTCATTCGTTTCACCGACGAGGCGGCCCGGAACCTTGCGCATCAGCTTCTTTGTAACAGCGAAATAGCCGCAGTGCGGGCCGCCGAAAGCTTCCGGAATGCCGAATGGCTGCGCATCACCGACCGTGATGTCGGCTCCCAGTTTGCCCGGAGGCGTCAGAACCGCAAGCGCCAGCGGGTTTGAAGAAACGACGAACAGCGACTTGTTGTCATGTGCGATATCGGCCGCTTCCTGGATATTTTCGATCTGTCCGAAGAAGTTCGGGTACTGTAGCATGACCGCTGCAGTATCTCCGTCGATCATACCGCGGAGCGCTTCAAAATCCGTCACGCCATCTTTTAGCGGAATCACTTCAACATCAATCGACTGACCGAGTGCATAGGTCTTTACGACATCACGGTATTCAGGATGGACAGCTTCCGAGACCAGAAGCTTTTTCCGGCGTGTATGAGCTGCAGCCAGCATGCCAGCCTCGGCCAATGCGGTTCCTCCGTCATACATCGAGGAGTTGGCGATGTCCATGCCAGTCAGTTCACAGATCATGGATTGGAACTCGAAGATCGCCTGGAGTTCCCCTTGGGAGAATTCAGGCTGATACGGCGTGTACGCCGTATAGAATTCGGAACGGGAAATGACATGGTCGACGATGACCGGCTTGTAGTGATCATAGACTCCTGCCCCAAGGAACGATGCGTGGGAGTTGCTGTCGGCATTTTGGCCGGCAAGTTCGGAAAGCTCTTTTAAAAGATCCGTCTCGGACAACGCCGGTTTCAGGTCGTAGTCACGGTCAAAACGGACTTTTTCAGGAATGTCACTAAACAGATCATTGATGGATTGGACGCCGATCGCGTCGAGCATTTGTTTCTTGTCCGATTCAGTCATCGGCAAATAACGGTGCTTCATCATTCTGGACCTCTTTCTGATTTAGGATTTCGCGCGCTTATAAAACGGGGTTTCGACAATTTCAGCCTTGAGGCGCTTTTTGCGCACTTCCACTTCCACTACATCGCCCAAAACAGCATGTTCAGTACCGATGAGGATATTTCCGATATTTGCACCCAATGTCGGGGATTGTGTGCCGGTCGTTACCTCGCCGATTTTTTCGTCTCCCTTGTAGACTGCGTAACCCGTACGCGGAATCCCTTTATCGATCATCCTGATCCCTGCAAGCTTCCGGGGAACGCCCTCTTCCTTCTGCCGGACGAGAACTTCCTTTCCGATGAAATCGTCTTGCTTGCCGACTTTAACCGCAAAGCCGAGACCTGCTTCCAACGGGGAGATCGCATCGGACATTTCCTGGCCGTACAAGGGAAGCCCTGCTTCAAAGCGCAGTGTATCACGGGCGCCGAGACCGGCAGGCACAAGACCGTCCTTTTCGCCTTCCTTCAGGATCTCTTCCCATAGCACACGTGCGGATTCCGGGGAGGCATAAATTTCAAATCCGTCCTCACCCGTATAGCCCGTGCGTGAAATGAGCGCCTGATGGCCGGCGATGCTGACTTGATCCTTAAAGCGGAAGAACTTGATTTCTTCGAGTGGTTCATCTGTCAGCCTTGCGAGGATTTCCTGAGCCTTCGGTCCTTGGAGAGCCAGAAGTGCGTAGTCATCGGACACATTTGTGACCGTAACATCACCTTCCACATGCTGCTTCATCCACTCCACATCTTTGTCCGTGTTGGCAGCATTGACAACAAGAAAATACTTATCATCGGACATCTTGTAGATCAGCAGGTCATCGATCGTGCCGCCCTGCTCGTTGCACATGATGGTATATTGGGCGCGTCCTTCCACTAGCTTCGAAACATCATTGGTCATGAGCTTCTGAAGAAAAGCTGTGCTGTCTTTTCCTTCTACGAATACTTCACCCATATGGGACACATCGAACAAGCCCGCCTTCGTACGTACCGCTTCATGTTCCGATTTAATGCCGGAAAACTGGACGGGAAGATCCCATCCACCAAAATCGATCGTCTTCGCCCCGTGACCGGCATACAGGTCATATAGCGGGGTGCGCTGCAAGGTGCTTTCAGCCATTGCACTTCTCCTCCGTTTCATCCAGATGTAAAAAAGGACAGAGAGACCCGTAAAATCGGGTCCTCTGTCCTGTCACCTGAAAGTTTTCCTGGTCGGTTTTCCTCGTTGGTGGCCGGCTGGTCCGGCGCTCTCCAGAGATGCGTCCTGTACGAGTCTTTTTGCCTGAGAGATTCATAACACCCGTTACTTGCTCCTTCGGCGACGCATTCACGCGCTCTCTCCCCGTACATTCATCCGCCCGGCAGATGCCGGTTATTCAGCTGTAGTTAAAGCGAAAGTTCTGCCGCTTTGCCTATATCCTAACATTGAATTTTGAGGAAGGCAATAATTTTTAAAAAATGGTTTGAGAACCGAACGTTAAAAAACCGGAAACCGTAATAGTTCGGCTTCCGGTAGTTTTTTATCGTTTTCCTTTTCCTTTTAGCCGTCTGACCTGTCTGGCAGCATAATCTGTTGCCTGGCGCAGGCTCCGGCCTTGGGTATTGATTGTGATATGGGCGGTTTTTCTATAGACTTTTTTCCGCTCATTAAAGAGCTGCTGGAGTTCCTCACGTGTCGAGCGCTGGACGATCGGGCGGTTCTTGTCCGTCTTGATTCTCCTCCAGATTTCGAAAAATGGGGCATTCAGGAAAAGCACAAGTCCAGTCTGCCGGAGGAGCTTCCGATTTTCCGGTCGCATCGGTGTCCCGCCGCCCGTCGAGATGATGCACCATTCATCACGGAAGTTTTTCAGAAAGTCGGTTTCCAACTGACGGAAGTGCTCCTCGCCGTACTGTTCAAAAATCTGCGGAATCTTCATGCCCGCCTGTTTCTCGATCTCCCTGTCCATGTCGTAGTACGGGAGACGCAGCGCGTAGCTCAGCCGCTTCCCGATCGCCGACTTCCCCGAACCCATGTAGCCGATCAGGTATACCTTCTTCATCTTCCCACCTGCCTAAAAGCGGTTCCGCTTCGCTAAAATACGACTCGATTTTACTAATCGTATCACGAGCGTGGGAAGATTCCAATAACGTATAAGCCTGCAATTGTGCCAGATATGCATTCGTTGCAAAAAGAATGAACACGGAAACTAGAAAAATGAGGAGAATCGCAGCCGGCAGGATGCCGCCAGTTTCATTTCTTAGTTTGAAGAAGATGGTGCAGCGACCTCCTTTCTTTTCCGTCCATGAACACGGCGCTGACAGACAAGACACCTTCTTCAACCAAAAATCTGACGGATCGGACTCCTGTCAGCATCGGTTCATGCCCCTGGTCGTTCACCCGCTTGCGGATCAGGGATGCCGCGGGATAATGACCGATCTCGGTCACCTTATCTCCCGTGATGATGCGGAGCCGGCTCCCGCCATCGAGGATGTGCACCCCTTCCACTTCTCCGAGATAGTCAGCCAGTTCATACCGGAACAGCTCCCATTCAACAGAAGAAGGGTCCCCTATGTGATGAGCCATTTCTGCCGAATACCTGAAAAAGCCGGCAAACAGGATGAAAAATAACGAGAAAATCGCCAAATGTAGCAGAGCCTCGACAAATGTATATCCAGCTTCACTGCTCTGTCCCGTAGCAGCGTGATTGCCATCCGGACAAGGTCTTGTACGAAACACAGATTCCCCCTCCCTGCATCCTCCAGTCAAACATGACACCGTCCATCATGCGCGACCCTTCAACTGCTCCGGTCAGATGATGACCATCCACCGCATCGGAGGCGACAGAGGCTGCCTGGGCAGCGAGTCTCTGGTCTTCCAGTACAATGGCCATCCGGTCCATCAGCGGAAAAAGCGTCGAAAAGATGATGTAGACAATAAGCAGCGACAGGAGGGATTCCGGAAATGAGAAACCCCGTTCATTCCCCAATCGTGACCCTCCCTTTTCCGATGTGGATGATGAGCGTCTTGACGCCTTCCGGTGTACGGAAATTCAATGTCCCGAAGGACCTGGCTGAGCCCTGGCCGGTGAACTCCACCTGCTTCAGTGTACTGAATTCCGAGAGCGATACTCCTTCCGGCAGTTGTCGCCTGAAAAGGATGGAGGAACGTGTTCCGGAGGCCACATAGTTTCCATCCGCAAGAAAAACGATCTTCGTGTACTCTTCATTTGCGACGGCATGCATCTGGATGGCCTGGATATCGAGCTTAAGCTGGTCCTCGAACGGAATCGGCTCCTGGTTCTGCAGCGCCTTTGAAGCAGACACTGCATATCCGACGCCGGTCACGGCCATGACCACTGCCAGCACGAGCAGCATCTCGGTGAAAGTGAATGCTTTTGAGTCAAGGTGCCGTCGCAGTGACAACACCGTTGTTCACGACAATCGTCCTCCCGTCAGAGCAAGAAAGGTCCCCATCCTCAAGGTAATCCGGCTTCAAATCGGCCTCCGATTCCGGATTTTGCTTATTCTCTATCTTGTAAGCCTGAACCTGGCCTTCAACCATCTTGACCAGGGCATTACAGCCCGTCTCGTCAATCTCGGCTGCCCGCTTGGTCACATTAGGTATCGCAAGCAGGATCAGTACGGAAATCACAAGTAGGACGATCATCATTTCAATCAGGGTGAAGCCAGATTGGTTTATTAGTTTCTTCAACTTGAGTTCCCCTTTCATTGGAGTTCGATCATACTGTAGACCGGCAGCATCAGGGCCAGATAGGCGCCCATGATACAGACTGCCAGAATTCCAAACAACACGGGCTGAACGACGGCAATCAGCTTTTCCGATTCCTCTCCGATTTTTTCATCCATCAGTTCACTGTAGACAAGCATTTCCCTCGGCAAGTGGCCGCCTTCCTCCCCATGTCGGATGAATGATGGAAAGTCAGGCATAAATCCACCGGCATGACGGACTGCTTCATGGAGCGGATCTCCGGTAAGAATCCGGGATTCGACATTTCTCGTGATCATCGCTAGCATGGAATTGCTGTCCTGCGCGGCCACGATGCCGAGTGCCTGCTGAAGCGGAATGCCTCCCCCCAGAAGCGTTCCCATCTCCCGGGCAAATACAGTGGTCTGCCCCATTCTGACCCACTTGGAAAGCACAGGTACCGATAGTGCAGTCCTAAGCCTTTCTTCCGCCGGTTTTTTTGCCCAGATCAGATAAACCGGAATAGCGACAGCAATAAAGATCAGCACTACGCCTGCAATCACATCAGGCAGCCTCAGAAGATAGGCGGAAAGGGCGACCGCATCTTCCCCGCCTCCCCTGCTGCTCAGCATCTTTTCCATGTTCGGCATAAACATCGTTCTGAACAAAATGAACAGCAATGCAATAAAACAGAAAAGGACGGCGGGATAAAAAGTGGCTTTCCGCATTTTCTCCATCGTCCTTCCCCTGCGCCCGAGTCGGCCAGCCACTGTCCGGAGCGACTCCGGCAAATTGCCGTGGCTGACGGAAATCCCGACGGGAACTAGAAGTGCGGAGGAAAATCCGACATCCGCGAGAATTTCCTCGGGACTTTTTCCTGAACGCAGATTTTTTTCCAGCGCGCGCTCGGCTCCGCTTGGATCACTGATATGGTGAGGAAGCAGCATCCGGACAGAATCATGGAAGGTATAACCTTCATCCATCAGCCCGGCGGCCCGGGAAAGGAACCGTTCCGGTTGGTGGAGCCGGATTTTCTTTGACCGCCTTATATGGAGCCGGGACATTTTGCATCGCCTCCTTCCGGTCAAGCGTCAGTTCTGACGGCATAACAAACGGATCCCCTTCCTGCAGGCACCGGAACGCTTTGCCGAGCAGGTGTCCGTGGAGGATTTCGTAAATTGCTCTTTGACCGCTGCCGCCTGAAGACAGCCGCTGGGCACAAATCATGTATACCGTCTGTCTGAGTTCTTCCAGCTGGATGCCGAATTCCAACATCCTGAACAGGCTTCCCGCTGTATCTTTGGAGTGGACGGTCGCCACAACGAGGTGCCCCGTCAGCGCCGCCTGAACGGCGACTTTTGCTGTATCCGCATCGCGGATCTCTCCAATCATGATGACATCCGGCGAATGTCTGAGAATTGCCTTGAGTCCGGTTGAATAAGTGATGCCTGCCCGCTCATTCACCTGGATCTGCAGAAGGTGCGGCTGGCTGCGTTCGACCGGATCTTCAAGGGAGATCACATGCCGCCCGAGTGCCTCTGCGCAATGGCGGGTCACCGAATACATTGTGGTCGTCTTGCCGCTTCCTGTCGGGCCGGTAAAGAAAATCATTCCCTGCCGTTTTTCAGCGGCCCCGAGAAGCAGACTGACAGCCTCCATATCATCCGTCAGCTCCGCCACAGGACGGGCATCCTCTTGCGCCTGGAAACGGATGGCCGCACTTTCCTTCTTGTTGACAGAGGGCAATGTTGAAATGCGGAAAGAGTAAAGGGCATCTCCAAAGACAAGGGAAAATGCACCGCTTTGCGGTTTTCTGCGCTCTCCGATATCAAGTGAGGATAGGTACTTATAAAAGGAGATGATCCGCTCACCGAGTTCAACGGGGATTTCCGATGCCGTAATGATCCCCCTTCCTTTTCTGTGCTGGATTTCATAAGAATGGCCTGACGGGTTCAGGTGAAGGTCTGTTGCGCCTTCCCCGACTGCCCGGCTCAGGAGTTCCACGGCTTTTTCTTCGATGACGTTTTCCACCGTACTGCCGCCTCCCTGCCTACTGTAATTGACAGGAAAGGACCGCACTCCCCTGTCAGTTCGAGTATAGGCCGGCAACGGGGCGGTTGGTAGTTAATCCGGCACCTTTGCAAAATGGGACAATATCCGATGACGTTATTGAAAAATGCAAGGCGAAAAGGGGGCAAATTTGAATTTTGATGATTTAACATTGACAACCTTTTGTCACAATCTTGCTATCGGAATCAGTTTGCACCGCACAGTCAAAACCTATATAATGAATGGGAGATGATTATGGCACCGTTGTAAAGGAGGGAACACGCGTGGATAATATGTTCAAGCTTTGTGGCTTCTGGACAGGCATTTTCGCGGTCATGTTCTATATCGGAGACATGATGACACCGTCATTGCTCATGTTGGCAAGCACCGGATTCTTCATTCTATTCGGATATCTGAAGTTGACTGAACGCATGTACTTATATCTTTTCGGCGCTTACTTGATGGTCTTCATGGTTGGGTTCAGCTATTACACGAACTTCATTCATGTGCCGGGCGCAGGACATTAATTAAAAATGTGATACAAAAAAACAGCCGGATTGGCTGTTTTTTTATTGCTCAATTATCCGCGAAGAAACGGATTCAACCTCTTTTCGTCACCGATTGACGTCGGGTCCATGTGGCCCGGAAGGACTTCGGTCCCTTCAGGCAACGCAAATAGTTTTTCCCGGATCGAGCTGAGCAGAGTTTCATGGTCGCCGCCCGGCAAGTCGGTCCGGCCAATGCTCATGCGGAAAAGTGCGTCCCCGCCGACGAGAACCCCTTCACGCTCAAAGTAAAATGCCACGCTGCCCGGAGAATGGCCCGGCACATGGAACGTACTGAATTCGAAATGGCCATCCTTGCGTTGTCCGTCTTCGCCGATAAGCCGGTCCGGTGCGTCTGTGCGGATATCAGGAAGATCCGTATACCTTCCGGATCCGTTCAGCATCGGATCACTGAGCCATTCCTGTTCAGCTGAATGCAGATGGACCGGTATGCCATAGCGTGTCCGGAGGTCTTCCACCGCCCCAATATGGTCAAAGTGTGCATGGGTCAGGTAAATTGCTGTTGGACGAAGATTCAGCTTTTCAATTTCCCCTGCAACCTTTGCGGCTTCCTCTCCCGGATCGAAAATCAGGCACTCGCCGGTTTCCGCTTCGGCGATATAGCAATTCGTCTGCAGAGGCCCAAGCGGATATCGATGGAATTTGATCATTTGTCTGTTCACCCCGAGCCCATTATAGCATGGCGGGTTGCCGGTGTTCATACATTCGACACGATTTGCGCTCGACAAATGAAGGTCCTTTCATTACAATAGAAGAGGAGTTTATACGTGATCTGAATCATTATCGGACTCATTGTCGGAAGGAGTGTCACCGATGAACTTACTGATGGTTATTTTTGGACTCATTGCGATTTTCGCAGCAATCGGAACAGTCCAGGCTTTCAAGGAACGTAATATCCTGAGCATTCTTTTCAATTTGGCTGCATTCGTCGTCTTCGGGGCCTTTGTCGTTCTCACGATCGCTTTCCAGGGCTACCCGCCAACACTTCACTGATCCCAACAAAGGACCGGCAAACATGCCGGTCCTTTTGCATTTTTGAAAAGAAAAAAGGCGATTCCGGTCATTTCCCGGAATCGCCTTTTATTTGTTCCATCCAATTCACAACTGTCCCATCGTCTGTATTAAATAGCAGCTCGCTCATCGCACCGGTCAGGCAAAAGGACGTCTCCGCGGAGCAGGTCATAACCGGAGAATCGACCCTTGCCGCTGACTTCCGGATTCCGCGCGTGGAAATCAATGCCGGCTGCCACTGAGATGCTCCTTCCGCGGCCTCTGTCTCCGTCGGCAAGAGCGTTGCAAACCGTCCCGGTCCAGCAGGCACAATTTCCGCCGGAAGAAGTCCGGGCCACCGGTCTCCCGAGGGAAGACTCATGACCGGAAGCCAATCCCCTTCTCCGCTGCCGATCAGGTAGCGGATACTGCCGTCAGCGGCGGCTTCGGCGATGGCGAATAATTTGCCGTCCGTTGAGAATTCCAGGACATTCTCCGCAATCACGGTTCCGTTGCCGTCTACAAGCGTTCCTCCGTCTTCCAGATTGCCATCATCCAGCACTTCAATCACTCCGCCAGCTTCTGACCATACCGGAAAAGGCCCGGCATCTTCAACCGGGTCAAGAGAGCCGGAAGATGCATCTGCGAGGAAGACGTCAAAGTCCCAATATTCATCAAAAGCTGTCACATACAGCTTTGTCCAGTCGTCAGGATTCCAGGACCAGGCAATATCGTGGGACTCCACGATAATGTCCTCCTCGGCAGTGTCGTCACCGATCAGCCGAAGATGGGCCTCCCCCTCCCCTGCATCCAGCCTGAGCAAAAGTCTGCCTGACGGGTGGCTTTCCGCCTCAGTGATCATGAGTTCCGTCCGGACGATCTCTTCGGCAGCCCCTTTTTCCGGTTCTACCGCGTACAGGACTGAACCCCCGGCTTCTTCGGAAGAGACGGCCAGAATCCTGCCTCCCGCATCAAATCCCAGGACAAGCGGATCTTCTCCGATATCAGGAATGGCCCGGGTATTTTCTTCAGGTTCTTCGGCACCTTCAGCTGTTCCCCCCGCTTCTGGCGGCGTTTCTTCCTCAGGCGCACAACCGGCTGTCACCAAAATAATGGCGAGCAGTCCGGCAAGCATCCGTTTTTTAATCACCCATAGCCCCCCGTTTCGTTATCGTTATGTAAAAAAGCCTGTGCGGCAATAGTTCCGCACAGGCTTTAGTCAATCGGCTTCGCGCAGTTCAAACTCCTGCCCGGAAACCGGCTGATTTCTATAAAATCTCAGCAAGTCGCCGTTGATGATCATATCCGAATACTTCAGTTCCTGCTGAACTTTCTGCAGACCTTCTTCGCAGGCTGCGGGATCCCCTTCTTCTCTTGTGGAGAGGTCGTAGCATACTTCGCCGGCATAAATGTTCTCCGGAGTAATGAAGCGGCCATCGCGGAACGCAACGAACTCGTCGTGCTCAGGAGAGAATATGTCTGTCCCGAACTGGACGTCATCCTTCGTCTCAATGCCCATCAGGTGCATAAGCGTCGGCCGGACGTCGATCTGGCCAGCGAGCTTCTCGACAGTTTCCCCTTCCCCATAGCCAGGAATGTGAATGAACATTGGAACTTTCTGAAGTTCCGCAGAAACAAGCGGCGTAATCTCTTCACCAAGGTACATGCTCATCGCCTTGTTGTGGTTTTCGGAGATGCCATAGTGGTCTCCGTACATGACAATGATTGAATTGTCATAGAGCCCTTTTTCCTTCAGATCATCGAACAGGCTCTTTAAAGCTTCATCCATATAGCGGACCGCCTGGAAATAGCGGTTCAGCGTTCTCGAGTTTGAATCATATTCCGGTATCAACTTATCCTCTTCATCGAGCGTGAACGGATAGTGGTTCGTGAGAGTGATCATCCGGGAATAAAACGGTTGAGGCATTTCCGTCATGATGTCCGCAGACTGTTCAAAGAACGGAATGTCTTTCATTCCCCAGTTGACGGCCTCTCCTTCACCGACCGTGTAGCTTTCAATGTCGTAGAAGTGGTCGATATCAAGCGCCTGATACATCATGTCCCGGTTCCAGAAACTTTTTCCGTTAGGGTGCATGACGTTCGTGTAATAACCGTTATCCCCGAGTTTCTCAGCCATCGAATTATAAGTGTTTCCGCCGTGGGTGAAGAACACCGCACCTCCGCTCAGCGGATAAAGGGAGTTCTCCACGATAAACTCGGAGTCGGATGTCTTCCCGAGACCGGTCTGATGGTAGAAGTTCGGGAAATAGAAAGTATCCTTGTCTTGGGTCAGGCTGTTCAGGAACGGTGTGACCTCATGGCCGTTCATATCGTTATTGATCACAAAGGACTGGAGAGACTCCATCGAGATCGCAATGATATTGCGCCCTTCGGCAACTCCGAACATTTCAGGATCAGGTTCTGCATGGTTGGCCGAAGTGTAGTTCTCAATTTCGGTCAGCTCGGTGCCATCGGCAAGTGCGCGCTGGGCATGGGACTTTGTCTGAATATAGATATC
Organism: Bhargavaea sp. GQ12; assembly: GCF_059758705.1. Lineage (NCBI taxonomy): Bacteria > Bacillati > Bacillota > Bacilli > Caryophanales > Caryophanaceae > Bhargavaea > Bhargavaea sp. GQ12. Next base: position 37,524 of record NZ_JCAXEU010000003.1, read on the forward strand.
GTAGAGATGGTAGTTGTACATTCCCAGGTTCTTCACGAGCAGTTCACGGTCGAAACTCCGCGTAAGGAGCTGCGGGCGTTCCGTTTCGGCAAGGCCGAGGTTCAGGACAAGCAATGCAGCGGTCCCGACAAAATAAAGCCTGCGGAACATTGGACGCACCGCCGCCTTCACTGCGGGCTCTCCCATTTTTTTCGCTGCAAACCAGATGATCAGGATATCCGCGAAGTAAAGTGGGTCATGGATTCTCAGGCTCGACAGCACGGAAGATCCAAGGTCTCCAAAGTTATTCGTCTGGAAGAGCACAGGAAGCGTGATGAAATCACTGTAGAATCTGTAGAAAACCACATTCGCATATAAGATGATCGTCATGATCCCGCTCGTGATGAGAAGATATCTGACGGTCCCTTTCCATGTTTTCATGTACATGGAGAAGCCGTAGATGAACAGCAGGAAAAATAACGGATTGAGGAACAAGATGAATTCCTGCATCATATTATCGATTGCCATGTTAAAGCTTGTTTTATAGGTGATATAAGTTTTGAGCCACGATGCTACTACTGCAATCGTGAGCAGCAGCAGGAGTTTTGGCCTTTTCGTAATTGCCACGTCTGGCTAACCCCTTTCTGGTAGGTTTCTCGGTCTGGCGGAATGAGATTGAGGGAATGAAGACAAACACATGGTTGCTCAAATCCGAGTACCCTATATATGACGGATGTAAACGGCATATGGTTTCATTGTAAACCGAAGTTCATATTTTCTTAATACTTCATAAGGCCCGATTATCGTTCCGGCCTTATTTCCCCCTCCTGAGGATCAGCAGGGATTTTGTGAATTCACCGTTGGAGATCATTCCATTTTCATGCAGGTGGCGGACTTCCATCTCCATCAGGATCAGATCTGCATTCCGGTCTCCGGTATAGACAAACGTGCCGAACCTCTTGAGCAGCTGCATGACATCATACACGGTCTCCAACATCCGCCCCTCCCCTGCAGTCGATCACACGGCGTTCAGTGAAAATCCTGTCAACAGGGATATCATGGGACTCAGCCGGCACTTCACCGGCCAGTTGCTTTTCAAACGCAAGCGAGACCGTATCTCCCCCGAAGTCCGTAAGATAACGATCATAATAACCGCCTCCGAAACCGATGCGGTACCCTGATTGCGAATAGGCAACGCCCGGGACGACCAAAAGATCGATATCCTCTTTTCCGGCGGGCTTGGTTTTATCCTCTGCAGGTTCCAGCAGGTCCATATAGACGGTCTCCAGCTGTTCATAAGAATCGATGTAGCGGAATTGCATGCCACGGTCTGACGGCGAGCATCTGGGTGCGGCTACCCGCTTGCCGTCTTTCCATGCAGCTTCGACCAGCGGCCTTGTGTCAAGCTCGGGAAACCTGGAGATGGTGACACCTATAGTGCCGGCATTTCTGTACGCCGGATCTTCCATGAGATACCGGATGGCGTCACGGCTGCGGCCGGAATAGTCCTCCGGCTGCATATTCCTCAATGAACCGAGTATGTTCTTACGGATCGTCTTTTTATCCATTACAGAAACCTCCTCCAATGAAAAAACCAAAACCGGTACCGGTTTTGGCAGGATCCGCTTACTTCGTTTCGCGGTGCAGAGTCTGTTTGTTATCACGTGAGCAGTACTTTTTCATTTCAATGCGTTCCGGATTGGTACGCTTGTTTTTGGTCGTGATATAGTTGCGCTCGCCGCATTCAGTGCAAGCAAGAGTTACATTAACGCGCATTCGGTTCCCCTCCCACTCATACAGGATAGAAATGTTTGAGCATGGTTAAGTGAGCATGATTTATACGACTGTTCCATTATAGCACAAGGCACGCCGATGTCCACTAAAGAATCTGCGTCCAAAGCACTTTTTTTCATGGGACAAACACTCTGGCCGGGCGCTTTCACGGCAACCGAAGCCAAGTGTTATTCCCCTTCCCCTTCACGGATAACCGTGCCGTCTTCCGACTCTTTCAGCGCTCCTTCGATATTGGCGCCGGCCTCTCCGCTTTTAATCCGCTGTTCCTTGAGTTCAAAGTAGAAATCAGTCATTTCCCTGGCGATTTCATTGTTCGGATGCGGAATGGAATTTGTGTTTGACGAAACGTTCGGCGCGAGAACGGCATAGGCGATCTCGGGATCCTCATATGGCGCGAACCCGACATGGGAAACATTGACGGTCGGCTTCCCGAACCATGGGTCCTTCCTGTCAGCCTCGTAATATCTGCGCTCAGCTGTCCCGGTCTTGCCGGCCGCCTTATAGCCTTCTGTGTCGCTGAATGTCGAATAAGCGGTTCCACGCCGGTCGTAGTAGACGGTGTACATGCCCTGCTTCATCCGTTCAATCTGATTGTCGCTATTGCTGACCCGGTTCAGATATTTGGCGGGAAGCTCGGTGGCGATCGGTCCAAGTTTCTTGCCGTCCGGAGAAGGTTCTCGTATTTCTTTGACGACTCGTGGTGCGACCCGGTATCCGCCATTGGCGATCGTTGAAACATATTGGGCAAGCTGCATGGTCGTGTACGTATCGTACTGTCCGATGGCAAAGTCGAGAACATTGCTTGAAGAAGGATTGGACGGGTGCTGCCCGGCCGCTTCGTCCGGCAGGTCGATGCCGGTTTCAACACCGAGTCCGAACGAGGCGAACGAATGACGGAAACGATCAATCGCCTGTGAATCGATTGAGAGCGGGCCATTCGGAACATAGGAGCCACCGCCGATGCCGATGGCGATCTTCCACATATAAACGTTGGAAGACCGTGTGATGGCCGTGATGTCATTGACCGGAATGCTATTGTACCAGTTGAACAGTGAGCGTTTTGGTGGTGTGCCCCTAAAATGCATCGGAGCATCGATCATCGTCTGGCCGACCGTTGCCCCTCCGTGTTGATAACCCGCGAGGATAGTCGCCATCTTTATGGTAGAACCGGCCTCGTAGGCATCCTGATAAGTGCCGAATGTGCGGTCATACACTTCGTACTTTCCTGTTTCCTTGTTCCGTATTGCCTGCTTGCCGACCATGGAAAGGATCTCCCCGTTATTCGGATCCATCATGACGAAGAAAATCCGGTCGAACATTTGCGAATTCCGTCCGTTTTTGATGGAAAGGACATGCCGGCTGACGACTTCTTCCGCTTTTTTCTGCAGTTCGCTGTCAATGCTCAGGACCAGGTCCTTGCCAGGCTGCCCTTCCTGTACCGGAACTGTTTCAAGGACGTTACCGGCCTTGTCGGTGATGTTTTTCGCAATGGTCTTCTGCCCCTGGAGGACTGATTCATACTGCTTCTCTATAAAGCTTTTGCCCACCCGGTCGTTCCTTGAATAACCGCGTGCCAAATAGTACTGCAAGTCATCTCCGGGAAGTCCTTCTTTAGGAGTGGTCGTCTGGCCAAGGATCGCCAATTCCGAATTCCTTACACGCTCCCAGTCGGTTGTCGTATTGACGCCGGGCAGTTCGTGGAGGCGTTCTGAAACCCTCGCATACTCCTCCGGTGTCACGTCACCGCTCTTGATGATCTGTGGCGAGTAGTTGTACCCGGAGGTCATTTCCCTATAGATGGCGAGCACTTCAACTTCTTCGGGACTCATTGCCTCCAGGTCGGCTTCAGTGATTTTATCCCGGACGAGACTGTCCAGCTCCCGTTGCCGTTCGGTTTTCGACTTAGTTTCATCCGAGTTGATGGCCTTCTTTTCCTTGTCCGATACACGATCGTAAGCCTCGTCCTTATTGAGAAGAATCCAGAAGTCTTTTTTGTCTCGTTGTGTGACATCTTCCGGATCCTTTTCAATCAGTGCGGCAAGCCCACGGGCCACTTCCAGCATTTCGTCCGTTTTTGTGGACTGCTTTTTCGTGTAGGTGATCGCCCGTTTCGGCTCGTTACCGACAAGGATCTGGCCTGTCCGGTCGTAAATTCTGCCCCGAGGGACGCTGGTATTGACCGAAATCTCCTCGGTACGCTCAATGACCCTCTTGTAATCTTCTCCTTTGACAATCTGAAGATAGCCCAGCCGGAGAACAAGCGACGAAAACAGGAGAAAAATGGTGAAGAACAGGACATTCATCCTAAAGGTGGTGTTTTTGCGAAGTTTCTGTTTTGGTGTCTCCTGCTTAGAGGATCGCCTGCGGCGGTTCACGCGGCTTCCCCCTTTCCTTGCGAATTTCTACGAGAATTGTACCTCAAACCAACAAAAAAAGCACACACCAACGGGACGCCCGTGGTGTGTGCGGGGTTTCCGGCATCGCCGGAATTAGGCTGAGAAAACGATTATTTTGCTTCTTCGTAGCGCTTGGAAACTTCTTCCCAGTTTACAACATTCCAGAATGCCGATGCATATTCAGGACGGCGGTTCTGATACTTCAGGTAGTACGCGTGCTCCCAGACGTCAAGTCCGAGTACTGGCGTCTTTCCTTCCATAAGTGGAGAGTCCTGGTTCGGAGTCGAAGTGACTTCGACTTCGCCGTTGTTTACGACGAGCCAAGCCCAGCCGGAACCGAAGCGGCCCTTCGCTGCTGTTTCGAACTCTTCCTTGAATTTGTCGAAGCTGCCGAATTTCTTGTCGATCGCTTCAGCAAGAGCTCCGGATGGCTGTCCGCCGCCGTTTGGCGAAAGGATCTGCCAGAAAAGCGAGTGGTTGGCATGGCCACCGCCGTTGTTGCGGACTGCGGTTTTCTTTTCTTCCGGTACGGAATCGAAGTTACGGAGAACGTCTTCGATCGATTTTTCAGCAAGATCCGTTCCTTCAACTGCAGCGTTGAGGTTTGTCACATACGTGTTGTGGTGCTTCGTATGGTGGATCTCCATCGTTTCTTTGTCGATGCTTGGCTCCAACGCGTCGTACGCGTATGGAAGTTCTGGCAATTTAAAAGCCATTTCACATTCCTCCCGGGTTCAATTGATTGACTACAACCTTCACATTATCAAACTTGTTGCACAGCTTCAAATAAAAAGCACCGCCGAAATGGCGGTGCAATAAAGTATCTCAGGAAACCACGACAACAAACAGCAAAATCATAACAATCTGGATGGCACCCTTTACGCCGACAGACGTCAGGAACCCGATCAGCGACCCTAGTCCGCTTCTCAAAGCCTGGTTCAGCCCTTTCCGGTTGACCAGCAGTTCGCCAAGCACGGCACCGATAAATGGGCCTGCCAGAATCCCGATCACCGGTATGACAAATGGTCCGACCAGGATTCCGATGGTACTTCCCCACAGTCCGGCCTTTGTGCCGCCATACTTTTTCACGCCTACCGCGTTCGCCAGGAAGTCAGCTCCGAAAAGCAGGATGACGAACAGGATTTCGGCCAGCCAGAACCACCAGGGCAGTTCAGCAAATGAATAGAACAGCCCGTAAAGGACGAATCCCAGGAAAACAAAAAGAGAAGCGGGGATCACCGGATAGACCAGCCCGATGAACGCAATGATGAAACTCAGGATGATCAGCGTCCAGGCAATGATGGCCATTTAGGTCCTCCCCCTTCTCTTTTCACATTATACGTTGCGGCCCAGAATCGATTCCGCAATATTGACGGCGTGGTCGCCGATGCGCTCCAGGTTGCTCACGATATCGACGAAGACGATACCGGCCTGTGCGGAACATTGGCCATCGTTCAGTCGTTGGATGTGCTTTTTGCGGAACTTCCGCTCCATCTTGTCGATGAGATCTTCTTTTTCTGCGACTTCACGGGCGATTTCCGCATCGTGATGGTTAAGGGCTTCAAGAGAGCGGCTGACCGTATCGATGGTCAGGCTGAACATTTCATCCAGGTCCGCCAACGCACCTTCAGTGAGTACAACGCGGTTGGCCTCGCGGTAGTCGATCAGTTCGATGATGTTTTCAAAGTGGTCGCCGATCCGCTCAATGTCGCGAACCGTCTCCATCAGGATGACGTGACGTTCAGATTCGATCGCACTGATCGGCTCCGCAGAAATCTTCACGAGATAATCTGTGATCCCCCGGTCAAGGTTATTGATCGCATCCTCCAGCTGGTACGCCGTTTCAGAATGCTTTTTCTCGCTTGTTTTCAGATATGTGTATGTCTCGTTCAGGCCGCGGACAGCGTATTCGCCCATCCGGAGAATCTCTTCTTTTGCCTGCCCGATCGCGATTGACGGCGATTGGCTGATAAAGGAAGGATCCAGGTGTTTCGGCTTAAATTCGATCGATACATCCTCACCTGGAATCAGTTTTGTCACTACGTATGCCCAGACACCGATCAGCGGGAATTGAATGATGGTATTGGCCACGTTAAAGGAGCCGTGTGCAAATGCAATCTGCATTTTCGGTTCCAGGCCGAGCACGGACGACAGCCAGCTGACATATGTCGTGAACGGTACGAGGAAAATCAGGAAAACGATCGACCCGATCACGTTAAACAGGACGTGAGTGGCTGCCGCACGCCTGGCCGCGACAGATGCACCAAGAGATGCAAGAACAGCAGTGATTGTTGTACCGATGTTGTCACCGAACAATATAGGCAGTGCCGCCCTCAGGTCTACAAGCTGCTCGGCATACAGGCCCTGCAAAATCCCGACTGTCGCACTGGAGCTCTGGACGATCAGTGTAAAGACCGTACCAACGACAACGCCGAGAAGCGAGTTTTCGCTCATCGATAGGGTCAGGTCAATAAACGCCGGAAGTTCCCGGAGAGGCTTCATGCCACCGCTCATCAGCTCGAGCCCGAGGAAAAGGCCCCCGAAGCCGAAGACGACTTCACCCAGGTTTTTAATCTTGTCCTTCTTAAAGAAGAACAGAAGGAAGGCACCCACACCCATAATCGGAAGCGCATAGGCTCCGACATCAATACCGATGATAAAGGCAGTGACCGTTGTCCCGATGTTGGCCCCCATGATGACCCCGATCGCCTGGCGGAGTTTCATGAATCCGGCACTTACCAGGCCGACGACAATGACTGTCGTCCCTGAGCTGGATTGGATCAGGATTGTGACGACAACCCCCACCAGGACGCCCATGAACGGATTGGTCGTGAAACGGTCCAGAATATCTCTGAGCCGGTCGCCGGCAGCTTTCTGGAGGGCGTTCCCCATAAAGTTAATGGAAAACAGGAAGATCCCCAGTCCGCCGATAAACTGGAATATCATCTCTGTCCAATTGATTTCCACGAGTTCATTCAACCCCATTCGACAAAAATTAATGCTTGTCCATTATGTAGAGTGGTCCAAGCGATTGTAAAGAGGAACTTTAAAGAATTTACAATACGTTAACAATCGGGGTTCCGGGCGTCATAGAACTTTCGTTTTCTCCCCACAGATGTACCCTTACACGTGGTAAACTAAACGGGTTAGGGAGGCGATCGATCTGAATCTGAAGTTCCGGCAAATGTTCCTTTCGGCTTTTTATGAACCGAAAAAACTGGCCGCCTACCGTCTTCTGCCATTCGGCAAGGTCGTGAAATATATCTTTGTCTTCGTCCTGCTCACGGCTGTACTATCATTCATCAGTTTTTCCCTTTCCTCGGGTGCCATCCTCGAAGAGACGGGAATTCCGGCTGAAGAACTTAAGGGCATCGGACCGCTCCTCTACCCGGCAGCTTTTGTTCTCCAGTTTCTGATCTCCACTTTCTATTTCTATATTAAGGCGAGCATTGCTGCACTGGCGGGCATGGGAATGATCCGGCTCCGCAGCCGCCGTGGCGAGTACCGCCACTTGTGGCGAACATCAGCCGTCGCATTGACTGTCCCGACCCTGCTGCTTCTTGCCGACGATTTGCTGGGAGGAGCCATTCCTTTTGCCGCACCGCTTTCTTGGGCCGTAGCCCTAGTTTATATCTGGCTCGCGGCAGGCTATTATCCCAAAAATGCACCTGTTAAGAGACCAGCGGCGCATAAACCCCCAGTCCGTTCATAGAATGTGGAAAAGGGGGTTTTTCCATGCGGATTTTCCTGGCCGCCATCGTGATCCTGATCATTTCCTACTTTATCAGAACCGATCTGCAGGAAGGGACCATCCCGAAAGCGGCATTTTATTCGGCGGAGGCAGGCGGCTCCTGCCAAGAGACAGCCCAGCCGGACGTGATTCCGGTAACACTCGTGGAGGGCGACACCGTACGTTCTTTATTCGCACTTTATCCTGATGATATGGACCTCCTCACGCGACTGAGCGAGTTTTATAATCTGAATCCCCACCTTAAGAACCAACAGCCCGCTGCAGGCAGCACCGTCTTTTTGCCCCTGTCGCCGGACAGCGGGGAATCATGCGGGTGACCCGGGGGCTGCCCGTATCCGGATTACTTGTCTAAGATGGAATGCATTGATAGAATAATCGAAGTGAAGGCACCGGCCTGCTAAAGGAGAGAATGACATATGGGTGAAATTACACACCGTTCAAAAACCCGTCCGGTCCGAGTTGGAAACCTGACGATCGGCGGCAGCAACGAACTCTTCATTCAGAGTATGACCACAACAAAGACACATGATGTGGAAGGAACCGTAGCCCAGATCAAACGTCTGACGGAAGCGGGCTGTCAGGTTGTCCGGGTAGCTTGCCCGGATGAGCGCGCAGCCTATGCCATCGGCGAAATCAAAAAACAGATCGACATCCCGCTAGTCGTGGATATCCACTTTGACTACCGCCTCGCGCTCATTGCAATCGAGCAGGGTGCGGATAAGATCCGGATCAACCCCGGAAATATCGGAAAACGCGAACGTGTTGAACAGGTTGTCAAGGCCGCGAAAGAAAAAGGCATTCCGATCAGAATCGGCGTTAACGCCGGATCGCTCGAGCGCCATATTCTTCAGAAGTATGGCTATCCGACTGCTGAGGGCATGGTTGAAAGTGCCCTGCACCACATCAAGATTCTCGAGGATCTCGACTTCCACGACATTATCGTGTCGCTGAAAGCCTCCGATGTCCAGCTGGCAGTCGATGCTTACCGTTTGGCATCGCAAGCATTTGATTATCCGCTCCACCTCGGCATCACCGAGTCCGGAACCCAGTTTGCCGGTTCGATCAAGAGTGCAGCCGGTCTCGGCACCCTGCTGAGCATGGGGATCGGAAACACACTCCGTGTCTCACTCAGTGCTGACCCGGTTGAAGAGATCAAAGTAGCCCGTGAACTATTGAAAGTCTTCGGCCTTTCGTCCAATGCGGCAACCCTCATTTCCTGCCCGACATGCGGACGCATCGAGATCGACCTGATCTCTATCGCGAACGAAGTGGAAGAATACATCTCCCACATCAAAGCGCCGATCAAGGTTGCTGTTCTCGGCTGCGCGGTAAACGGCCCGGGCGAGGCACGCGAAGCGGATATCGGCATCGCCGGCGCACGCGGTGAAGGTCTTCTCTTCATGAAGGGCGAGACCGTCCGGAAAGTTCCTGAAGAAACGATGGTCGATGAGCTTAAGATGGAAATCGACAAGCTTGCAGAGGAGTATTTCGAAAACAAGCGCCGCGAAGAAGAGCTGGCGCTCCAGGGGGATGCGGCAGAGTGAATCCGCTCCGCCTCGGAATCGATATCGATGGGACGGTAACTAGCCCATCTTCGCTCCTGCCCCACATCAACAAACGATTTGGACAGGCATTCAAACTGGATGACATCACCGATTATAGCCTGACCGCTTCATTTCCGATGCTGGATCCAAAAGAGTTTGGCACCTGGTTCAAGGAAGCGGAACCGGAAATCTACCGGACTTCCCCGGCGCATGACTATGCACAGGAAATCCTGAACAAGTGGAACCGGCTGCATGAGCTTTACTACATCTCGGCCCGCGGACTGGAAGTCAAAGATGTCACGTTCGGCTGGTTCAGGGAGCAAGGCATCCCCTACCGGCACATCGAACTGACAGGCACCCACCGCAAGATCGAGGCCGCAATAAAACACGAAGTCGATGTGTTCTTTGAAGACAAGCACGACAATGCCGTCGATATCCACGAGGAAGTCGGCATACCCGTCCTGCTGTTTGATGCCCCCTATAATCGCCTTCCCGCCCCTCCCGGAGTCGTCCGGGTCCGGGATTGGCGCGAGGCTGACCAATGGATCCAAAAAGAATTCGGCACACAAAAAGCGTGAGGATGCGAACTCCTCACGCTTTTTCATATTTAATGGCAGCTGCGGCCTTTTTAGCTTGCGCTTCTGCAGTCCGGGCATTGTCCGTATACTTCAAATTTATGATCATCAATGACGAACGCCGGAAGGGCGCGGGAGACCTGTTCCATCGGACACACATCTAGTTCCTCGGTTCTTCCGCAATCCATGCAGATGAAATGATGGTGGTGTCCATGCCGGTCGCAGTGCATGCGGAACTTTCGCTCTCCTCCCAGATCTGTTTCCTCGAGAATCTTAAGTTCGGAGAATGATGTCAGGTTGCGGTACACCGTATCCTGGCTCATGGTCGGATGGTCGGCAGCAAGCGCCTTTTTCACATCACCCGCAGACAGATACCGGTCCTCGAGCTCAAGCAGCCGAAGAATCGCCTCGCGGCTCGGCGTACGCTTGAACCCTTCGGATTTTAGCCGTTCTATGGCCAGTTCAAAATTCACTGTTCCCCACCTCCTCTTTCTTTGAAGCCATCCGTGATGCGGTGAACTTTTTCCCTGCAAGCACGGCAAGCAAAATAAGGATTGAGATGACGACAATCGTCCCGCCCGGTGCGAGGTTCAGGTAGAATGCCGAAAAAAGACCTCCGATCACCGACAACTCTCCAAACAATGCCGAATAAAACATTGCCTGACGGAAGCCTCCGGAGATCTGCATTGCCGCAGCGACCGGAATGGTCATGAGCGACGAGACAAGAAGAATTCCGACAATCCTCATCGACCCGGCGACGACAAGGGCCGTCACAACCATAAACCCGATATTCAGAGCCTTTGACGAAATTCCCTGGGCCCTCGAATATTCCGGGTCGAATGACATCGTGAACAGTTCCTTATAGGTCAGTAAGATGAACAAGGCAGTGATGAGGGCAACAATAACAATGGTATATAGATCCTCACGGCTCACGGCTGAAACCGAACCGAAAAGATAGCCGACCAGGTCGGTGCTGAAACCCTGTGCAAGAGAGATGAAAATGGCGCCGATTGCAATCCCGCCGGACATGATGATCGGGATGGCAAGCTCCTCATAACTTTTATACATTTCCCTTAGCCGGCCGATCAGCAGTGATCCGGTAACCGAAGAGCCGATGCCCAGGTAAAGCGGGTTCAGCGCTGCAAGCGCGGCCACATTCTGGCTCAGGAAGAGACTGCCCGCAATCCCGGCAAGCGCAACATGGCTGAGTGCATCAGCGATCAGCGCCAGCCTCCTTACCACGATGAACAGGCCGAGCGCAGGTGCAATGAGACCGATGATCAGGCCTGAAGCAAAAGCGTTCTGAAGAAATTCATAATCGAAAATAGCTGAAATCATGCATCTGCCGCCTTCCTGTCATGATGAACACGGCGGACTGCATGACCATACCATTCGTTCCTGATCTGGTTTTCCTGACGGCTGTATTCTTCATGCGGTCCATGGAAGTGGATTGAACGGTTAACACAGGCGACATGGGACACCAGCTGGGAAACCGTGTCCACATCATGGGTGACGAGAACGATTGCAATCCCTTTCTCACGGTTTAGCCGGCCCAGCATATTATAAAACGACTGCATATGCTTGCGGTCGATGCCGACCGTCGGCTCATCAAGGACGAGGAGTTCAGGGTTGCTGATGAGCGCACGTGCAATGAACACACGCTGCTGCTGGCCGCCCGAAAGGTCGCCGATCCCGCGGTCTGCAAACTCTTCCATGCCCACCGCCGCAAGCGCCTCGTCCACTTTTTCATCGGCATCTGCCGGATAGCGCCTGAACAGTCCTGTCTTTTTGACCAGGCCGCTCCGGACGACTTCTCTCACCGTTGCCGGGAAGGCCCGGTTAAACGCATTGGATTTCTGCGAGACATAACCGATCCTCTCCTTCTCCCGGAAATTGGCTGCCTCCTGTCCAAACAGCCGGATCCGGCCTGACAGCGGTGTGATCAGACCGAGTATGAGTTTGATCAATGTGGATTTTCCCGATCCGTTCGGTCCGATGACCGCCCAGAATTCCCCTTTTTCAACGGTGAGGAAGATATGTTCGAGCGCTGATGTTCCACCGTACCGGTAGGACACATCTTCAAGCTCTATCAATGGTTCTGTCATGTTGCTTCCTCTTTTCCAATTCGGAATGACTACGATTTACTTAAAGAAGTATAGTACAGTTCCCCGTTGTTGTAAATGATTTTAGAATGGAGGACCAGGATGAATCTAAATGGGTTGATTGGGGACCTGAAACGGATGTCGGACGGTGAGCTGCGGGAACTGGCCGGACAATACGGGGTCATGCTTACGACAAGTGAAATCAGGAAGCTGCGCCCGCTGCTGGATGAAGTCTCAGTCAGCTTTTTGTGGACCGGTGTTCCGGAAACGCTGATCCGCAAAGTGGAGTCGGTCATCGGAAAAGAACGGACCCGTCAGATCCTCGATGAGCATTGGTGAACCGGGACAATTAAACAGGCTGCGGAAGCATCTCAAGTGAGACGCTTCCGCAGCCTGCTGATGTTTGGGCTTAAACCATGAGGGCTTCGATCGGTTCACGGCTGAACGATTTCTCGCGCAGCATGGCGATCTCGTCACGGTAAGGTGCTTTTCGGCTTGCTTTGTCCGGTCCGACCCAAGGGGTTTCCAGTATCTTTGGTAGTTCGGCGAATTCCCCGAGATGGACGATCCGGGAAAGGGCGTCAAATCCGATATGGCCGAAACCGATATTCTCATGCCTGTCCTTTCTGGCGCCGCGCTCATTTTTGCTGTCGTTGACATGGATTACGGAAATCCGGTCGAGTCCGATCACTTTATCGAATTCGGTGAGTACGCCATCCAGGTCATTGACGATGTCGTACCCTGAGTCATGCACATGACAAGTGTCGAAGCAGACCGTAAGCCGGTCGTTCCGTTCAACGCCGTCAATGATCCTTGCAAGCTCATCAAATGAGCAGCCGCACTCCGATCCCTTGCCCGCCATTGTCTCAAGAGCGATCCGGACTGGCGCTTCCGCCTGAAGGGCTTCGTTCAGACCCTGGATGATTTTCGCAATCCCCTTGTCCGTCCCCTCGCCTACGTGGGCTCCCGGGTGCAGGACAATCTGGTTCGCGCCGATCGCTGCCGTCCGATCGATCTCACTCTGCAGAAAATTCACGCCGAGTTCGAACGTCTCCGGCTTGACCGAATTTCCGATATTGATGATATACGGGGCGTGGACCACAATATTGGAAAGTCCGTTTTCCTCCATATGAAGGCGGCCGGCAGCGATATTCAGTTCTTCAATCGGTTTGCGCCTAGTATTTTGTGGTGCACCGGTATAGACCATGAACGTCGACGCCCCGTATGAAGCAGCTTCTTCGCTTGCCCCGAGCAGCATTTTTTTGCCGCTCATGGACACATGTGATCCGATCAGCATTTTACTTTCTCCTCCCCTGCCGGGATTCCTTGCGCTTCTCCTTGCGCCGGATATCGGCCACTTGCTTTTCTATCTTCTTCTTGTATCCAGGCTTTACTTTGGTCGGCCTGCGGACCTGACGTCGGATCTTTTCATCCAGTTCACGGTCGGTCTTCTGGCGCGTGGAACGGGAATGGCGCTCCTTCAATTCGGACCATTCACCTTTTTTCACATCACGGTGAACAAACGGCACGCCCATTTTCTCGATCCGTATGAGCGCGTCTTCATCGGACGGTTCATATAACGTGATAACGGTTCCCTGGAGACCGGCCCTTGCAGTTCTGCCGGAGCGGTGTACAAAGAATTCAAGATCTTCCGGAAGGTTGTAGTTGATGACATGGCTGACACCCGGAATATCAATTCCACGTGAAGCAAGGTCGGTCGCGACGATATATTCGAATTCCAGTTCGCGGACCCGGTTCATCATCTTCCGGCGCTCACGAGGTGTGAGATCACCATGGATACGGCCAGTCTTGATTCCCTGGGCCGACAGGTACTCACCGACCTCTTCTGCCTCTTTTCGTGTGTTGGTGAAGATGATCGCCAGATAGGGATTGAGCCCCTCCATGACATGAAGCAATTTCTTTTTGCGGTCCATGCTCCTCACTGGGACAAGCGGGAACTCGATCCCCTCTGCCACCGGGCGGCGCTCGCCGACTTTGACATGCTCGGGCGATTCCATATATTTATTCAGGAATGGTTTCAGCTTTTCCGGTATGGTCGCGGAGAAGACGTACATCTCAAGTTCTTTAGGCATACGGGAAGCCACCTGATCGATATCCTCGATGTAGCCCATATCAAAAGCGAGATCGGCTTCGTCGATGACCAGAATTTTAGCCGTATGGGCCAGCAGCGCATCCTGCTGGACGAGATCACGCAGCCTTCCGGGTGTCCCGACCGCAATGTGCGGCTGGGTCTTCAGCTTGTCGATGGAGCGCTGCTTGTCCGTGCCACCGATAAAGAGTCCGGAGCGGATGTCCGTCCCTTCTGTCATTTTTTGCAGTTCCGAATGGATCTGCTCCGCCAGTTCCCTGGTAGGCGCAGCAATGACAGCCTGGACCGTTTCGGCTTCTGTATCCGCACGTTCAACAATCGGGATCAGGAAACTGTGTGTCTTTCCGGTCCCTGTGTGGGCCTGTCCGATGACGCTTTTTCCGGCAAGCATCAGCGGAATGACCGCTTCCTGCACCGGGGTCGGTGTTTCAAACCCTATTTTCCGGATGGCCTCTTGAACAAAAGGCTGGAGTTTCATATCTGTGAATTTCGGCATTCGTTTTCCTCCTCAACTGACCTTCATTTTAACACAGGCGGGCCGGATTCTCCCGTATCTTGCGGAGCGGCCCGATTGCGGGGAATCGGTGGCATTGCGGGGGGATCCGCATATGATTAAAGGAGAGCGTATTTTATAGAAAGGAGTCCGCCGGATGCGATATCAGTCATTTTACCCGTTTTCAGGCGGCGGAGGCGCTACCCGGATGCCGTTCGGCCAGCCTCCGCAAAGCGGCATGTTCAGCGGCCCTCCAGCCGGCTTCGGAATGAATCCCGGCTTTGGTCCCGGAGGGGGTGGAGGAAGAGGTTTCGGTGGCGGCAGAGGCCCCGGCCCGGGAGGATTCGGTATGCCGGGCACAGCCGGAGGCCAGGGTGGCTCACGGCTTGAGAACTACATGAGAACCGCCGATAAATTCCTGTCCACCGCCCAGCAACTGTCTCCTCTGATCAGCCAGCTAAGCCCGATGATGCAAAACATCCCCGCGCTTTTCCAGATTTATCGGGGCTTCTCCGGAACACCGTCGGCAGGCGGAGGCGGCAGCCAGGCAGCCGGAAGCGCGCCGCAAAGTCGTGCGGATGCCGTCGCACCGAGGCCCGACGGGAATTCCGTTCCCCGCATTTTCCAGCCGCCTTTTTGAATCTTTGAATCCGCGGCCACGCTCGGCTATAATAGGGGCAGTGACCTGAAGGAGTGAAATCCATGAATGTAATCAAGATTTCGCCGAGGGGCTACTGCTATGGAGTCGTGGACGCGATGGTTATCGCCCAGAACGCCGCCATGGACAAGTCGCTTCCGAGGCCGATCTATATACTGGGAATGATCGTTCACAACAAACATGTGACCGATGCATTCGAACAAGATGGCATCATCACGCTTGATGGGCCGAACCGCAGAGAGATCCTGGAGCAAGTCGAAAACGGAACGGTCATCTTCACCGCACATGGCGTCTCTCCGGAAGTCCGGGAGATTGCCCGCCGCAAAGGCCTTGTCGCTATCGATGCGACTTGCCCGGATGTGACGACCACGCACGATCTGATAGAGGAAAAAACCGCAGAAGGCTATGACATCATCTACATCGGCAAAAAAGGCCATCCGGAACCGGAAGGCGCCATCGGCGTCGCTCCGGACAAGGTCCATCTGATCCAGACGCTGGCGGATGCCAATGCCCTGGATATCTCCGCCGACAAACTGCTTGTCACCAACCAGACGACGATGAGCCAGTGGGATGTCGCCGAGATCATGGAACGCCTGCAGGAGCGCTATCCGAACCTGGAAGTGCACCGCGAAATCTGCATGGCAACACAAGTGCGCCAGGAAGCAGTTGCCGAACAGGCAGGAGACGCCGATCTGCTGATCGTCGTCGGAGATCCGATGAGCAACAACTCCAACCGTCTGACCCAGGTCTCCATCGAGATCGCCGGAACGCCGTCTTACCGGGTTGAAGATGTCTCCGGCATCGACCTGTCCTGGCTCGAAGGCGTGGAGACTGTCGCCGTCACTGCCGGTGCATCCACTCCGACTCCGATCGTCAAGGAAGTCATCAACTTCTTTGACCAGTACGATCCGAAGGACCCTGCTACGCATGACACCACTTCCAAAGTGAAGCTTGAAAAGATCCTTCCGCGCATCAAGACTCCGAAGCCGGTCAAGCGGATCGATCCATACCCGGTCTGAGGGAACAAAAAGCGGGACTGCCTCCAAAAAGAACAGTCCCGCTACATACTGCAGACAAAGTGAGCGATTTGCTCCTTTGTCTGCAGTTTTCTTTTTCTTCAAAAATCAGGATTACCTCTCCTGAATGCATATGCTTTTACATAAACCTGAAAGGTTCCGTGATAATCGCCGATTCGATAAAGCCGCATTTGATGCCGGCTTTTTCCGCGTCCGTTTCCAGTCGTTCCCTGACTCCGCCGACCATAATCCTTTCAATGTGGTGTCCGGGATCGACAATGGATAAACCGAGGTTTGCTGCGTCCTGGGCAGTATGGAAATCGATGTCCCCCGTCACCAGCACGTCGGCTTTTTTCTGGAGAGCCGCATCTACATACTTGCCGCCCGATCCCCCAAGGACGGCCACTGTCCGGATGTCACGACCACCTCCGTCCACCACGCGCAGCGCGGGAACGGCCATTTGTTTTTTCGTATATTCGGCAAACGCATCAAGGTTCATTGTTTCAGGCAAGCTTCCGACCCGTCCGATACCATACTCTTCCATTCGTTGATCCAGGATGAAAAAGTCATAAGCGGGCTCCTCGTAAGGATGCGCCTCGATCATCGCCTGTTCAACACGGCCTCGGATCGAACCGGTCAGCACCACTTCAATTTTCGTTTCAGCAACTTCTTCTTCCTTGCCGACACTGCCGATATACGGGTCTGCACCGGCTGCCGGTGTGAAGCGGCCGGTACCCTCCAGTTCATAGCTGCAGTGGGTATAGTCCCCGATAGCACCTGCTCCGGCATCCCCCAGTGCCTTGCGAACTTTTTCCACACTGTCATGAGGCGTGAAGACGGACAGTTTAAAAAGCGGTTCCCTGTAGGTCTCTTCAAGGACGGAGATATCGGAAAGGCCAAGCCTCTCCGCAAGCATGTCGTTCACTCCGCCCGGGGCCACATCAAGATTTGTATGAGCTGCATAGACGGAGATGCCGTGACGCAGGCACAACTCGACGATTCTGCCCTGAGGGGTATCCGTGCGCACTGATTTCATCGGCCTGAACAGCACCGGGTGGTGGGCGATCACAAGTCCTGCACCTGCATCGGCCGCTTCCAGGATCACGTCCTCTGTCACATCGAGCGTGATGAGCACTTTTTCTGCAAAAGCGTCCGGCCGGCCGATCTGGAGGCCGATCGGGTCCCAGTCATAGGCCATTTTTTTAGGAGCCCATTCCTCCATCAGCCGGATGATGTCATTGACGGTTGTCTTCCCCATTTTCGAGCACCTCCAAAATTTGTCCGAGTGAGCGCCTGAGTTCCTCTTCCTTTGCATCCCTTTCTGATGAAGGGGATGCTTCTTTTATACGATCCAGTATTTTTTGGAGTGAAGCGGCTTCATGCTCCCACTTCTTCCTGAACGTCTCAGGCTGTCGCTCGGACAATATTGGCCCGAAACGCAACTCCAGGTCATCATAGGACGCACTGCCCCGCTCAAGCACGAGGATTTCATAGATTTTCCTGTCTTCCTCGAGAATTTCCTCCTCGACAATATGCCAGCCGTTTTTCGCCGCCCAGGACCGGATCGCCAACGCGTGGATATTCGGCTGGAGAACGAGGCGGCTGACATTCTTCAGACGGTCCTTGCCGTCTTCGAGGATCGAGGCGATCAGCGGGCCGCCCATTCCCGCGATGGCGACCGTGTCGACGCCGTCTTCCTCGCGGATTGCAGCGAGACCGTCTGCCAGGCGCGCTTCCACCTTGCCGTCCAGTCCCGCCTCACGGATCGTGGCCATTGCGGACTCATAGGGGCCTCTTGCCACTTCTCCGGCTATGCCCTTGCGGATCCGCCCGTCAAGCGCCAGGTGGGCCGGCAGATAGGCATGGTCACTGCCGATGTCCGCCAGCACCGCATCCCGGCCGATATATGAAGCGACTGCTTGCAGCCGCATAGACAGTTTGTTCACATTCACCTTCTGACACCTCCTCTGTCAATTGTAAACAACAATCCTGAAAATGTTAAAGCCCTTATCCGGATTTCCGGACAAGGGCTCCTAAAGCAAGTTCATTATTGAAGCGAGAGGACCCATTCAGCCATCGCGTCGAGGTTCTCGTCCGGGACGAGACCGCCAGGCATTGCGCCTTTACCGTTCTTCAGAACGTCTTTGACTTCATCTGCACTTGAATCCAGGCCTACAAGGCTTGGACCGACAGAACCTTCATAGTTCTGGCCGTGGCAGGAAACACATTTACCTTGTGCCAGTGCCTCTGGATCAAAGTCACCGGAAGAAGCTTCGTCTCCGCCTTCACCACCGGCCTCGCCAGTAGCGGTATCGCCGCCGCTATCCTCGGATTGCTCCTGGTCAGCTGCAATTTCTTCCTTGTTATCCAGCCCGTAAAGAGACATGAAGAAAATAAGGCCGATTCCGAGTGCCATAATCAGGATATAAGGTACGACAGGATTTCTGTTCATCGACTAAAACCCCCTTTTCCGTGAGATAGCTGTACAATTTATATACAGTGAACAATACATATTGTACTTCATTCCCCCGAAAACTGAAAGCATTAGCCGGGAAGTTTTGCGACTTTGTGACAAATTCGGCAAAAGTCCGCGCGGCTTCGGGTCTTACACCCCAATATGGCGTGCAATGACCATATGCTGGACCTCTGATGTCCCTTCGCCGATTTCCAGCAGTTTCGCGTCGCGCATATAGCGCTCGACTTCATATTCTTTCATGTATCCATAACCGCCATGCAGCTGGATGGCCTCGTCCGCGACTTCCATGGCGATTTCGGATGCGTAGAGCTTGCACATCGCCGCTTCTTTTGAGAACGGACGGCCCTGATCTTTTAGCCAGGCGGCCTTATAGACCATCGTCCTGGCCAGTTCAATCTTCATTGCCATATCGGCAAGCTTAAACTGGTTCACCTGGAAGTCTGCAATGGCACGCCCGAACTGCTTGCGCTCCTTCGCATATTGAAGTGAACGGTCAAACGCAGCCTGCGCGATACCTACTGCCATCGCTCCGATTCCGATCCGTCCTCCATCAAGCGTCACGAGGAACTGGCGGAAGCCGTTGCCGCGCTTCCCAAGCAGGTTTTCCTGCGGAACTCGGACATTTTCAAGTACAAGCTCTGTCGTATTGGAGGCATTCAGCCCCATCTTTTCATAATTATCGATCACCTTGAATCCTTCCGCATCCGTCGGGACGATAATGGCGGAAATCTCTTTTTTGCCGTCGGCCGAACCGGTAATGGCGGTGAGCGCGAGATGTTTGGCATGGCTTGCATTCGTAATGAACACCTTGTTGCCGCTGATGACGAAATCGTCCCCTTCCGATTTCGCGGCCGTCTGCGTTCCGCCCGCATCGGAACCGGCATTCGGCTCTGTGAGGCCAAAGGCTCCCAGTGACTCCCCTGTACAGATCGGCACCAGATACTTTTCCTTCTGCTCTTCTGTACCGAATAAGTTCAGAGGCGCTCCTCCCAGTGAAATATGAGCCGAATACGTGATTCCTGTAGAAGCACAAGCACGGCTCAACTCTTCCGTCACAATGGCAAAGCTGACCGTATCTGCCCCCGCTCCCCCGTATTTCTCGTCGAACGGAAGGCCCATCATCCCCATTTCCCCAAGCTGCCGGAATATGTCCTTCGGAAATTCTTTTGTCCTGTCCCGCTCAATCGCCCCCGGAGCCACGACCTCGTCTGCAAATTCCCGAATGGTTTTTCGAATCATCTGCTGCTCATCAGTCAGGTCAAAGTTCATTTTGCATCCCCCTTTGTGAATACGCTTTCATAGATAGTATAACTGAACGAGCGCTCGCTTAACAACTCCAATAAAGCTGCTGCGGAAAGCAATTTCGTCAATGTCAACCAACCATGTTCAAACAAAACGAGCCGTCACCCCACAATCGGGTGACGGCTCGTCCACGTATTTCAGATGCCCGCCAATGCGGACGGCTGAATTTTATTCCAGAAAATCTTTAAGCCGCTTTGAGCGCGACGGATGGCGCAGCTTGCGGAGCGCCTTCGCCTCGATCTGGCGGATCCGTTCGCGAGTGACGCCGAATACCTTGCCCACTTCTTCGAGCGTACGGGTTCTTCCGTCATCAAGGCCGAAGCGGAGACGAAGAACATTCTCCTCACGGTCTGTCAGGGTATCAAGCACATCCTCAAGCTGTTCCTTGAGAAGCTCGTATGCTGCGTGGTCCGATGGGGACTGAGCCTCGGAGTCTTCGATGAAATCGCCAAGATGTGAGTCGTCCTCTTCTCCGATCGGAGTTTCCAGGGAAACAGGCTCTTGGGCAATCTTCAGGATTTCCCTGACTTTCTCTGCAGGAAGGTCCATCTCTTCCCCGATTTCCTCTGGCGTCGGTTCACGCCCAAGGTCCTGGAGCAGCTGTCTCTGGACACGGATCAGCTTGTTGATCGTCTCGACCATATGGACCGGAATTCGGATAGTCCTGGCCTGGTCCGCGATAGCGCGTGTGATTGCCTGCCGGATCCACCATGTCGCATACGTACTGAATTTAAATCCTTTGCGGTAGTCAAACTTCTCTACCGCTTTGATGAGGCCCATATTCCCTTCCTGGATCAGGTCCAGGAAAAGCATGCCGCGCCCGACATACCGTTTGGCAATTGAGACGACAAGCCGCAGGTTGGCTTCCGCCAGGCGTTTTTTAGCTTCTTCGTTCCCATCTTCGATTCGTTTGGCAAGTGAGATTTCCTCTTCCGCAGAAAGGAGGTCAACCCGGCCGATCTCTTTCAGATACATTCTGACAGGGTCATTGATTTTGACTCCGGGCGGCACGCTCAGATCATTGAGGTCAAATTCTTCTTCCTCACCCTCTTCGCCCTTTTGGCCCTTACCTTTACGGTCGAGTTCAATGCCCTGTTCTTCGATCTGATCAAGGAATTCCTCGAAATGATCCGGCTCCATATCGAAAGCGGATAGTTTTTCCGTTACATAGTCAAAAGACAGCTCGCCCGCCTTTTTGCCCTGCTCAAGCAACTGTGCTTTCAATTCTTCAATTGTCATTTCGTGTTCGTGCTCATTAGACTGGCCTGAAAGGTCTGCCATTTTACTCCTCCTCCTGCAAAGCCGGCACTGTTACAATGCCGACAAGGACTTTCTCAATGCTATGATTTCACTGGATAATTGTAGGGCGCGGCTGAGATCACTCATCTTTTCCGCTTCCCTCGATTGCTGCAGCTTGTCGCTGATCGACATCTCGATCCTGTATTTTCTGATATGGCGGATGCTGTCCCGGATCTCTTCTTCCGCGTGTTCTCCGGAAGATCCCGCGATCGCCGTTTCCATGACGATTTTCCTCAGTTCCGGATCATCGAGGGTTTCACAGAACCGATGTACATCGGGTTCGCCATATTCCTCATAAAATCCTGCAAGTCTGACGAAAATCGCCGTATATTCATCATGAAAGAACGGGCTGCCTTCGTCTGAGTCCCTGAACCGGGCAAAAAGCGTACCGTCTCGGAGCATATGGTACAGCATAATCCGCTCTGCTCTGGCCACCGGGGATTTTCTGGGCTTCCCCTGGGGCCTGGCAGATTCGGCAGGCCTTCCAATCTCCTCGGACGGCGCATGCCGTTCTTTTCGGGTATGCCGGGCTTCCGACTTCCTGAATTGGGATGTGAGTGCATCCACGGAAACACCTGTCTCTTCGGACAGTTGCTTCAGGTAAATGTCACGCTCAACAGGAGTCGTCTTGCCTGCCAGTTCCTTCAAGACCTCGTGGATATACTGAAGAAGGTCATTTTCGTTCTTAAGGTTCTTTTCCCTTTTTGCATACATCATCGCGAACGAAAGAAGTGTGTGCGGTTGGCCGATAATACGGTCCCTGAACGCCTCGCCCCCGTACTTTTTAAGGTAATCGTCCGGGTCCAGCCCTTCCGGAACGATGGCCACCTTGGCATCAAGGCGGTTCGTCGGGAACATCCGGCTAAATCGCCTGGCAGCTTCCCAGCCCGCATTGTCACCATCCGTACAGATAATGACCTCGTTCGTCACACGGCCCAATAGCGACAAATGCTTGTCCGACATGGCGGTACCCATCAGGGCGACGCCGGACTGAATACCGGCCTCATCTGCCGAAATGACATCCATGAAACCTTCGAACAATATTACATTACCCGATTTACGGGCCGCGAGACGTGCATTGTGGTAATTATAGAGAATTTCGCTTTTGTTGAAGATAGGCGTCTCGGGGCTGTTGAGGTATTTCGGTTCATTACCGGCCTTTTGGATCACCCTTCCGGAAAACCCGACAGTTTTCCCATTCGTGTCATGGAGCGGAAACATGACCCTGTTCCTGAACCGGTCAAAAGCGCCGCTGCCATTATCGGGGATAATAGCCAGCCCCGACTCTGAAAGTTCTTCATCACTGAACCCTTTTCGTTTCAGCAAAGTGACAAGAGATTCCCGGTTGCCGAGTGACCAGCCGATTCCGAACTTCTCAATGGTATCCCGCGTAAAGCCCCGGCCGTACAGATAATTGAGCGCTTCCTCCCCTTCCACGGTGTTCAACAGCAAATGCCTGTAAAACTCTTCCGCGTACCGATGGGCTTCCAAAAGCCGGCGATGGCCCGAAGGCAACTGCTTTTCACTGCCCGCCATGTCTCCGACTTCCACTTCCACACCAGAACGCGCACCAAGTTTCGCCACCGCTTCAACGAATGACAGGTTTTCGACGTCCATAACGAACGTGATGGCGTTCCCGCCTGCCCCGCACCCGAAACAATGAAACATCTGCTTGTCTTCGGACACCGAGAAAGACGGGGAATTTTCATCATGGAACGGACAGAGTCCGAACCAGTTCCTTCCCCTTTTCGTCAGCTGTACATATTCACCGATCAGCCCGACGATATCTGTCTGGGAACGGATCGTTTCAATCTTCTCCTCCGGAATCCGCTTCATCCGTCACACCACACTTTCGGCCGTACTCTCGAATTCGAGATTCAATTTCGGAATCCTTCATCGTTCGACAAAAAAGTGCGCAGGAGAGAAGAAAATCGCCCACTACGCGCATTTTATTCACAATATCCAATTATAATACGCCTCAATGAACTTTTCCACCTTCAGATAGGCTTTTCTTTAAATTCTTCCTTAACATTCTGTACCGGCTGCCGCAAAAAAAGAACCTGCCTTTCAAAAAGGCGGTTCTGCCGTTTATCGTTCGCGGTTTTGCTTGATATTCAGGATTATATTCGCAGTTTCTTCCACTGCACGATCGGTCACATCGATGACTCTGCAGCCGATTCTGTCCGCCACCGAATAAAAATGATCGATTTCGGATTGAATCCTTTCGATTTTTGCATAGTTCGCATCGTCTTTTAAGCCAAGTGCCTTAAGACGCTCTTTTCGGATGGAATTCAGCTTTTCAGGCGAAATGACAAGACCGAAACACTTTTCCGGATCAATCTGGAACAATTCCTCCGGCGGCTCCACCTCGGGCACGAGCGGCACGTTTGCCACTTTGTATCGCTTGTGGGCAAGATACTGGGACAGAGGGGTCTTGGACGTCCGCGAGACTCCGATCAGAACAATATCGGCCAGCAACAAACCACGCGGATCACGCCCGTCATCGTACTTCACCGCAAACTCGATCGCTTCGATTTTCTGGAAATAGTCCTCATCCAGCATCCTGACGCGTCCCGGCTCTTCCGATGCCTTCTCGTTGAGCGTGCTTCCAATCACTTCGATGATCGGGCCGAGCAGGTCGATCGACGGGATATTCCTGCGCTCGCATTCCTTCTTAAGAAATGTCCTCATCTCATCCTTCACCAAAGTATAAAGGATGATGGCATTCTGTTCGGCGGCAAGCTCTGTGATTTCATGAAGCTGGTCGGTTGATTCCACATGTGGAATCCGTTTGACCGCAGTTGATTCGAAGTCTTCCCGGAACTGGCTGATGGCCGCCTTCGCCACCAGGTCGCCGGTTTCACCGATTGAATCGGATACAATATACATTTTCAGTTGATTCATAGGGCACCTCTCACAAATCGTGATTTTCCGCCAGCGACAAAAACGCCGATGTGATGTTTGTCTTCGTGATGCGACCGATGACCGAAAGGCCCTCTTCCGTTTCCTCGACGACCGGGAGCGCATCGATCTGCCGCTCGATCAGCACCTTGGCGACATGGACAAGGGCCTCGTTCTTCCTGCAATAAGCGATATTCGGCATCCTCGTCATAATCATATGGACGGGGATCTTTTCCAGGTCGGTTCCGCCGATTGCAGTTCTGAGCAAGTCTTTCCTGGACAGGATTCCGGTCAGCCTGGATTGGTCATCCACAACGATCAGGGTACCGACGTCCTCGAGGAACATCTGCGTGATCGCATCATAGACGGACAATGATTCCTTTACGACGACCGGAATCGACTGGAAGTCACGTACCTTCATATTCATCATGTTCTCGGTCAGGTGCTGATCCTTTTTCTTGCCCGAATAGAAATAGCCGACACGCGGCCGGGCATCCAGAAAACCTGCCATCGTCAGGATGGCTAGGTCGGGCCGTATCGTGGCGCGGGTCAGGCTGAGCCGTTCCGCGATCTGTTCGCCCGTGATCGGCCCGTCGGCCTTCACGATCTCCAGAATCTCATCCTGACGCTTATTGAGTTCCATACGACTCACATCCTGTACTTGATGGGTAATAGCCTAGTTCATTATATCTGAATCCCCGTCCGATTGCGAAACGATTGAACCCGTGCTACAATGTTGTCAAACTCCATACGGCACTGACGGGACAATCAAGTAGTATCCGACAACAGCGAGCAGGGACGGTGAAAGCCTGCAAGGATATGAAGCGGCATCCCCGAGCCGATCTCTCTGAAAGAGGGCCGGTCTACCGGCCAATCGGGGTGGAACCGCGGGTCATCAAGCACCCGTCCCCGGACCTTGTGTCCGGGGACGGGTGCTTTTTGAATTCAATTATTCGAGGAGGAACTGAAATGACAACAATGGAAACGATCGTCACACTGGCCAAGCACCGGGGATTTGTCTTCCCGGGATCCGACATTTACGGCGGCCTCGCCAACACATGGGACTACGGCCCACTCGGCGTAGAACTGAAAAACAACATCAAGAAAGCATGGTGGAAGAAGTTCATCCAGGAGTCCCCGTACAACGTTGGCCTCGACGCTGCAATCCTTATGAACCCCAAGGTCTGGCAGGCATCGGGCCATGTCGGCAACTTCAACGACCCGATGATCGACTGTAAAAGCTGTAAAGCCCGCCATCGTGCGGACAAACTGATTGAAAACAAACTTGAGGCAGAAGGCAACGAGATGGTGGTTGACGGCATGCCATTTGAAAAGATGCAGGAACTCATTTCTGAGCACAACATCACCTGCCCGGACTGCGGAGCACAGGACTTCACCGATATCCGCCAGTTCAACCTGATGTTCAAGACTTCGCAGGGCGTGACAGATTCTTCGTCCAACGACATCTACCTCCGGCCGGAAACAGCACAGGGAATTTTCGTCAACTTCAAGAATGTCCAGCGTTCCATGCGCAAAAAACTGCCGTTTGGAATTGCCCAGGTCGGCAAAAGCTTCCGGAATGAAATCACGCCGGGCAACTTCACTTTCCGCACACGGGAATTTGAACAGATGGAGCTGGAGTTTTTCTGCAAGCCGGGTGAAGACCTTGAGTGGTACGCCTACTGGCGCGACTTCTGCAAAAACTGGCTTGATCAGCTTAACATGACGGATGAAAACGTCCGTCTTCGTGAACATGACAAAGAAGAACTCTCCCACTATTCGAATGCGACCGTCGATATTGAATATAAATTCCCGTTCGGCTGGGGCGAACTTTGGGGAATCGCAGACCGCACCGATTTCGATCTGAAGCGTCACATGGAGCATTCCGGTGAAGACTTCACGTACACCGATCCGGAATCCGGCGAGAAATTTGTCCCTTATTGCATCGAACCTTCCCTCGGGGCGGACCGGGTCACACTTGCATTCCTTTGCGATGCGTATGATGAAGAGAAAATCGGGGATGACGACCAGCGCACGGTCCTCCGCTTCCATCCGGCACTGGCACCTTTCAAGGCAGCGGTCCTTCCGCTTTCCAAGAAACTTTCTGAAGAGGCTCAGGACGTTTGGGCGGAACTGCGCAAATCCTTCCCTGTGGATTATGACGAATCGCAGTCGATCGGGAAACGCTACCGCAGGCAGGACGAAATCGGCACTCCGTTTTGCATCACCTACGACTTTGACTCCAAGGAAGACGGCCAAGTTACTGTCCGCGACCGCGACACGATGGAACAGGTCCGCATGCCAATCAGCGAAGTACACGCGTTTATCGAAAAACGGCTTGAATTCTGATATTCAAACCAAAAGGCAGTCCGCTCCGGCGGACTGCCTTTTCATGTGTGAGGATGACTCATTTCCCTGAAAACTGTTCACGGCAGGTTTTCAGGTGCGCTACACTCGTCGTCCGGTTCCTTTTTGTCTTCCGTACCGTCCGCTGCCTGCTCCTGCCTGCCAAAGGAAGGCATGCGGTCCAGCTGATCAAGGAAAGAGGCGGATTTCAGGCGGACACCCACTTGTTCATCGTAGATCGTCCGGACAATTTTCCTCATGAACTTTTTCGTCGCGGGCTTTAGCGTCAGCTTGCCAACCTGCTCGATCGGCACATTATAAAATGTCCTGATCAAGCGGAGGTGAGACGGTGACAGGCGGATCAGATATGGATCGACATGGAAACAGCGATGGCATAGGAAGCCGATCTCCTGGAAGGAAAACGCAAACTCACCTTCAGTAGCACCGCAGCTTGCACACTGATGAAGAACCGGATGAATTCCTGCCACCGGAAGCATTTTCCATTCCACAAACAACGTAATCGCCTCAGGGTCATACTCCTCATCTATCGCATGGAATGCCTGTCTGAGTAGCTCGAATTGGCCGGATGACGGCTGGTTGTCCTCAATGAGACGGTCCATAAGCTCTGCAATATAGCTTGCATAGGCGGTTGCCATAATGTCGTGATGCAAATGGCGCATCGTCCGGAGCGCATCCCCAGACTGCAAAGTTCCCATGCCTTTCCCTTTATAGACCATGAAAATCCCGTGTGTGAATGGCTGTGTCACCGCCGCCAGCCTGCTGGCAGGTTTCTTGGCTCCCTGCGCCATCGCGGTCACCTTTCCGGCTTCTCTCGTCAGGAACGTTACGACTTTATTTGTCTCCCCATACGGTCCGGTGCGCAGGACAATTCCTTCCCACTTGTTCAGCATGCGTGTGCCTCCTTCCCGGATATGCAGAAAAGCGCGGGCACCCGGCCCGCGCCCCGTCAGTATTCATCGTCCCGGAAACCATACTCCCTAAGCTGGTTGGAGCGGTTTCTCCAGTCTTTTTGGACCTTCACCCAAAGCTCAAGGTAAACCTTGCTGCCTAGCAGCATTTCGATATCCTGCCGCGCCCTTGTGCCGACCTCTTTCAGGAGAGCACCCCGCTTGCCGATCACTATGCCTTTCTGGGAGTCACGTTCGACGATGATTGTCGCACTGACATCCACCGTATCCTGGCCTTCGCGTTTGGCGATCCGCTCAATCACGACAGCAACCGAATGCGGTATTTCTTCACGGGTAAGATGAAGCACCTTTTCCCGGATCAGCTCAGAAATAATGAACCGCTCGGGATGGTCGGTCACCTGATCTGCCGGATAATATTGAGGACCTTCAGGCAGATACTCCTTGATGACTTCCATGAGACGTTCCACATTGTTGCCCTGGAGGGCGGAGATGGGAACAATTTCGTCGAAGTCCATCAGGCCACGATAGGTATCGATGACACCGATCAGTTCGTCGGGGTGGATGAGATCGATTTTGTTCAGGACGAGGACGACCGGAGTTCCGCTGTCCCTCAGCATGTCCATGATGAACTCGTCTCCCTTGCCGAGGGATTCATCGGCATTCGCCATGAAGAGGACCAAGTCCACTTCCTTGAGCGTGTTTTTGGCCACCTTCATCATGAAGTCGCCCAGCTTGTGCTTCGGTTTGTGGATGCCTGGCGTGTCGATAAACACCATCTGGCTGTCTTCCGTCGTGACAACACCCTGGACCTTATTTCTTGTGGTCTGGGGCTTGTCGCTCATGATCGCGATTTTCTGGCCGACCACACGGTTGAGGAAAGTCGACTTCCCTACATTTGGACGCCCGATGATCGAAATGAATCCTGATTTGTATCCTTCACGGTTATTCAGCATTTTCCATATCCTCCGCCTTAAACGCGCCAGGGAGGAGTTCCCTGACCGTTGTTTCCGCGACATCCCCTTGCAGGTTCGTCAAATATACGGGCATGTCACCTTCGCAGAACTCCGAGATGACCTGGCGGCAGGCACCACATGGTGATACCGGTCCAGGGGTATCTGCCACAACCGCAAGAGCCTTGAACTCACGGTGCCCTTCAGAGATTGCCTTGAAGAAAGCCGTGCGCTCCGCGCAATTGGTCATGCTGTAACCGGAATTCTCGATGTTGCATCCGCCGAACACTTCACCATCCCGGGTTAGGAGCGCTGCACCCACCTGAAATTTCGAGTAAGGCACGTATGCGAGTTCACGGGCATTTTTGGCCCGCTCCATCAGTTGTTGTTTATCCATAAATTAACCACCTTCAAAATAAGAGATTTATCCATTTGGGAATGAAAATCATGCAGCCGATGAGAATGCTCGCCGCGGCAAAAATCAGGACCGCCCCGGCTGCAGCATCTTTCGCCTGTCCCGCCAGCGGGTGGTGTTCGGAGGATACCAGGTCCACCACCCGTTCGATGGCTGTGTTCATCAGCTCCAGGGCTAGCATGCCGCCAAACAGGATGATCAGAACAATCCATTCGGCCGTCGATAGACCGGTAATCCAGCCCGCTCCGCTAACTGACAAGGCCGCCATGATATGGATCCTGAAGTTCTGTTCGGCGGCTGCCACATGAGCAATTCCATTCCATGCATACCGGAACGAACGGAAAAGCTTACGGACGTCCATCCGTGTCACGCCCGAGTCCGAACGATTCCAATATTTCATCCTGACGGCCGAACATTCTTCGTTCGTCCGCTTCGTTCATATGGTCGTAACCGAGGAGATGAAGAAAGCCGTGAAGAGCCAGAAAACCGATTTCCCTTTCCCGGCTATGGCCATATTCTTCAGCTTGCCGGTCCGCCGTCTCGGTGGAGATCAGAATATCGCCTAGCAACCGCGGCATTCCTTCAGGCTGGTTGACCGCTACTTCCCCCTCGACCGTTTCTTCAAGTGCGAACGAGATTACGTCTGTTGCCCGGTCTTTTTCCCGGTAATCCCGGTTGACCGACCTGATCGATTCATCGTCCATAAAAGTGACGGATAGTTCCGCCTCCCCGACATCTTCCATTTTTCCGGCATGTTCCAGCAGGCGGACGACCAGTTGCTGATCCTTTTCCCTAACTGTACCGGTTTCATCCATCAAATCGATCGTCAGTGTCATTTCCAGTCCTCCAGTCGGTCATTTTGGATATTCGATCCGGTTATGGAATACTCCGTTGAGCGTCGTGCAGATCACGTCCGCCACAATCTTCAATTCCCTGAAACTGAGATCGCATTCAGAAAATTGCCCATCATTCATTTTGTCCTTGATGATGGATTGGACCAACTGCTCGATCTTCTCGGGCGTCGGCTCCTTCATCGAACGGACTGCAGCCTCACAGCTGTCAGCGATCGAAATGACTGCGATTTCCTTGGTCTGTGGCTTGGGCCCCGGGTATCTGTAGGCGGCTTCATCGACATTCTTTCCTGATTCTCCTGCTTTTACATGGAAATATTTGAGGAGCGTCGTACCATGGTGCTGCCGTGCGATATCCACAAGCTCGCTGGGCATGCCATTCTTTTTCAGAATCTCCGCTCCGTCCGCTGCATGGGCAATGATAATGTCCCGGCTCTTTTCTGGAGGCAATGTATCATGCGGGTTGGTGCCCGCCATCTGGTTCTCGATGAAAAAGGCCGGCCTCCGTGTCTTTCCGATATCATGGTAATAGCTCCCGACCCGGGCAAGCAGCCCGTTTGCACCGATTGCCTCGCAGGCCGCATCGGACAGGTTGGCGACCATGACACTGTGGTGATATGTACCCGGCGTTTCCGTCAGAATTCTTTTCAGAAGCGGATGATTCGGATTGGAAAGTTCGACAAGCTTCAGGTCGGACAGGATTCCGAACACGGATTCGAAAAAGGGCATCAGGCCTATGGTGAGCGCGCCGGACAACAGACCGGAACCAAGTGCGGCAATCATGAAGAATGACCACTCCTGCAAGCCGAAATGCGACTGGGTCATCAGGAGATAAAATGTGATGAAAACGGCATTGGCGGCCGAAACACCAAAGCTTGCCGCCAGGATCGACGATCTGCGCCCGTCTCCCTGGATCAGATAGTGCCCGGCAAAGCCGCCAAACAGGATGTACAGGACAATCTCCATATTGGCAACAGGCGAATATCCTTCCTGCAGCAGAATGCCGCCAGTTGCGGCAGTAAGTACGGTCAGGAGAATCGCCATCCTCCCATCCGTCAGAAGCCGCAGTAGAAACGGAACAAGCGCTGTCGGATAAACATAGGCAAGTGCCATATTAAAATCAATCTCTGTCGCTGCAAGCAGCTTCATGGCCAATATAGTAAGGAAATAAATAACGAGTGTAATGGCAAGCCATTTCTTTTTCACGTGCACGGGCTGTTCGAGCTGCCTGAAATGCCGGTAAATAAACCAGAAGATCAGCAGGGTGAAGAGTCCGATTGCCAGTACGGGGCGCAGTGAAGTGTTCTCGTTCAGAAGGCCGGCCAGCTCCAGCTGACGGTGGACTTCCCTGTCAATAATCTGCCCTTCCTGGACGATCACCTGCCCCTGAAGGATCCGGGTCGGTTCAACTTCCGTCTTGGCATGCTCGATGCGCGCTTCTGTCTGCTGTTCGTCCAACCTTTCATTTACCGTAATGCTGGAGCGGCCAATTTCCACGGCTGCCGGCATGAGCCCCGCCGGGATGGCCAAAGAGCGGATCCGCCCTTCCGTCTCATTCCTTGAATCGGCAAGAGCCGTATCCCGGATCGGCTGCTCCATGATCTCCGACACAATCTCACTGACGGAATCACGGACTTTCACAAGATCATCATTGCCCGAACGAATCAGCATTCCGAGAAGTTCGTCGGAAAGACGGAAGCCGCCCCCAGATTCTTCAAGGCCCTCCAGCTTCTTTCGGAGATCCGCAATCTGGCCGGCAGTGTCAGGAGGGGATTCTTTTTCATTATCATTGTCTTTTGCGGCTTCTTCTTTGGCATCCAGCGCATAGTCGAAAACAGAGCGCACAACCGCTGCACTGTTTTGGGCTGCCTCTTCGTCAAAATCATAAACAGGCGTGACCTCTGAAGCGGCACGCTGCCTTTCCTGTTCCGTCTTGACGGGATCTTCCACCGTCTTGGTCGCCCGTATCGTCTCATTGGCGAGATGGAACATCTGGATATCGTATGTCTCGTCCTTCACACTTCCAAGCATGAGTCCAAAAGCCAGAAGTGAGGAAAGTCCGAGAAGGATAATAGAGAAAACAGAAAAAGAAATCCTTTCAATAAGCGATTGCCAACCCTTGAACATATCAGCTTCCCCCTAGCGGCCTGCAGAAACGCCCTTTCCCTCTCCTTGACGGAAATCATCCCGGCCGGAAAGATAAAAAAACCGGCCGGACTCCAGCTGAGGCAGGAGGTCTCGGCCGGAGAACCGTTTTGGTCACTCCCGGTGACTGCTTGCTTCGTATGCTTCAATGATCCGGGCAACCAGCGGGTGGCGGACGACATCGGCCTGCTCAAAGTGCAGGAAGCGGATCCCCTGGACATCTTTCAGGATACGCTGAGCGACAATCAGCCCGGATTCCGTCCCGCGCGGCAGGTCGATTTGCGTCTGGTCACCTGTAATCACCATCTTCGAGCCGAAGCCGAGGCGGGTCATGAACATTTTCATCTGTGCCTTTGTCGTGTTCTGCGCCTCATCAAGAATAACAAACGCATCATCCAATGTGCGCCCTCGCATATAGGCAAGCGGTGCAATTTCAATAGTGCCCCGCTCAATCAGGCGTTCGGTCTGTTCCGCTCCAAGCACATCATGAAGCGAATCATACAGCGGCCTCAGGTACGGGTCGACTTTTTCTTTCAGATCGCCCGGCAGAAAACCGAGGTTTTCCCCCGCTTCCACGGCGGGCCGCGTCAGGATGATGCGTTTGACCTGTCCGTTCTTCAGTGCCTGTACGGCCATGACGACGGCGAGGTAGGTTTTGCCGGTACCGGCCGGGCCGATACCGAACACCATGTCATCCGCGCGGATTGCGTGGACGTATTCGCGCTGGCCGATCGTCTTGGCACGGATGGCCTTGCCTTTCGAGTTTCTGGCGATTTCTTCGTCATAAAGCTCCGCGAAGTATTCGATCGTCCCGTTCTTAGCCATTTCCAGTGCCGTGGAGACGTCGCGCAGATTAATATTGATGCCCTTGCGGATCACGCGCAAAAGCTGCCTGAGGAGCTCCTGAGCAGTTCCACGCTGCTCCTCTTCCCCCTGGATCACGATGACCCCGCCGCGCGTAAGCACCCGCACACCGAGTTCTTCTTCAATCAGTTTCATGTTCTGGTCGGAGATGCCGAGCAGCATCACCGCTTCATTCGGATCTTCCACATGCAGTTGTACCGTATTTTCTTCCAATCGATCAATCTCCTTGGGAAATGTGTTTTCTTACGGCAATATTTTCATTAATGAGAAATAATATGGTCCCCTTTACTTTATCATTATCATAATGCACTCGCAAAACTTTTTCATCCTTTACCGTTGCGTCGGGATCCAGTGTGGACAGCATTTTTTCCTTTAGCACCGACAGGATGATCGGCTCTCCGTTTTCTTCGGTCAGCCGGATTTCCCTCGCCATCCCGCTGCGGCTTTCCGACAGTGTCAGGAACGGGCGGATAAAAGAGGGCATCGGGATTTCGCGCCAGACATCAGCATTTGCTGATTTCCCTCCAATAGCTAGCTGGTACGCCGTTTCACCGGGTGCCGAATACCTGATCACGGCCGGCATCTCGAAACGGGTCTCCACATAATAATCCCCGTACACCTTGCCTTCCGCACCGGTTACGTGGCTGTCCTCTCTCTGCGTAATAATGCCGGATGCGACGATGTCCCCTTTTTCTACCGTGGTATTGGGGAGTACGTTCCTGACGCCCTTGGTGAGCTCGAAACGGGTGATCACCGCTCGTTTGGATGCCGCCAGATGAGCAGGTTGGAGGTCTCCCTCCCCTTTTTCCCCGGTTTCCGGCGCCTCAATCGGATGCACGGTCAGCCGGCCCCCTTCCCGGCTCACACGCACCCAGCTAAGGCCCGGGTCAGCGACCATCAGATCATTCCTGATCCGGGCCTCGTCCGGAACAGAGCCAATCGGGATAAAAGGCCGGATGCCGCTTTTCTCCAAGTAGTCACTGATGCGCTCCTGGCGCTCCGGTTTGCCGCCCTCGACCCCGACAGACCAGATCAGGCCGGAGCAGGCAAGGGGCACCAGCAGGAATAACAGAACAGCAGCAACGGATAATGGGGAACGATCGAGGATGATGCCTGTACGGCCTGCACTTAACCTGAGACGGACCCGGTATTTGAGCCTGAGTCTCCTGATGGCGGGCATGTCCTTGCGGAAAACAGAAAACTGCAGGCGGTCCCCCTCAGCTTCAGCATCCCGAATGCGGATGCCGGAAGCGGCGCAGGCAGAGAAAAACGCCTCCGCACTGCTGCCCGACACTGTCACTCGTACAGTTTCCTTCCCGCGCAGCCGCTCAGCCGTCCGCATGGTCCCTCGTCCGGATCAGCGTGAGGCGATCCAGCCGGTCGAATGTGATCAGGGCCGCCTCGTCTCCGACCTCCTCCACAGCCACCGCTTCTCCCTCCAATGTCAGCGCATATGGAGCCAGGCGAAGGCTGATCGCACGATCGCCGATTTTCCCGATCGTGAATTTTCCGTTGAGCCGCAGTGTCCGGTGGTCCTCGATTTCCAGAAATGGGACCATCCTAAAAAATCTGCGCATACAAAAACCCCCCTTGGCCTTCAGTTTATGACAGGCCAAGAGGGGGCATTCACACCGGCCGGAGCCGGTTATCTTCTTTTTGCTTTTGGCGGACCGAGAATTTCGGCGAACACGATCGCCCGCGCGAGGTCCTCTTCGGATTCCGGCAAAAGGCGGTCAGGTTCAGCGATTTCCGTTTTGTAGATTGGCTGCTCGGTCACCGCTTTGCGATCGCGTGTGCGTTCACGGGTACGATCCTGCCTCGGATTGCGGGCAGTATCAGTCCCGTCTGCAGAGGTCCGTGTAATCTGTTGCGGCACACGCTCTGAACGCGTGACCACTTCCGGCTTTGGCTGCACAGGCTTTTTCTCTACTGTGCGGGGATCGGTCCGAAACTCCCCGGCCTCTTTCTGGATCTCCTTCTGAAGATCTTCGTAAAGTTGTTTTGTCAGGTCTTTCAGGCTGCCGCCTTTTTCAGCCGGCCTCCGGGGCACGTCCTGACGGGGAGGCGGCGCCTGTGTCTGCCCCGGCCTTTTTTCCGGTGGTTTCTGGTTGTCCTTTCCCTTGAACAGGGAGCCGATTATCAGAGAGATGATCAGCAGGATGATCGGTTCCATCAGCTCATCCCCTTTCCGTCACACGTCGGATCATTGGCCGTCGGGGCGCTTATCCTGCTCCTTGCCCATTTTGCCGAGGGATTCGCGCATCGAGGTATCTGCCTGGATGTTTTTGTAGTTTACGTAGTCCATGATCCCGATGTTGCCTGTGCGAAGAGCTTCAGCCATGGCGAGAGGCACTTCCGCCTCAGCTTCGACGACCTTGGCGCGCATCTCGCCGACTTTGGCGCGCATTTCCTGCTCGCTCGCAACAGCCATGGCACGGCGTTCTTCCGCTTTCGCCTGGGCAATTTTCTTATCGGCGTCTGCCTGCTCGGTCTGAAGCTCGGCACCAATGTTCTTGCCGATGTCGACATCGGCGATATCGATCGAAAGGATTTCAAATGCCGTTCCCGAGTCCAGACCTTTTGAAAGGACTGTCTGGGAGATCATATCCGGATTTTCCAGGACGACGGTATGGTGCTTGGAAGAACCGATTGTCGAGACGATCCCTTCACCGACACGGGCAACGATCGTTTCTTCGCCGGCACCGCCGACGAGCCGTTCGATGTTTGCCCGGACAGTGATCCGGGATTTTGCCTTGACTTCGATTCCGTTCATGGCAACACCTGCGATAAACGGCGTTTCGATGACTTTAGGGTTGACCGACATGCTGACGGCTTCGAGCACGTCACGGCCGGCAAGGTCGATTGCCGCCGCCCGCTCGAATGTCAGAGCGATGTTCGCACGGTGCGCCGCGATAAGGGCGTTGACGACCCGGTCCACGTTACCTCCTGCGAGATAATGGCTCTCCAGCTGGTTGATGCTCACATCGAGCCCTGCTTTGTGGGCCTTGATGAGCGGGTTGACGATTCGGCTCGGAATAACTCGGCGGAGCCGCATCCCGATCAGTGTGAAGATGCTGATTTTCACGCCGGCTGCGAGTGCGGAAATCCACAATGTGACCGGCACGAATGTAAAGAAGATCGACAGGGCGATAATCACCAGAAACGCAACGATGATCAGCCCGATTGTTCCCAATCCTAGCATTCTGTTTCCTCCTATTCGGCGGAGGCTTCCCGGACAACGATCCTGGAGCCTTCCACTTTTGTGATCTTAACATTTTGATCTTTCCCGATAAACCTTCCTTCAGAGACGACGTCAAGATATTCTCCGTCCAGTTCGGCAGTTCCGGAAGGCCGGAGCGGTGTCACCGTTGTTGCCGTACGGCCGATAAGTTCGAGCCGGTTGGCATTGGAGACATAGCCGCTTTCTGTATCGGTGGCGTCCCTGAGGATTAGCCGGTTAAGAAGATGGAGCCGTTTGCCAAAGAATTTCATCATGATCACCATTCCCAATATCGTGATGACCAGTGCAGTGACGACAGAGATGGCCATCCAGGCCGGGTCGGCCCCTGCCATAATGATGCCCGCAACCATGGCCACAGCACCGATAATGCCCAGAATTCCTCCCGGCACAAACAGCTCGGCTATGAGCAGGCCGACACCTGCCAGGAACAGCAGAAGGGATTCATATCCTGCCAGGCCGGCGACGAGGTGTCCATAGAAAAACAGGAGCAATGCCCCGGCGCCCATCGAACCGGGGATACCGAATCCGGGCGAATACAGCTCGACGACAAGGCCCAGCCCCGCAATCGAAAGCAGGATCGGTACAACGACGGGATTCGTGATGAAACGTGCAAGTTTTTCGCTGAATGTTTCATTCATCTTGACGACTTCTGCGCCTTCAAGACCTGCGGTTGCCAGCAGTTCATCAAATGACGACACAGTTCCCTCACTGTAATTGACTTCCAGCGCCTCGTCGGCGGACAGGGTCAGCAGCTTGCCTTTCCCCGCACGGTATTCGGGAAAGTCCATGTCGGCATTGGCCATGGCAAGCGCATAGTCTGGATCCCGCCCCTGATCGGATGATTCTGCTGCCGCCTTCATCGAGGCGAGCCAAGCACTGTTGGCCTTGTCATCGGCAGCATTGCCGGACTGGTCAATTACCTGAGCAGCGCCGATCCGGCCGTTCGGGTCCATATAGATTTCGTCGGCATGGAGTGCTAGGAACGCACCGGCCGACAGTGCATCGCGGTTGATATAGGCGATTGTGCGGAGTTCCGTTTCATCCATCAGCTTGGCAATCCGGCCTGCTGCATCCACAAATCCCCCGGGTGTGTTGATCTCGAGGATAATCGTATTTGCTCCAGCCTCTTTGGCCTCACCGAACGAACGGCTCAGAAACTCATACAGCCCCCGCTCGACTTCGTTTTCCAATGGCACGTGGTATACTTTGCCGCTATCCGCTCCGGCATGGGGTATCGCCAAGAGGAACATGGCAGCGAACAGAAGGAGGCCGCGGATCAAGCGGATTCCTTTCAAGTCTTCACCCCCATTCGTCTCTCGTCCATTATAGGTGATTCTACGTATGAACAAAGCAATAAGTTTCATTAAAATGAAATAAACCGGAAAATCCCGTGGGATTTTCCGGTTTTGCATACATTATCTGATTCTGGCCATTCCTGTTATGGAGGCAGGGATGGTGAGGGGGATCAGTATTTGCGCTTGCGGGCTGCTTCGGACTTTTTCTTCCGCTTGATGCTTGGCTTCTCATAGTACTCGCGTTTGCGGGCCTCTTTAATCGTACCCGATTTGGAAACACCACGTTTGAAGCGGCGAAGAGCATCTTCAAGCGATTCGTTTTTACGAACGACAGTTTTTGTCATGTCTTTTCCCCTCCCTCCGTACGCACTTCCATACATGAAAACACGTCATGTACTCAGAAATTATAGCCTAAATCATGAAGCGGGTCAATATATATCTTTCATCTTGGCATATAACATTTTTATTCAGCAGATCAGTAATCTTCAGAAGATGTGAGACCCTGCATGATTTTGACTCCGGAGCTCGCGCCGATCCTTGTGGCGCCTGCTTCTGCCATGTTCTGCAGATCTTCCAGGCTGCGGACGCCGCCGGAAGCCTTTACGCCCATATCCTCGCCGACTGTTAGCCGCATAAGCGCAACATCTTCCACCGTTGCGCCGCCCGTAGAGAAACCGGTTGACGTCTTGACGAAGTCCGCCCCTGCATTTTTGGAAAGGCGGCATGCGATAATTTTTTCATCGTTGGTCAGAAGGCACGCCTCAATGATGACTTTGACGATCGCTTTACCGGCAGCCGCTTCCACGACAGCGCGAATATCTGCTTCGACCGTTTCTTCATCGCCGCTTTTCAGCGCGCCGATGTTCAGGACCATATCGATTTCCTGTGCGCCTTTTTCGATGGCGTCCTTTGTTTCGAACGCTTTCGTCTCTTTTGTGCTCGCGCCGAGCGGGAAGCCGATGACCGTACACACTTTCACATCGGTTCCAGAAAGCTCGCCTGCAGCTGTTTCCACCCAGTACGGGTTCACACAGACGGAAGCGAAACTGTACTCCTTCGCTTCCGCGCATAGTTCTGCGATCTGTTCTTTCGTCACTTCGGGTTTGAGAAGCGTATGGTCAATCATTGATGCGACATTGGTATTCATAGTATTTCCTCCTTAATGGTCCTTGCCCTATTTGCTGACTTGCCTGTGAATTCCCCGACCGGACGCAAGACGCCCGGAAGCCGGGAATCCGGCTCCGGGCGATGCCGGTTCAGGCGACCGGTACCGTACCATCTTCGATGACTCTCACAAAAGCACCCTCATTATAAGGATAGCCCGCCTTCGTGATTTTCACTCGGACAATCTTTCCGACCATTGATTCATCGGCAGGGATGACAACTTTCATATAGTTATCGGTATAGCCCTCGTAGAGCCCGCTTTCCGGATCTTCCTTGAATGGCTCTTCGGGAATCATTTCGAGTACTTGCCCCTCGTAGGCCGATGCATATTCCTTCGCGAGCTGATCGTTCAGCTGGAGAAGGCGGTGGACGCGTTCATTCTTGACGGCTTCGTCAATCTGATTATCCATCCGGGCGGCCGGCGTGCCGATCCGCATTGAGTACGGGAACACGTGCAGTTCGGCAAAACGGTGATCACGGATGAATTCGAATGTCTCCATGAACTCTTCTTCCGTTTCACCCGGGAAGCCTACAATAACATCCGAAGTCAGTGCAAAGTCCGGAAGTGCATCGCGCAGACGCTCGAGACGCTCCGCAAAGAAGGCCATCGTATACTTCCTGCGCATGCGCTTCAGCACCGTGTCGGAGCCGGATTGAATCGGAATGTGCAGGTGGCGAACAACAATGTCGGAAGCCTTCAAGACAGCGATCACTTCATCGGTCAGCTGGCTTGCCTCGATCGAGGAAATCCGCAACCGCTTAAGCCCGGGCACCTGCGCTTCGATGTCCCTGAGCAGCTGTGCAAGATTATACTCTTTCAGGTCTTCCCCGTAGCCGCCCGTATGGATGCCGGTAAGCACGATTTCCTTGTATCCTGCGTCAACAAGCTGGCGTGCCTGATGGATGACTTCCTCCGGATCACGGGAGCGCATCAGACCGCGTGCCCAGGGGATGATGCAGAATGTGCAGAAGTTGTTGCAGCCTTCCTGGATTTTCAGTGAGGCCCGGGTTCTGTCAGTGAAGGACGGAACATCCAGTTCTTCATAGACCCTGTTCTTCATGATGTTGCCGACCGCATTGATAGGCTGGCGTTCCCTGCGATACTGCTCGATATAACCGAGCAGCTTCGTCCGGTCCTGCGTGCCGACAACAATGTCTACACCCGGGATCTCCATGATCTCCGCGGACGATGTCTGCGCGTAGCAGCCGGTGACACAAACAACAGCATCCGGATTCGTCCTGATGGCACGCCGAATCACCTGGCGGCTTTTTTTGTCACTCGTATTCGTGACAGTACATGTATTGATGACGTAGACATCCGCGCGGCCCTCAAATTCCGCCCGCTCATAGTCAGCGTCCTTGAACAGCTGCCAGATGGCCTCCGTCTCGTAATGGTTTACTTTACAGCCCAATGTGTGAAAGGCGACTGTCGACATGGGGCTCACCTCTTTCCTTCTATTTCGCTTGAAATCGCGGCTAATGCATATAGCGGAGCCGTTTCCGCCCTCAGGATGCGCGGCCCGAGCGCGATGGGCCTGAACCCTGCCGCACGGAACCGCTCTGCCTCCTCGCGGCTGATACCGCCTTCGGGCCCGAAGACTGCCAGTACCTTTTGTCCATGATACACGTTTTCAATCAGAGCGGCAATCGAGCCCCCGCTGCGGTCTTTGGCAGATTCCTCGTCCGCTATAAGAAGCAGATCAAATGACTCCGCAAGCCGGATAAGGCCGTCCAGGCCGGTTACATCCGAAATCTCGGGAATGATGCTCCGGTGCGACTGCTCCGCCGCCTCCTTTGCAATCTTCCGGAGCCGGTCAATCTTCTTCCCGCTCTTTTTACTGTCCCATTTCACGATGGAACGCTCTGCTTCAAAAGGAATCAATCCTGCCATGCCAAGTTCGGTGCCCTTCTGGACAATCAGGTCCAGCTTGTCTCCCTTCGGCAGTCCCGCCGCGACAGTCACGCCAATCGGCATCTCATTTGACGGCAGGGATCCTTCTGTCTTCCGGATCACCACATCGCCGTCAAGCGCAATGATTTCAGATTGAAAAGCCTCTCCATCCGAAACTGCGATCAGCTTCCTGCCTTCGGCCATCCTCATCACCTTCGTGATATGGCGGGCATCGTCTCCGGATATCAAAGCCCGGCCGCTTTCATCAAACGGGTCATCAAGAAAGTATCTCTGCATCCTGTCCACCCGCTTCCGGTTTCCGTGCAATGATGGCCGTCCAGTCTTCCATCACCATCACTTCCTCGATCAGAAAGCCGGATTCCGTCAGTGCTTCTTTTACATCGTCCTTTTTCTGGGCGATGATGCCGGAAGTGATGAAGAGGCCTCCCGGCTTAATGACCTGGTAGGCATCATCCGTGAAGGTGACAATCACTTCGGCGAGGATGTTGGCGACCGCAACATCCGGACGTCCGTCGTAAGCATCCAGAAGATTGCCGTGGCGGACGTCGATTGGTGTCGTGAGCCCATTTAGCTCCACGTTTTGCCGGGCGGACTGCACAGCTACCTCATCCAGGTCGAGTGCCGTGATCCGTCCGGCACCGAGCAGGGCCGCTCCGATCGACAGGACTCCCGAGCCGGTTCCGATATCCACCACCTCGTCCCCTTCACGGACCGTTTTTTCCAGCGCCTGCAGGCACATGACCGTCGTCGGATGGGTCCCCGTTCCGAATGCCATGCCCGGATCCAGCTCGATGATCAGCTCATCCGTACTGAGCTTTTCGTATTCTTCCCATGTCGGGACAATCGTGAACCGTTTTGAAATTTTGACCGGATGGTAATAATCCTTCCAGGCGGTCGACCAGTCCTCTTCGTCCACTTCGGACTGGGTGACCGAGTTCGGACCGATGTCGAGACCGTAGGATTCCAGATTGGAGATTTCATTTTTCAACTCATTCACCGTCTCGGGAAGAAAGCTGTTGACCGGCAGGTAGGCCTTCACGATGGCACCCTCGGCCGGGTAATCTGCCCTGTCCAGTTCATACAGTTCTCCGAACCGTGTATCGTGTTCGAGGTCAGGCTCACGGGAGTCCTCTATCACGACTCCGCTTGCACCGGCTTCATAGAGGAGGTTGGAGACAGCCTCCACCGCTTCGTTGGAAG
This sequence comes from Bhargavaea sp. GQ12, assembly GCF_059758705.1. Classification (NCBI taxonomy): domain Bacteria; kingdom Bacillati; phylum Bacillota; class Bacilli; order Caryophanales; family Caryophanaceae; genus Bhargavaea; species Bhargavaea sp. GQ12. The sequence continues at coordinate 79,232 of NZ_JCAXEU010000003.1, forward strand.
TGTGCACCGCGATTTCCGCCCATTTCAATAGAATCAGCCCTTTCAGTCACCCTTGAATGTACGCTTCAGACGGTCAAACAGCGAACTTTGATATTCATCCGGAGCATCTCCGCTGACAGCGGCAAAGTCCCGCATCAGCTGTTTCTGCTTTTCGGTCATCTTCGTAGGAGTGATCAGCTTGATGATGACATGCTGGTCGCCCGTTCCATATCCATGAACATTCGGGACACCCTTGCCCTTCAGGCGGAATGTCGTTCCTGTCTGTGTACCTGCCGGAATCTTCAGCTTCACCTTGCCGTGGACGGTCGGGACTTCGACTTCGTCGCCAAGAGCTGCCTGCGGGAAATTGATCCGGAGTTCAAGAAGAACATCGTCTCCTTCGCGGACAAACCGCTCATGGGGCCGAACGCGGAATTCCACATACAGGTCTCCCGCAGGACCGCCGTTGATGCCGGGTTCTCCCTGGCCTGCGACACGCAGCTGCTGCCCGTCTTCGACACCCGCCGGAATATTGACTTTGATGCGCTTACGCTTGGTGACTCTTCCCGCACCGTGACATTCGGAGCATTTCTCCGGAATGATCTTGCCCGTACCCTGGCAGGTCGGGCATGAGCGACGGTTGACCATCTGGCCGAATGGTGTATTCTGCGCCACACTGATTTGTCCTGAGCCGCCGCATTCGCCACAAGTACTGACGCTAGTGCCCGGTTTGGCCCCATCACCGCCGCAAGTATCGCAGGTCTCTTCCTTGTCGACTTCGATTTCCGTGTCTTTGCCGAAGACCGCTTCCATAAAGTCAATCGTCATCGTATAGGCGAGGTCTGACCCCTGGCGAGGGGCATTCGGGTCACGCCGCCGGCCGCCTCCTCCCCCGAAGAACGTATTCAGGATATCGTCAAAGTCGAACCCGGCGGCACCGCCGCCGAATCCTCCCCCACCGAATCCGCCTCCTCCAAAACCGCCGGCCGCATCGGCATGGCCGAACTGGTCATAGCGGGCGCGTTTGTCTTCATCGCTCAGAACTTCATACGCTTCGGCTATTTCCTTGAATTTCTCATCGGATCCCTCATCCTTGTTCAGGTCGGGATGATACTTTTTGGACAATTGCCTGTAGGCTTTCTTGATTTCTTCTTTACTAGCAGATTTCGTGACGCCAAGCACTTCATAGTAATCACGCTTGCTCATAGTTTCACTCCTGACTCGCTTGCATGACAATCATTGTATCATGCCGGGTATGGTCTTTCAAAAACGTGCTGGGAGCTTCAGAGCCGCCCTTATTTCCTTGTCTTCCACGTCGAGCTCCAGCGCCCAGCAACCGGCAAACTTCACCCATCTCCATTGCGATAAGTCAACATCGGCCCGTTCCGCGCCGTGTTTCCTTTATCTCATTGCGAAGGGTTCCAGTTTGTATGTTGCTGAACGGGCGCCTGCGCTTTTGCTACGTCGAGCTCCAGCGCCCAGCAACCGGCAAACTTCACCCATCTCCATTGCGATAAGTCAACTTCGGCCCGTTCCTCGCCGTGTTTCCTTTATCTCATTGCGAAGGGTTCCAGTTTGTACGTTGCTGAACGGGCGCTTGCGTTTTTGTTGTTTTAGACAGAAGAAAAGCCAAAGCCGAAACACCGACTTTGGCTTTTCCGAGGGCGGATTATTTGTTGTTCTTGTCATCGTCGACTTCTTCGAAGTCTGCGTCGACGACGCCGTCATCGGAGGATCCGCCGTCCTGCTGCTCCTGCTGAGCCTGAGCCTGCTGGGCAGCCTGTTCGTACATCTTCACCGACATCTGCTGGACAATTTCCATGAGCTTGTCTTTCTTCGTCCGGATATCTTCGATGTCATCCTTTTCGAGAGCGGACTTCAGCTCGTCTTTCGCTTCTTCAGCCTGCTTCTTCTCTTCTTCGGAGACATTGTCGCCTAGATCGGAGAGTGTTTTTTCTGTCATGAAAACAGCCTGGTCGGCTTCGTTGCGCAGTTCAGCCTCTTCCTGGCGCTTCTTGTCAGCATCAGCATTCGCTTCCGCTTCCTTGATCATGCGTTCGATCTCATCATCAGACAGTGAGCTGTCGGATTGGATTGTGATGCGCTGTTCTTTATTCGTGCCGAGGTCCTTCGCTTTGACGTTGACAATCCCGTTTTTATCGATGTCGAATGTGACTTCGATCTGCGGGATTCCACGTGGTGCCGGAGGAATATCCGTCAGCTGGAAGCGGCCCAGCGTTTTATTGTCGGCAGCCATCGGGCGTTCGCCCTGGAGGACATGGATGTCAACGGCAGGCTGGTTGTCTGCAGCTGTCGAGAACACTTGTGACTTGGAAGTCGGAATGGTTGTGTTCCGGTCGATCAGCTTCGTCATGACACCGCCCATCGTCTCGATACCGAGTGACAGCGGGGTGACGTCGAGAAGAACGACATCCTGTACATCGCCCGAGAGCACTCCGCCCTGGACTGCAGCGCCCATCGCAACCACTTCATCAGGGTTTACGCCGCGGTGCGGCTCTTTTCCGGTCGCTTTTTTGATGGCTTCCTGAACGGCAGGGATCCGTGTGGAACCGCCCACGAGGATAACCTGGTCAAGTTCATCCGGAGAAAGGCCCGCATCTTTCAGTGCCTGGCGGGTCGGAACCATCGTGCGCTCGACGAGATTTGCAGTCAATTCGTCGAACTTCGCACGGGAAAGCGTCATCTCCAAGTGCATCGGGCCAGCTTCGCCGGCTGTGATGAACGGAAGGGAGATTTGTGCCGAAGTGACTCCAGAAAGGTCTTTTTTCGCCTTTTCAGCCGCATCTTTCAGGCGCTGCATTGCCATCTTGTCCTTGGACAGGTCGATTCCGTTTTCTTTTTTGAATTCGTCTACGAGCCAATCCATGATCGCCTGGTCAAAATCGTCTCCCCCAAGCTGGTTGTCACCGGCTGTTGCTCGTACTTCGAATACACCATCGCCGAGTTCGAGAATCGAAACGTCGAACGTGCCGCCGCCAAGGTCATAGACCAGAATCGTCTGTTCACTTTCTGTCTTGTCCAGTCCATAGGCGAGGGCAGCTGCCGTCGGCTCATTGATGATCCGCTCGACTTCGAGGCCTGCGATGCGGCCGGCATCTTTTGTCGCCTGACGCGCAGCGTCGTTGAAGTAAGCCGGAACCGTGATGACTGCCTTGCTTACCTTTTCGCCGAGATAGTCTTCCGCGTACCCTTTCAGGTACTGGAGAATCATTGCCGAAACTTCCTGCGGAGAGTAGTCACGGTCTTCTGCGGATACTTTCTCGTTGGTACCCATCAGCCTTTTGACCGACATGATTGTATTTGGATTGGTGATCGACTGGCGTTTTGCCACTTCACCGACCTGGCGCTCGCCGTTCTTGAACGATACGACCGAAGGGGTTGTCCGGTTGCCTTCCGGGTTCGGAACGACTTTCGGCTCGCCGCCTTCCAGTACCGCTACTACAGAGTTAGTTGTTCCAAGGTCGATCCCGATGATTTTGCTCATTGTCCATTCCTCCTAAAATCAATGCATCTTGAAGCATCATTCGTGTTTTACTCGTTTACTTTAACCATTGAAGGACGCAGAATCCTGTCCTTCAGCATGTACCCTTTTTGGAGTTCTTCCAAAATGGTGTTGGACGGCTGGGAGTCGTCCTGGCCCTGCATGACGGCGTGGTGGAAGTTCGGGTCGAACTCCTTGCCTTCCGCCTCGATTTCTTCCAGGCCTTCCTTCTCCAGAGCGGAGCGGAATGACCGGGAGATCATCTCCATACCCTTCTTAAGCGCGATGGCGTCCTCAGACGTCACGTCAGCATCGAATGCACGGCCGAAGTTGTCCAGTACAGGCAAAAGCTCAACCATGAGTTTTTGCGACCGGTACTTTTCAGAAGCCTGTATTTCGGCTGCAGAACGGCGCTTGAAATTCTCGAAATCCGAGAGAAGGCGAAGATACTTGTCTTCTTTCTGTTCCAGTTCCTCTTCAAGTTCTGCAATCCGCGTGTCGCGCGGGTCCGCTTCTGTTTCAACGGCCTCTTCGGCGTGGGCTTCAGGAGCGGTAGTGCTCGCTTCTTCTGCCAGGTTATCGCCTTCCACTGCCGCCGTCTTGACGGTTTCTTCATTCATCTCTTTGTTTTCATCAATGGCCACGAAAGAATCTCCTCCAAACACTCAAACTAGACATTGTAAGTAATCATCATCTCAGTACTGAGAACCTCAAGAAAACATGATTCCCAATCTGATTCAGGCAGACATCATTTCAAATGCCGGCCCAGTTCACGGGAGAGGCCGCGGCTCATGTAATCGAGCACTGACACGACACGCGCGTAGTCCATCCTCGTCGGACCGACAATGGCGATTGCGCCCTTTCTGCCTTCACCCGCTGTATAAGAAGCAGTGATGACACTGCAGTCTTCCATGGCCAGATGGCCGTTTTCCGACCCGATCCTGATATGGATCCCGTCACCCCCGAAATCGAACAGCAGCGCGGCAAGCGGTTCATCTTCCATATAATGCATGACCTGACGCGCTTTTTCCGGATCATTGAACTCAGGCTGTGTGAGCATGTTCATCCGGCCGCCGAAAAACAGCCGCTCTTCATTGGTCGCGCTGAGCGACTCGCGGAACGACCTGAACATGTCTCCGTACCGGCCGACATGACGCCGGAAAATACCCGAAATCTCGGTTTCCATCTTCCTGTCGATCTCGTGGAGCGGCACCCCCACAAGGTGCTCATTAAGGATGTTCACCATCCGTTCAATATCCGATGGGTGGATATCTTCCGGAATATGGAAATTTCGGTGCTCAACATGGCCGCCGTCGGTGACGATGATCGCAACTGCATAATCATCCGAAAGCGGAATGATCTGGAACCGCCTTACCGTGTGCTGCCCCACGTCCGGCCCGAGCAGAATCGAAGTGTAACTGGTCAGCTCGGATAAGATGTCCGCAGTTTTCCGGATAATCAGTTCCGTCTCAAGCAGCCGATCGTCGAAAATGGAACGGATCCTTTCAAGATCCGTCCTCTCCAGACTCCTGGTCCGGAGAAGATGATCAACATAAAACCGGTAACCCTTCTCGGACGGCACCCGTCCGGAGGAAGTGTGGGTCTTTTCGAGAAGCCCCATTTCTTCAAGATCGGCCATGTCATTACGGATGGTCGCCGCGCTGAACGGTACGGTTTCGAGTTTGGATAATTGGCGCGATCCGACAGGCTGGGCCGACCGGATGAACCCGTCGACGATCGCTTGCAAAATATGCAATTGACGCTCTGTCAGCATGATCATCACCTCTGTTAGCACTCCTTTATATCGAGTGCTAATATCTATACCCAATTTATCAAAACCCGATGCGCCCGTCAAACAAACTGCGCATCATCCTAGAAACTTCTGAAACACTTCATTTCCAAGAAAAACTCCCTTTTGGGTGAGCCGTACGGCTTCATGGTCCTCTGCGATTAGCCCCTGCTCCGTCAGGTCACGGATTTCAGTGCCATAGACCTCGTCCAGCGGTTTGCCGAACCGGCGGCTGAAATCATCGTAGCGGACACCGGCCGTCATCCGGAGACCGAGGAACATCTCTTCTTCCATTTCTTCTTCTAGGGTCACGGTGTGATCCTCGAACACAGGCCGGCGCCCTTCGTTGACCGCATTCATGTATTTCTTGAGTGGTCCATGGTTGGAGTATCGGATGCCGTTGGCATAACCATGCGCACCTGCCCCTGCACCCGCGTACGAGCGGTTTTGCCAATAGAGCTTATTGTGGACTGATTCAAAGCCCTCAATGGCGAAGTTGCTGATTTCATACTGCCTGAGTCCGGTATCCGCCATCCGTTCGATCAGACGGGAGAACATCTTCGCCTCCGTGTCCTCTCCAGGAAGCGGAAGCAGATCCTTGTTCATGAGGTTATAAAAGATCGTCTTAGGCTCTACGATCAGAGAGTAGGCGGAGTAATGCGGCAGGCCGAGTGCAAGTGCACGGTCAAGTGTATCTTCCCACTGCTCCATCGTCTGTCCGGGCAGACCGTACATGAGATCAATGCTGATTTTCTCAAACCCTTCATCCCGGGCTTGCCGGACGACCCGTTCGGCATCCCCGGGACTGTGCGTCCGCCCGAGCCGCTCCAGAAGTCCAGCGTCAAATGACTGGACACCGATGCTGAGCCTTCTGACCCCGTTCTCCCTGAGTATGACGAGCTTGTCCGGTGTCAGTTCGTCCGGGTTCGCTTCAGTGGAAAATTCAATCAGGCGCTCCGTGGGTACGGCTCTTCGGATATGGGAAAACAGTTTTTCCAGCTGTCCGTTGTCGAGCGCGGTCGGCGTTCCTCCACCGATAAATATCGTGAGCGGTCCTTCCGCGCCGAACATGCCTTCCTCGCGCATCATCAGCAGCTCTTCCCCAAGACAGTCGATGTATTCGTCCACCGGCTGGTTTTTAAAGAATACCTTGTTGAAATCGCAATAAAAGCAAATCTGGTGGCAGAAAGGGATATGGATATAGAGTCCGTCTGTCATGTTGTGTTTCCTTCTTTCATGCGAAAAAAGGAGGCAGGTCCGCCTCCTTTTTCCGGTGTTAGGATTTATCCTCGTCCATGCTGAGGACGGCCATGAAGGCTTCCTGCGGCACTTCGACGGAACCGACCTGCTTCATGCGTTTTTTACCGGCTTTCTGCTTCTCGAGAAGCTTTCGCTTCCTGGAGATGTCTCCGCCGTAACATTTGGCAAGGACGTTTTTGCCCATGGACTTGATTGTGGAGCGGGCAACGATCTTATTTCCGATCGCAGCCTGTACAGGCACCTCGAACTGCTGCCTTGGGATTAGCTCCTTCAGTTTCTCTACGATTGCCTTGCCCCGTTCATAGGCAAAGTCCCTGTGGACGATAAAGCTGAGCGCATCTACTTTTTCGGCGTTGAGGAGAATATCCATCTTCACCAGTTTGCTTGTCCGGTAGCCGATCAGCTCATAGTCGAACGATGCATATCCTTTAGTATGTGATTTTAACTGGTCGAAAAAGTCATAAACGATTTCGGACAGCGGGATTTCGTAAAGGATGTTCACCCGTACCGAATCCAGGTAATCCATTGTCAGGAAGTGCCCCCGCTTGCGCTGGCAGAGCTCCATGACGGCTCCGACATAATCGTTCGGCACCATGATGGATGCCTTGACATACGGTTCCTGCACATCCTCAATTTTTTGCGGGTCAGGCATCAGGGATGGGTTGTCCACTTTCAGGACATCCCCGTCTGTCATGATCACATCATAGATAACGCTCGGTGCCGTCGTGATGAGGTCGATATTGAACTCCCGCTCGATCCGCTCCTGGATGATTTCCATATGGAGCAGGCCGAGGAATCCGCAGCGGAAACCAAAGCCGAGCGCCTGGGAGGTTTCCGCCTCATAGGTCAGCGCAGAGTCGTTGAGCTCGAGTTTCTCAAGCGCCTCGCGGAGATCATTGTATTTCGCCGTATCGATCGGATACAGTCCGCAGAACACCATCGGATTGAGTTTCCGGTAGCCCGGCAGCTGTTCTGTTGCGGGATTGGCCGCGCTAGTGATCGTGTCCCCGACATGAGTGTCCGCAACGTTTTTGATGGAAGCCGTCAGGTAACCGACGTCTCCGACCGTCAGTTCGTCCCGATGGGTCGCTTTCGGTGTGAACACACCTGTCTCGACAACTTCGAATTCTTTGCCCGTTGCCATCATCCGGATTTTGTCGCCGGGACGCACAGACCCTTCGACGACCCTGATGTAGGTGACAACACCGCGGTACTGATCGTAAAGCGAGTCGAAGATCAGCGCTTTTAGCGGAGCTTCGGGATCACCGGTCGGTGCCGGCACTTTTTCGATGATCTGTTCCAGGATCTCTTCGATCCCGATCCCGGCCTTTGCGGATGCAAGCACCGCCTCGGATGCATCCAGACCGATCACATCTTCGATTTCCTGTTTGACACGCTCGGGATCTGCCGCCGGAAGGTCAATTTTGTTGACCACCGGCAGGATCTCCAGGTCATTGTCCAGTGCCAGATAGACGTTGGCCAGTGTCTGGGCTTCAATGCCCTGAGCCGCGTCCACGACCAAAATCGCCCCTTCGCAGGCGGCGAGGCTCCGGGAGACTTCATAGGTGAAGTCGACGTGCCCAGGTGTATCAATCAGGTGGAGAATGTATTCCTCTCCATCTTTCGCCGTATACGTAAGCTGAACGGCATTTAATTTAATGGTGATTCCTCTCTCACGCTCAAGGTCCATCGAGTCGAGGAGCTGGTTTTTCATCTCCCGTGAGGTCAGGGTTTCGGTTTTTTCCAATATCCTGTCGGCTAGCGTGGATTTTCCGTGATCAATGTGTGCGATGATCGAAAAATTCCGGATGCGCTCCCGACGTGCAAGTCGTTCTTCGCGGTTCATGCTGTCCACTCCTCTGTAAACTAGTATGAATTATAACAGTGGACAAAACATGATTCAATCCGGGGACGGCCAGGAGCCCAATGTTTTTCAGCCGCCGGCCAGAACTTCGGCCGATGCCTTTGCGACAATGGCCGCTGTACGGTTCAGCTCTTCTTCCGTATTTTCCGTCCCGCCCATCTCGACCAACAGCACATTCGGACCCAGGTCCTGGTTGTAAATCCCATCCACGCCGTGGCCGCTCTTCCGGAAGATTCCTTTGGAAATGCCCGGAACGAGCTCGTTCATCCTTGCCGAGATGCGCTCGGCCAGCTGGCGATTGGCTTCGTGTCCCCTGTGATCTTCCCCGATCACGAAATAGACTTTCGCGTAAGGGCCGTCGGCATGTACAAGCGTCGTTCTGTTTCGTCCCAGTGAGTCACGGTGAACATCAAGGACCAGTGAGTACGCGTCCGCCTGGATCTGCTTCTGGACATGTGGCCTGATGGCTTTGTAAGCCCTGCTGTGCGGGACACCGTTTTTGCTCATCTGGCCGGCATTGTCATAGTCCAGGACATCGAGTGTGATGCCGTTCATCGCGAAGTGGGAGGAAAACGCCTCCCCGAGATTCATGATGTTTTCCTTGCTATGGGAGACGGCTGCCTTGCCTTCCTTCGCGCGCAAAATCGGAGCGAAGGCTTCATGGGAATGCGTAAAATACATGAGCGCCCGACCGTTTTCGCCGGGCTCCGTCGCCTCCCCGCCGTCCTCCACCTCAAAGTCGAACAGGTTGGCAGCGTATACCAGCCGGCCTGATTCCGGAGCAGCCTCGCTCACATCCTGCTGAAGGCCGGGGATTTTCACTGTAATGAACGGCATCAGGAAAAGGAAAAGGATCAGCCATGTATAGAACTGCCACTTTTTCTTCATCAAAAAATCCCCCCTCCCGCACTATATGGCGGGAGCTGGGGATTCAGAACCTGGAGCGGATGGTGACAGCCACTTCACGACACCAGATGAAACCAGTGTGGCGTACTTAAGGATCCACGTGTCGGTCTCTTTCGGCGTGACGAACATGCTCTGCTCATCTGACGCCAGCACTTCCTCGAACAATTGCTGTTTGTCTTCCTTGGACCACTGTGACCATTCGCCGAAGATCGGCTTCAGAACTGTTTTGTCCGTCTCTTTTGTTTTGTCGTGTAGCCATGGCGTGACAGCGAGCGCGGATGATGGAGCGTTCTTTTCTTCAATCTTTGAAGCAATATAGTTGAACACGGATTCGATCGCGTCGGATACCATGACCGGGCCATCCACGACTGTAGGCACTCCAATCGCCGTCACGGGGATGCCGAGCACTTCCTTCGAAATCTCTTTCCGTTCGTTCCCGACGCCCGATCCGGGGTGGATGCCGGTGTCGGTCAACTGGATCGTCCTGCAGAGACGCGTGCTGTCCCTTGCCGCAAGCGCGTCGATCACAATGATCAGGTCGGGCCTGATCTTGTCTGCCAGCGCATGGACAAAATCACTCGTCTCAAAACCGGTCTGTCCGGTCACCCCCGCCGCATAGGCGATGAGGCCTGGGTCCTCCGAATAAAATGCCGGGACTGCCTCCTGTAGACGGTCGATTGCATAAGGCCCGACAGCATCCGGTGTAACCGAGCGGTTGCCGAGACCCACAACAAGCACTTTCGGATCGTCCGACAGTCCGAGCGGCTCATGCATTTCCCTAAGCTTGTCGGCAAGCAGTTCTTCAAGTTCCACAAAACCCTCGGAATCATCTGCCGTCAGGCCCGGTGCGGTCAGGGTGATATAAGTACCCGATTTTCTTCCGATTTTCTCTGCACCCGTTTCATCCACTCTGATTTCGGTCACGATAAAACGGCCTTTCCGCTTTTCCCGGAAGTCGATTCCGCTTGATTCCTTCAGCTTTTCTTTATCCTTTTCGGTCCGGTGTCTGACCATTTCTTCTGTTTCGTCTAGCAGATCTGTTCTGCCGAATTGCATCATGTCACTCACCTCCAGATCAGTATGCCCGGGTGTCAAGGGAATATTCTTTGCGTTTCATGATTGCAATCAACGTGTGGTTTTGATAAAATGTTGTCTGTTGCATAAAGGCAGGCCTTGCAAGAAGGCCTCTTCATGATCCGACCTTGAATGGAGGTGAATCCATTGGCAAACAGCAAACAAGCGATTAAACGAATCCGCCAGAACGAAGCTGTCAGCGCTCAAAACACAACGCAGAAATCTGCAATGCGTACAGCGATGAAAAAAGCAGAAGCGGCGATTGCCAACAACGACGAGAACGCACAAGAGCTTCTGAAAGATGCGATCCAAAAACTCGACAAAGCGGCTAACAAAGGGCTGATCCACAAGAACACAGTTGCCCGTCAAAAATCCCGCCTTACGAAAAAAGCCCAGTAATCCATACTCGGCTTTCCGACCGTCCCATCCGTTTTCCGGATGCGGGCGGTTTTTTCATGGACGGAAAGAACAAAAGCGCAAGCGCCCGTTTAGCAACGTACAAACTGGAACCCTCCGCAATGAGATAAAGGAAACACGGTGAGGAACGAGCCGATGTTGACTTAACGCAGTGGAGAATGGTGAAGTTTGCCAGTTGCTGGGCGCTGGAGCTGGATGGAACTAAAGCGCAAGCGCCCGTTTAGCAACGTACAAACTGGAACCCTCCGCAATGAGATAAAGGAAACACGGTGAGGAACGAACCGATGCTGACATATCGCAATGGAGAAGGGTGAAGTTTGCCAGTTGCCGGGCGCTGGAGCTGGCCGGGGACGCCATGTGAATAGCCATGATCCACAGTGTGACGATTTATAATTTCCTAAGCAATCAAAAAAGCCGGATCTCCAGATAAGGAGTTCCGGTTTTTTTTCATTGCACTTGCGAGATTGGCATCGAACGCTTTTCTGCAGGTCTGAGGTAACGCCAGTATACGATTTTGTCGGTCTCATCATAGCACACCGCGATGGTGGCATGTATGAACTTTTTGGAGAACATGCCCCTGAATCCGACCGGCCGGTACTGCCAGCGGTCCAGTTCTTCTTCCCATTTCTCGTATTCATAGATAGGGAGCATGCCGGCCACCCGTTTTTTCAGGCCGACTTTTTTCTTCCTGTTCATCAGGATGGCTGTTGTTTCCGATCCGACCTTGATGACCGCGCATTTGTACTCTTTCCTGAGCAAGCCGTGGATTTCGTCATCCATCATTTGGATCACCTCATGGGAAGTTGTGGGTGTTGCTAAGACATTGCCTTGTGGCGTTTACGTTAAAGTATTCACATGACTCAGGATGCGGTTGACCTTAATTACCCCGTACTATACCCCCTTTCACAATGAGCTGCAACCCTTAAAAATAATCTTTTTATTCAAAGTGGAAGCCGTCCGGGAAACCGCTGAAAAAGCCTTACTCCGGCCGGTCCGGGAAAATCAAAAAAACTGCAGAACGGGCCTTTTGCCTCTGTTCTGCAGTCTGATTTATCTGGTTCCGTTCACTTTTTGCATCAGTACGAGTTCGAGCACCCGCTCCCGGTTGCCGGAAACGGTCTTTAGCCGGAGATCGGCATCTGCAAGCCGTGAGAGGGTGGCGAGCAGGCGTGCTTCATCGGCCATCTTCCTGTTTTCGAGGATGAGTTTGACACGGTACGGATGAACCTTGAGCTGCTTGGCGATCTGGTGCTGCTGATAGCCTTTTTTCTTCAGGGCGTTTACCTGGATCATGAGCCTGACCTGATTGGCGAGGAGGGCATTCAGCCGGATCGGCTCCTCCTTGTTCTGCAGAAGGTCCCTGTAAATCATGAGAGCTTTGGCAGAGTCGCCCTGCATGTATGCGTCCAGCAGTTTGAAAGCATCGTCCTCCGGAGTTTTAGTGACGAGAAGACCGACTGTGTCTGTTCCGATTTCCTGCCCCTCGCCGGAATAAAGCGAAAGCTTTTCCATCTCAGAACGGAGACGGACCATATCCTCGCCTGCCGTTTCAATCAGCAGGCGGACGGCGGCATCCGAAATTTTGCTGCCCAACCGGACTGCCTCCTGCCTGATCCATGTTTCGATATCATGGGGCTTAAGCGATTCGGCTTCCAGGCAGACCGCATGCTTGCGGAAAGCCTTCACGACTTTTTTTCGTGCATCCAGTTTCTCGTAAGGTGCAAGAAAAAGGACGACCGCAGATTCAGGCGGATAGGCGAGCCAGTCCATCAGCCTGTCCAGGTCATGTTCAACTTTCTCCTTTCCCTTTTCGGCTGCTTTCAGGAACGACGCATTCCTCGCGATGATGAGTTTCCTTTCGCAGAAAAAAGGAAACGTATCCGCCTCCTCGATCACCGCCTCGACCGGGGTTTCATCGAGGTCAAATGTAGTTAGTTCCGACGCGGCGGCGTCGGGCATGGCCTCTTTCAGCCGTTTCTCAGTTTCATCAAAAAAATACATTTCAGGTCCGCTGACCAGATAGACAGGGGCAATGTCCCCCTTGGCCATGCTTCTCCAACTATCCGTGAACATGGTGAACACTCCGTTCCGATTCAAAAGATGCTGTTGCTTTATTATACATGAAGCAAGGCCGCTCCACAGTTTGTGAAAGTTTCATGAACCCCGTCAGATCCATCCCGGTTGTTTGTCTGCATTATAGCTTTTTTCGGCATCATCCCTTATAATATGGTGGAACCATAGGAGGGGTAGCAATGAACGAATTCGAACAGAACCCGCAGACGAAACGCAACGATGTCATCGACTCGGGCGTGGGCTTCATCGTATCCTTTGTATTCTTTTCACTGATCTTCGTCATTGCGACGGTCATTGAACTCGTTGCACGCTGATCAGGACGGAGGCTTCCGGTAAACCGGAGCCTCCGTTTTTTGTTGTCCTCCGATTATCTGCTGTAGGACTGAATGACACGGCCTTTGTGGTAGATGAACGTGATGGTACCCTGTTCTGCAGTTGAAACCGCCGGAAGTCCGGCTTGCCTGAACCGTTCCGTAACTTCCGGATGGGGATGGCCATAACGGTTCTTGCGGCCGGCGGAGAATATGGTGATTCCCGGGCTCGCGGCGGCTACAAAAGCGGTGCTGCTGGATGTGCGGCTACCATGATGGCCTGCTTTCAGAATGGTCACCGGCAGGAGAGCGCCGTATTCGCTGATGAGCCGCGCTTCCCCTTCCGCCTCCAGGTCGCCTGTGAACAGCACGCTGAAATCGTGTTGTTTAAGGTGAAGCACAAGAGAATCATTATTGCCCTGATACTCCGTTTCGTATGGACTGAGATAGCGGAACCCTATGCTGCCGTGCGTCCAACCGGTGCCCTCCATTACTTCCCTGACCGGAATGCCGGCTTGCCGGGCGGCCTCTATCACATCTGCATATCCTTCCTCCCGGTACGTGCCCGGCCCGATATGGATTTCTTTCGCACGGATCTCTCTCATCACCTCTGCTGCCCCTTCCGCATGATCGGCATCCGGATGGGTCAAAATCAGCTTGTCCACCTTCGTGATGCCTCTCCCTTTCAGTAAGGGAACAACCACCCGCTCTCCCACTCCGGAGCCGCTGGACTGTTCCTTCCCCTCTTCCTCTCCAAATCGGACTCTTCCCCCGGTATCGATCAAAATCACCCCTTGTCTGTATGGAAGCTCTATAAGTGCCGAGTCCCCCTGCCCGACATCAATGAAAGTTACGCGGATTCCCGGTGTCAGATACGGGCCAACATGGACAATCAGGCATACCGATACCAGTACGGCGCATGCGGACCGGATTTTCCGGGCCTCCACCAGCAGGAAAAAGAGAACAGTCGCACAAACGAGCAAAAGAAGTGCAGGCAGGCCGGGCCTGCCCGGTGTCCAGACGCTCAAAGGCAGCTCCGCGAAAAGATGGATGATCTCCCCCAGCTGTTCCCTGAGCGGAACATATAGTGAAAATAGCCATCCGGCGAAACCGGGAGCCAGAAATGTCAGCAACAGGAGCACCAGGTTTGCAGGCAACACGACAACCGAAAAGATGGGGACAAACAGAAGATTTGCAACAAATGATGACAGGGATGTCTCGAAGAAATGATAGAGAAGAACCGGAGTTACCGCGACCTGACAGATGACCGTTACCAGCCACGCCTGATGCAGTGCGCTCCGTGCAGTTGAGAGGATAGAAGAAGAATGGATCAGTGCAAATGCTGCAACATAGCTCATCTGGAAGCCGGGCTTGGAAACGGCGTGGGGGTCGATGAGCAAAAACAAAATCATCCCTGCTGAAAACAGCAAATCCAAACGGGGTTTTCCGGATTTGGATTCCGGCATCAGCAGCATTAGCGAAATAAGAACGGCCCGCCAGACAGGAGGGGCCCCGCCTGCCAGCATCGCATACACGGGAAGAAACAAAATGAGCCCGACCCGCACGACATTCGTCCTGATGCCGAGCCTGAGAAGGATCTCCCTCAGCAGAAAAATGAGAATGCCGACATGGAGGCCCGAGATGGCAAAAAGATGAGTGATGCCGAGCCTCCTGTAAGCGCGTTCATCTTCGGGGTCGGTTGAAGACCGCTCGCCGATGATGAGCGCTTGCGCTTCGGCAGAGACAGATGGGGGGAAATGTTTACTGATATGGCCGCCGAGCGCCTCCCTCCACCTTCTGATTATGGCCGGCATTCCGGGTGCCGGTCCGGCATAGCCTGCCTCCTGCAGACGCAGGATTCCGGCAGCTCTTTCCGCATGCAGCCATGCCCCCATATCAAAGGCATAAGTGTGTGCCGGCGGATCCGGTTCTTCCAGTTCAGCAAGGATGTAATAGCGGTGCCCGGCCACACCCTGCCGCAAAAAAAGGTTCCGCTCTTCTTCAGACCGGAACCTGTAGGTTACATACCATCTGTTGCCCTCGGAATCGGCGGCAAATCCTTTCAGTACACCGTCCGCAACCGAAACCTTGTCCGTCCATCCGATTTCCTCAGGAATATCCGGAAGGGCGGAAGGCTTTTCCACTGCGCTGAACCAGGCATATGCGCCTGCCGTCACGGCCAGCATGGCCATCCAGACAGGGAGCGGTTCCCGCTTCATGGCGGCTGCGATCACAGCGGGTAAAATCAGTGCCATGAATATCGGAGAGCCTGTACTAGCGGCAGCCGAAGCCAAAACGGGAAGCGCCAAGTACATCACAGGGTTGTCAGTCA
Organism: Bhargavaea sp. GQ12; assembly: GCF_059758705.1. Taxonomy (NCBI): domain Bacteria; kingdom Bacillati; phylum Bacillota; class Bacilli; order Caryophanales; family Caryophanaceae; genus Bhargavaea; species Bhargavaea sp. GQ12. The sequence goes on from NZ_JCAXEU010000003.1 coordinate 94,739, forward strand.
GCTTCAGCCAAATAATGCCTTCACCTTCCTGCTGTATGCTTCAAGCTCCTCTTCGGCTGCGCCGGCGTCCTTCAGCCTGCTCAGCAGCTCCCCGTAAAGCCCGATCTTTTCCTCCGCGAGAAAATCAACTTCGCGTTCTTCGAACGGAACTTTGAGCACCCGCACGCCTGCCTGCTGGAGCAGCTGTTGGGCATACTCGTTATTTTTATAATCCGTAGCATAGACAAGCTTGGATATTCCCGCCTGGATGATGGCTTTCGTGCACTGCAGGCACGGGAAATGGGTGACATAGATTTCCGCTCCGGCCACCGGGGAGCCGTATTTCGCACATTGGAGCAGTGCGTTCATTTCTGCATGGATCGTCCTTACACAATGGCCGTCGACAACATAGCATCCTTTATCGATGCAGTGATCCCCTCCGGATATCGACCCGTTGTATCCGCCGGCAACGATCCGGTTGTCCCTGACGATTGTCGCTCCTACCGACAGTCTCGTACAAGTACTACGAAGTGCCAGCAAATGGCTCTGCGCCATGAAAAATTGGTCCCAGCTAATTCGCTCCATTCAGTCCGCCTCCTGTAATCCAACAATTCACTACTTCCAGTGTATCGGTGCAAGGTCCTGGATTCAATGTCATTTTGCAGTAATGAGTTCCTCAAGCGCAGCAAAGGTCTTTTCGCCGATCCCGCTTACTTCCTTGAGCGATGCGGGTTCGGCAAACGGGCCGTGCTCGGTCCTGTGCGCAATGATCGCTTCGGCTTTTGCCGGGCCCACGCCAGGCAGCGTCATCAGCTCCTCCGCCTCCGCCGTATTAAGATTCACCTTTCCGTCATCCATGCTGTATACAGGCAGAGCCGAGGCTGCCATCCCCTCTGTTTCATTTATGCCTTCCGGAACAATAAACGGCACATAAACGACCATCTCATCCCGCAGCCGTTCAGCATGGTTGATGGCATCAGGTACCGCATCGGGCAAAAAGCCGCCCGCCATCGCGACGGCATCAATCACCCGGTCCCCCTCCTCCGCCTTATAGACACCGGGTTTCCCGACAGCGCCTTTGACATCAACAAAAATGACCGCAACGGACGTATCCGCACGGTCATCGGCACTGATCGGGTCAATCCCGTCAGAAACTGGTATGAATGAATCCGCAGGCATGCCCGCGGTTTGGGCTTTCGAATACAGGATAAAAGTCAGGATCAGGACGGAAGCCGCAATCGGGGGGATCAGCTTCCTCCAGTTCATCTTCAGCCATTCCAAGAAAGATTCACTCCCGTGGAAGGCGGACATGGAGTCACTTCCACTATACCCGAAGCCTTATTCATTGGGAAGGCTCATTTTTCAGCATGGAAGAAAATACGCTCACTGTCCGACTCAGGGGAATCCCCTGTCCAGTCAGCCGTAACAGAACGGACGCGAAAGCCCGCTTCGGACAGAAGCCGGACATAGGTGTCAGGAGGAAATGACCGCTGAAAATGAAACTCCTCTTGCCTTTCGTAAAGACCATCCGGCCGACGGATGAAAAAGCTGATTTCTGACTCGACGGAAAGCGGTTCTTCACCCGGATACGTGTGCCAGATATACGAAACTGAGTCAAGATCCGCCGTAAAAGGGCCGTCCAGAAACAGTTCGGTCATCTTATAGGGCGAGTGGACATCGAAAAGCAAATGGCCTCCCGCATTCAGTGCATCAAAAGCATGTCGGAATACGGCGGCCACTTCTTCCTGAGCCGTCACATAGTTCAGAGAGTCGATGGCGATCACCGCGACGTCATATCCGGAGTGCCCTTCCATAGCCTGCATCGGCTGTTCGAAAAACGTTCCTTCCAGCCCTGCTTCGGCAAAACGCTCCCTGGCAGCAGCCAACATATCACCGGAAAGATCGATTCCCGTGACACGGAAGCCTTCCTTCGCAAACCGTTCAGAAAGCACCCCGGTACCGCAGCCGATGTCCAAAAGCGCGCGTCCTCCGGCAGGTCCGGCGATATTCCTTACCCAATCGGCATACTGTCCGTACGGGATGTCTTCCATGAGCTGGTCATAGACCGAAGCAAATGCCCGGTATGATTCTCCGGTCATTGGTCTTCCATTTCCAGCTCAGGCGCATCTCCCCAAAGGCGTTCCAGGTTGTAATAAGCGCGCTCGTCCTTATGGAAGACATGGGCGACGACATCGCCGAGATCGACCAGGATCCAGCGTGCCGAATCAAAGCCCTCAAGACGCTTTACATTGTAGCCGGACTCTTCGGCCCTGTCTTTGATCTCGCGGGCGATCGACTGCACCTGCCGGTCGGAGTTTCCGTGGCAGATCAGAAAATAATCCGCTAGGAGCGAGACGCCCTGCATGTTCAGTACGACCATATCTGCCGCCTTTTTATCGTCAGCGGCATTGTATACCGTTTCAAGTAATGTCTGGTTTGTCATCGGTTCAAAGCATCCTTTCCTCACAAGAGACTGTCATTATAGCATCGGAGCGTATCCGGATGGATGGCTGCACGCACTCCGGCCAGGTATTGCAGATTGTGCGCACTGCAGGCGAGCACCGCGGCGTCTAAAGAGTGCCGGGCTTCTTCCCTCAGTTTTTCCGCTCCGGGAAATGTCCGGCCGGGCTCTATCATATCAGCTGTGAATATGACTTTTTCCAGTCCGGACATGCCGGACCGGCCGGTCGTATGGAAACGGACAGCAGCGAGGATATCGGTATCCGTAATTCCGAATTCGTTATGGGAGATGACCGCTCCGGCGGGACCGTGCCAAAGTTCATGGTGAAAACCGAGGACACGGGCAGGATCGCCTTCCTCTTCCACGATTTGCCTGAGCTCCTCTTTCGGCATCGCTTTCGCCACATCATGCAGAAGTGCGGCGGTCTCCGCTTTTTCTTTATCTTCCCCAAAACGCGCCGCCAGAATCACAGCCGTTTCCGCGACACGGAGAACATGGGCGAACCTGCCCGCCGGGAGCCGGCGGGCCACCTCATCTTTCAGCAGCCGGGACGCCATACAGTCCCTCCTCCCTGATAAAACGAATTACCGGATCGGGAATCAGGTATCTGACCGACCGGCCCTCCGCCAGTTTCTCTCTCAGAATGGTCGAGGAAAGGTCGATCTGCGGGATTCCCACAATACGCACAGGGAAGCGTCCGGAAGCGCTGGTTCCAGGGCGCGGAACACCGATAAATTCGACTTTCTCCACGAGTGCATCGATGTCATGCCAAGTATGCAGCTGCTCGATGCTGTCGCCGCCGATGATAAACGAAAAATCTGTTTCCGGTTCACGAGAGCGAAGCATATCCATGGTTCGGGACGTATAAGAGACGCCTCCAGACTCCACCTCGATCGGTTCAACACTGAAATCCGGATTTCCCCTAACGGCGAGCCGTGTCATTTCAAGGCGTTGCCATGCATCTGCATCGCCTTCCTTTACTTTGTGCGGCGGCACGGCATTGGGCATAAAGCGGACTTCGTCAAGCCCGGCAGCATCCCGGACGCCTTCGGCGATCATCAGATGCCCCGAATGCGGCGGATTGAACGTACCGCCCAAAATGCCGACTTTCCTGCGATCATTCACCCGGGAGCACGAGGCGTTTATTGTCCCTCGACATCCTGTAAAGCACGATTGTCTTGCCGATCACCTGAACCAGTTCGGAGCGTGTCCGCTTAGCGAGCATCTGCGCAACGTCCTCTTTTTCCTCGGGCGCATTCTGAAGAATGGCCACTTTGATCAGCTCGCGCTTTTCGAGCGCTTCGGATATGCCGCTGATCAGCTCATCGTTGACACCTTGTTTTCCCACCTGGAATACGGGCTGCAGATGATGCGCCTCGCTTCTCAGAAACCGTTTCTGTTTTCCTGTTAGCATGTTCATTCCTCCATTTCTGCAATCAGCCTTTTTCTTGTTCCAAGCGTGTCCGGCATTTTGCCCGTCCATTCGTGGAAGGCAAGCGCCCCCTGCCAGATGAACATGCCGAGCCCGTCCACAATTACATTCCCATTGTTCAGCGCGGCTTTCAGGAAGTCCGTGTAAAGCGGACTGTAGACAATGTCCGCAACAACCGTCCTCCGGTCCAGCCTGTCCAGAGCGATCGGCAGCCCGCCTGTCGCGGTCGACATGCCCACCGGAGTGGTCTGGATGATGATTCCGAACTCCCCAAGTCTGTCTGCCGCTTCCTCCAGACCGAGGGCTTCGCCGCCAATCCGGCGGCACAGTGCTTCAGCTTTCTCCACGGTGCGGTTGCATACCGAAATCTTTCCGTAGCCTGCCTGTTTCATCGCAAGCGCGATTCCATTTGCCGCACCGCCGGCCCCTATGATCAGAACAGGTTCCTCCCTGAGCGACTGCCCGATGCGTTCTTCAAGCGACCGGACAAAGCCGGGGCCGTCTGTATTCATTCCTGCGAGGCGTCCATCAGGCAGTACCTTTACCGTGTTTACTGCCTGCATTTCCGCCGCGAGGGGATCCACTTCATCAAGATACGGAATGATCGACTGTTTATGGGGTACCGTTACATTCCATCCGGAAGCCCCAAGCCGGCGGAGGGCGTCTACTGCCTCACTTACCGTACCGGCCGGAACGTGAACCGGGATATAGGAAGCATCGATGCTGTTCTCCCCGAACCATGCCTCGTGCATGGACGGCGATTTAGAATGGGAGACCGGATCCCCGATGACCGCATACCACTTCTTCATCATTCTTCCCCCCTCAGATCAGGGAAGGACGGAGCATGACCGCAACCCCTTCGGGTGCATGGACTGCAATGACTTTACCCGACTGCTGGACGGTGATCCAGCCAAGTCCTGAGATGACGATGTCCGTCTTTTCTTCACTGATCGAAAATTCATGGCGCACGAGCGCAGGAAAAGCGTCCGCATCGGCCGCCGGCGGCGTGAGCAGATCGCCTTTCTGGCGGGCATACAGGTCGTCCGCCTTTTCCAGCTTCGTGCGGTGGATATCAAGTGCATTGGATACATGGACGGTAAATGCAGTGCGTCCGCCCTTCAGGTAATCGAATCGGGCCAGGCCGCCGAGGAACAGCGTCTGCTCCTCATTCAGCTGGAATACTTTTGGCTTGATCTCTTTTTTGGGTGTGATTACCTTCAGATCTTTTGCATCCAGCAGGTGCGCCATCTGGTGATGGTTGATGATGCCCGGCGTATCGAACATGGAGCTTCCGTCATCAAGCGGGATATCGATCATGTCCAGCGTGGTGCCCGGGAAGTGCGACACCGTGATCACGTCACCGCCCCCCGCTACCTGCTTGATGATCCGGTTGATGAATGTCGATTTCCCGACATTCGTACAGCCGACCACATAAACGTCGCGTCCTTCACGAAGCTCTTCGATGCGGCGGATTGCGCTGTCGATGCCGGTTCCCTTGTCGGCGCTCACGAGAAGGATGTCCTCCGGCTGGAGGCCGAGCTGCCTGGATTCTGACTTCATCCAGTGGATCAGTTTGTTCGGCTTCACCGACTTCGGAAGCAGGTCCGCTTTGTTGCCTACGAGAAGCACCGGATTGGACCCGGCAAAACGGTGCATGCCCGGGATCCAGCTTCCGTTAAAGTCGAAAATGTCGACGATATAGACGACGAGCGCATCTTTTGAGCCGATCGTATTCAAGATCTTCAGGAAATCGTCATCCGTAAGCGGAACCGGCTCCAATTCATTGTAATTCCTGACCCTGAAACAGCGCCGGCAAAGCGGCATCTCCTTTTCAAGGGTTGATGCCGGGGCAAAGCCCGGCGCTTTTTCATCTTCGGTCTGCAGGACTGCTCCGCAGCCGATACAGGTTTTCTCTTCGGTCACTTGATCTCCTCCCAATCGATGAGCCCCCGGCGCTTAAGCTTTTTCATAATGATCCGCTCGACCTTCCGGTTGAAACGGGTCGCCAATCCGTCTGAGCTTGCGACGGGAACGACAAGCACCGTCTGGAGCCCGCTGCGGTTCCCGCCGAAGATATCCGTCAGCAGCTGATCACCGATCACGACCACCTGATCTTTTGGGATGCCCATCTGCCTGACAGCCTGCCGGAACGCCTTGCCCATCGGCTTGCGCGCATTATGGATGAACGGGATGCCGAGCGGGTCCGAAAAGGCCCGGACGCGTTCTTCATTGTTGTTCGACACGATGGTCACATGGATGCCTGCTTCGCGCATCTCCTGCATCCATGTGATGATTTCTTCTGTGGCATCGGGCCTGTCCCATTCGACGAGTGTATTGTCGAGGTCAGTAATGACACCGCGTATTCCATTTGTCTTTAGTTTATCCGGCGTCACCCGGAACACATTCTTTACATATTCATTCGGCAAAAAAAGTCGATACACCCGATTCACTCCATTGACTCTGAATTCTTTCCCGATTATACCACAGCGCTCCTGTGTCCCACACCTCGGGCCCGTCATTCTCATGATTCCGCACATTGTGTCATATGGTGGCAGAAACAATAATGGAGGTGTTGGCGTGAGCGGGATCTTCACGGCTCTGCTGCAACTTTGGACGGATATCCCCACGCTGGTCGGCTACCTGAAAGGCCAGGCGTTCCAAAAGCCGATGAATGCGGAGGAAGAAGCGGACTGCCTGAGGCGGGTTGCCCAAGGGGACGAGAGTGCCAGGGATGAACTGATCGAGCGCAATATGCGCCTGGTTGCCCACATCGTGAAGAAATTCCATCCCCGGCACGAGCAGTTGGATGACTATATCTCGATTGGTACGATCGGCCTCATGAAGGCGGTCGGCAGCTTTACTCCGGACAAGAAGACGAAGTTCTCCACATTTGCGGCGCGCTGCATTGAAAACGAGATTCTCATGCATCTCCGTGCACAGAAAAAAGTTCAGAAGGATGTTTCCCTCTATGAGCCGATCGGCATCGATAAAGACGGCTACTCCCTGCAGATCACGGATGTACTTAAAGTCGACGAATCCACGGCTGACGACCGGCTGGAAAGGAAAGAGCGGTTCGATCGCCTTTACAGGCACCTGACCAAGCTCGACGAGCGGGAGCTGGAGATTATCCAGAGACGCTATGGCCTGCTCGACGATAATCCGATGACCCAGAAAGAGATCGCCTCACAGCTGAATATCTCCAGGAGCTACGTATCGCGCATCGAAAAACGTGCACTCGTCAAACTTTACCAGCAATTCAAACATGAAAAAGGCCCCTCCACCGCCGAGCGCGGAGGAAGGGCCGACTAAAATCACTTTTCGGAACCGAGCTGGAACATCATGACGCCAGCGAGGATCCCGGTCAAAATAAACGAACCTGCCATCAGATAAAGCACTTTGTTCACTCCTTGTCCAAGTGATCGTTTTCTCATCCGATTATAACATGCGGTTATTGAAGATACGAGACCGCACGCATGACCGCCTGCGCAGAATGTTCCGCCGCCTTCGGCAGGAACTCATCAAAAGAGACGGCCGATTCTTTTCCGGCAATGTCGGAAAGGGCGCGGATCACGACAAACGGAACTTCGAACTGGTGGCACACCTGAGCCACCGCGGCAGCTTCCATCTCCGATGCCAGCACATCCGGGAACAGTTCCCGGACACGGGAGACGCGCTCCCCGTCCGACATGAACGAATCACCTGTGACGATCAGGCCTTCCGCATGAGCGTGCTCCCCGATGTCAGCGACGGCTTTCCGTGCTGCAGCGACCAGACGGTCATCCGCTTTAAAAGCGGCGGGCAGCTGTGGGACCTGGCCAGGCTCATAACCGAAAGCCGTCACATCCACATCATGGTGGCGGACTTCCGATGAGATGACAACTGTGCCGATGTCGTGGTGCTGGTCGAAGCCACCCGCGGAGCCGGTGTTGATCACGGCATCCGGCTTGAAGCGGTCAAGCAATACGGCCGTCGACATGGCCGCATTGACTTTTCCGATCCCGCTTTTTAGAAGGACGACTTCAGCGCCGCCCAGCTTGCCGGATGTGTATTCACTATTTCCGGCAATCGTTGTTTTTTTCTCTTCGATCCGGCTGCGCAGGAGCTCAATTTCCTCTTCCATTGCGCCGATAATTGCGATCTTCATCCAAAAACCCTCCGTTCCATGACGGTCACCAGGCACCTTCAAGCGTATTGAGCTTGTCGAGCCGGACCGGCATCCAACCTTCACCGTCCACCCATTCGAGGTGGACATTGTATTTTTCAGCCTTATCTTTTGTTGATACGGTTCCGACGGATTTCTGCGGCCCGCCGCCATTTTTAACAAACCATACGATCATTTCATTTTCAGGGATTCCCGTAGCATAAGCCATGGCCCCGATCTTTTCCTGCCAGTCGATATGGCCTTTTTCGTAGACCGAGACGTGTTCTCCAGACTGTTCGGTTCCGACCGGCTTCCACGACGTATCGACGATCGTCTCATCGACGATGCCTTCGTCCGATGGGGTCCGGATCACTTTTCCCGGCTGATCCGCTTCGGCAGGTTCTTCTTCGGCGCTGCCTTCGGAGGTTGCGGACTCCTCATCTTTCCCGGAGTTATCTTCTCCGCCATTTGCGGCATTGTCTTCGCCGTCTTCTGCAGGTGCGCTTCCACCTTCAGATCCGCCGTCTCCACGGTCCGCCTGAGACTGGCCCGCTTCCTGAACGTCGTCGGCTGCCCGGTCATCCCCTCCGGTGAAGATGCCTACCGCCGTGATGACAATCAGGACGAAGACAACACCGATCAGGATATTCAGGATCCGGTTCGATTTCTGACGGTTCCGCTGTACCCTGGAATAATTCCGCTCTTCCATGCCATCTCCTCCCCCGGTAACTCTATCATAAACGATTTTCGCTTATTTGACGAAATGATTACCGCTTTGTTTCATTTTCATGAAGGAGGATTTGCAGATTCCCGAAAATGCCCGAATTCCCCGGATGTTAAGCACGCCGCCTTAAAAACAGACTCTGTTATAGAGTGTTGTTGCTTTCCGTTACGGGCTTGAAGTTGCCAAAAGCACAAGTGTTGGGCAACAAAAGGTCTTTCTGCGGGCCGGCTCCGCAAGTGAGGAAAAGAAAAAGCTGATTTCAGCGGAAGGCCCCCCGCTTGCCGCGGTTGATGGAACCCTCTGCTTGAATCAGCCGTGTTCATTTCTTCTTTAGCCTGTCAGTAAGCGATCAGCTGATGGACGTAATCTCGACGTCCATTTCCCCGCCCGGTGTCATGATTTTGACGCGGTCACCGACAGTGCGGCCGATCAGGCCTTTAGCGATTGGGGAGTCGTTCGAAATAAGGCCTTCGAACGGATCGGCTTCTGCTGAACCGACAATTGTGTACGATTCTTCGTCTCCGCCGGGGACTTCCTTGAACGTGACCGTCTTGCCAAGCCGGACACGGTCGTCGTCGCCATTGTCTTCGATGATCTCTGCATTGCGGATCATCGATTCAAGTGTGGAGATCCTGCCTTCGATAAATGCCTGATCTTCTTTCGCGGAGTCGTACTCGGAGTTCTCGGAAAGGTCGCCGAAGCTGCGCGCCACTTTGATGCGCTCGACGACTTCTTTTCGTTTAACCGTTTTCAAATATTCGAGTTCCTCGATCAATTTCTCTTTTCCCGCCTGTGTCATCGGAAATTTTTTCTCTGTGGACATGAATGATCTCTCCTTCGTCTTTCCTTCATAAAAAGAATACTATGCCGCCCCGTTACCGGGAATGCGACATAGCGGAAATGTGATGGTTTTAACTGACAAGAGTATATTACAGTTGTTGTGGAGATTCAAGAATTGTTTTTATTTTCGTCACCATAAGATCGATTGCGACCTTATTTTCCCCGCCTTCCGGGATGATAAGATCCGCGTATCGCTTTGTCGGTTCGATGAATTGGTTGTGCATCGGGCGGACGACCGACAGGTATTGGTCGATGACAGATCCGATGGAGCGGCCGCGCTCTTCGATATCCCTGCGGATACGGCGGATGATCCGGAGATCCGCGTCCGTATCGACAAAGAGTTTGATATCCATCAGGTCACGGAGCCTTGCATCATCCAAAACCAGGATTCCTTCGATGATGATGACGTCTTTCGGTTCGATGGCCACCGTTTTGTCAGAGCGGGTATGCATGGCATAATCATAGACCGGACGGTTGACCGGACGTCCCTCGAGCAGTTCTTGGATATGCTCGATCAGAAGGTCTGTATCAAAGGCAAGCGGATGGTCATAGTTCGTCTTGAGCCGCTCTTCGAATGCAAGGTCGGCCTGGTCCTTATAGTAATAGTCATGTTCGATCACGATGACGGAATGCTCTTTCACGACATCATAGATCGACCGTGTAACACTCGTTTTGCCGGAGCCCGAGCCGCCGGCGATCCCGATGATGAGCGGACGCTGTTTTGTCATAATACTGCACCTTCTTCAGTTGATTCTTTTTTCGTGCTGATCATCAGTCCGTCGCCTACCGGCAGCAGAGCCGAGTCGTAGCCGGGATGGGACATGAGCCACTCCGTAAATTCCTTTAGTTTTCGGATCATCGTCCGGTTCTTTTTCGGAATGTCCTTCGGGTCTTCAGCCGCCAGCCCATGCATGAACATATTGTCACAGTAAATCACGCCGCTGTCAGACAACAGCGGCTCGTAAATGTCAAAAAACCTTTTGTACTGGCCTTTGGCGGCATCGATGAACAAGGCATCGAACGGCCCCTCCGGAAGATTATCGCCGAGCTCCAGCGCATCCCCACGGACAAGCCGGATCCTTTCTGCCGCGTCCGACTCGCCGATGTTATTTTCGGCCTTATCCTGCATGGCAGGCTCGCGCTCGATCGTTACGACCTGAGTTCCGGGCAAGGCTTCAGCCATACGGATCGCGGAATAACCGATTGCTGTACCGATCTCCAGGATCCTTTTCGGACGCTGCACACGGAGAATCTGAAGCAGTGCTTCCATTCCCTCCAGCTGCATGATCGGCACCCTGTGCTCGCGGGCGTATCGCTCCATCTCCAAGACCCGTTCCGGCCTGGAAGGAATCAGTCCCTCCGAGTACCGGCTATATTCGTGTTCCATCATTCACACCTGCTTATCCAAAAAAATACCCGTTCATCATAGCATTATTCACATGAAAAGAGAAGGAAAGCGGAAGCTCTCCTTCTCCGGGTCATTCCCCGCTCTTCAGATATTTGTCGCGGTTCTTAAGATGTTCTTCATACGTTTTTGTAAAATGGTTGATGCCGGATGGATCCGCGAGGAAATAGAGATAATCCGTCTCGGCTGGGTTGAGTGCTGCATCGATCGAGGAATTTCCCGCATTAGAAATCGGGCCGGGCGGAAGTCCCTGATTCTGATAGGTATTGTACGCGTCGTCGATTTCCAGATCGCTGTACATCGTCCGCTCGAGATGCTTACCGTGAGCGTAGGCGACTGTCGGATCCGTCTGGAGCGGCATGCCTTCCTCGAGACGGTTCACGAAGACACTTGCGATGGACTTACGGTCCTCCGGAGTACGCGCCTCTTTTTCCACAAGCGAGGCCATTGTAAGCACCTGGTGGATCGTCCGCTCTTCTTCGGAGATCGCCTCACGATACGGAGAAATGCTCTGGTCTGTTGCCCCGATCATCTGCTCCACCAACATCTCCAGGGTCGGCTGCTCTTCAAAGACCGGATATGTTGCCGGGAACAGATAGCCCTCCAGCGGGAATTTAATCTGTTCGTTCAGGATCTCTTCGGTAAGGAGATTCGGGAACTTCGAGATCAGCTCATTGATATAAGCTTCATCCGTTACAAGTTCCATGAATTCATCCGCAGTGAATTCAGTGTTTTTCTCGATCACTTCCGAAATCTGGGCAAGGTTCAGACCTTCCGGTACGGTGAACTGAAAGACCGGTTCACGGTAAACCTTGCCGGTCTTCAGGCTTTCAAGCAGCTCATCCGGGGTCATGGCCTGACTCATATCGTAGGTGCCTGCCTGAAAATCACTTTCATTATTGAATTTTGCGTAATACTTGAAGATCCTGTTGTCTTTGATGACACCGGCTTCCTCCAATTTCATCGCAATCGAGTCCAGGTTGGAGCCGATCGGAATTTCCACAGTGACGGTCTCTTCCGAATCCGGATCAACCGGCTTTAGCGCGCCGGCCACATACGAGTAGAGGATGGCGCCGCCGATGACCAGAAGGAGCATTGCCGCAAGGAAGACGATCAGGACAATTCGCCGGATTTTCCTGACTTCCTTCTTTTTTTCATTCATGCGTTCCAGCATGACTTGTTTTTTGGATCGGTCGCTCATAAACCGTATTCCCCCTCTGCATTCCGAGGTTATTATACATGAAACGACATCAACAGGAAAGAAGTTGCGGGACGGGCGTCAGCCGGAGTGCAGTGCCCCTGTTTTTTTCGGCGGGGAATGCCAAAAAGCCCCCGGATGCAGAGCGCTGGGCACTCGGTGCATTGGGGGCTTCCGTCCGGACATCGTCTGCCGGTGTCTTACTCTTCTTCTTCGTCGTCCTCATCGTCTTCGGCAAGGAACGTGTTGAGCATCTCTTCGATCATGTCCCACTCTGCATCGGTCTCGATCGGCTTCAGTTCACCCTGTTCGCCTTCTTCTCCTGGAATAAAGGAAGAAGCCATGATCTCGATTTCCTCATTTTCGTCTTCTTCCGCACCCACAGGATAGTAAAGGACGTACGATTTGCCGAACTTTTCTTCCTCAAATGTGAACAATACCTCGCAAAGCTGCTCGTTGCCTTCTTCATCTACGACCGTGATGTGTGCATCTCCGTGTTCCATTTAAATCACCTCATCCGTTTTTTCTGTCCAGCCAGCCCTGAAGAATCATGACTGCGGCCATCTTGTCGATGACACTCTTCCGCTTTTTGCGACTGACGTCGGCACTGATGAGCATCCGCTCAGCCGCCATTGTCGTCAGACGTTCGTCATACAATTCCACAGGCAGGGAAAACTCTTCCCTCAGCAGGTCCGCAAATCGCTCGGAAGCTTCCGCACGCGGTCCCACCGTGTTGTTCATATTCTTTGGGTACCCGACTACGAATGAAGTTACACCATATTCGTTTACCAGTTCCCGGATCCGCCCGATGCCGAACTCGCCGGCCTCTTCGTCGATTCTGATCGTCTCGACGCCCTGCGCAGTCCATCCAAGCCCGTCACTGACGGCGACGCCGACCGTCTTGGTGCCGACGTCAAATCCCATCACCCTCATGAACGGTCTCCGTCATTGCCGGCGATATAGAATTTCACGAGTTCCTCGATGATCTCGTCGCGCTCAAGTTTTCGGATCATGTTTCGGGCATCATCATGCCGCGGGATGTATGCCGGATCTCCCGATAGGAGATAGCCGACAATCTGGTTGATGGGGCTGTATCCCTTTTCTTTCAGCGCGGTATGGACCTTCAGCAGAACTGTCCGCACTTCATCCTCCATCGGCTCTTCCGGAAAGTTGAACTTCATCGTCTTGTCGAATGAATCCATGATCAGCACCCCGCTTTCCCTCAGGATGCAATCGAACTTCGCATCCCATTATAGACGTACAGATCCGTGATTAAACGGATTTGACTAAATCATACACGGATTGAAGAGCTTCATCAAGTTTGGACGGGTCCTTTCCGCCGGCCATGGCCATATCGGGACGGCCCCCGCCTTTGCCTCCACAGATTTCGGCAACGTGGCGGACAATATTCCCCGCATGATGCTCCTTGCCGGCAATGTTTTTGGTCACACCGGCAGCAAGTGTCACTTTGCCTCCGTCGGCGGAGCCGAGTACGATTACGCCGCTGTCTAGCTTCTGCTTGAGCTCATCCATCATTGTGCGCAGCTGATTGCCGTCGGCACCTTCCACACGGGCGGAGATGACCGACACACCGCCGATTTCCTGTGCGGATTCGAGCAGCGTCCCCAGTTGTCCCTGTGCTTTCTGCGCGGAGAGCGATTCCAGCTCACGCTTTAGTTCTTTTTGCTCTGCCTGCAGGGCGGAAAGCTTTTTAAGCAGGTCTTTCGGGTTGGCCTTCAGCATCGCTGCCGCCTCTTCCAGGACCTTCTCCTCAGCCTTGAGCTGAAGGAATGCCTCTTTGCCTGTCAGTGCCTCGATCCGCCTTGTGCCGGCTCCGATACCGCCTTCTGAAACGATCTTGAACAGGCCGATCTCCGAAGTGTCCCTGACATGGCATCCTCCGCAAAGTTCAAGCGAGTAATCGCCGATCGAGACGACACGCACGACATCGCCGTACTTTTCCCCGAACAGTGCCATGGCCCCCATCTTCTTCGCTTCATCAATCGGATGGAGGGCTGTTCCGACACCGATACCGTCCCAGATCCTCTCGTTGACGATCTGCTCGACCTTGGCGATCTCTTCCTGGCTCATCGCACCGAAGTGGCTGAAGTCGAATCGGAGGCGGTCAGGACCCACATAAGAACCTGCCTGGTTGACGTGGCCGCCCAGGACATCCTTGAGCGCCTGATGGAGCAGGTGGGTCGCCGTGTGGTTCTTCACGGTCAGGCGGCGCTGTGCAGCATCGACTTCCGCCTTCAGCGTATCGCCTGTTGACATTGTGCCGGCCTCTACTTTCACCGTATGGAGGTTTTGGCCGTTCGGCGCTTTGCGGACATCCTGGACAGTTGCACGGAATGCGTCTCCTGTCATTGTTCCCCGGTCAGCGATCTGGCCGCCGCTTTCCGCATAGAACGGGGTACGATCAAGGATGACCTGAACTTCCTCGCCCTCTTCTGCCGCTTCCACAAGCTCTCCTCCGCTGACGATCGCGATGACTTTTGCCCCCGAGACGAGGTGATCATAGCCGATGAACTCGCTTTCCTCATGGAATCCGCCGAGCGCTCCCGACTGGACCTGCATGGAACCGACATCCTGACGCGCGGCACGGGCGCGCTCCCGCTGCGCCTGCATCTCGCGGCGGAAACCTTCCTCATCTATGCCGAGGCCGTGTTCTTCGGCGTATTCGGCTGTAAGCTCTTCCGGGAATCCGAATGTATCGTACAAACGGAAGGCATCGCTGCCCGAAATCTCGCTGCCGCCTTCTTCTTTGACCCTTGAGATGATGCCGGACAGGATCGACAGGCCCTCATTTAGCGTTTCGTGGAAACGGTCTTCCTCGTTTTTGATGACGCGCTGAATGAATTCGGCTTTTTCCGTGACTTCCGGATAATAGCTTTCCATGATGCCGCCGACGACCGGAACAAGACGGTACATGAACGGTTGGTCGATGCCGATCTGCTTGGCGTAGCGGACAGCGCGGCGGAGCAGGCGCCGGAGCACGTAGCCGCGGCCTTCGTTCGACGGGAAGGCCCCGTCCCCGATTGCGAATGCCACGGTGCGGACGTGATCCGCAATGACCTTGAAGGCTGTGTCCTGTTCCCCGTTCTTGCCGTAGACCGCACCGGAAATCTGTTCGATTTGGCGGATGATCGGAATGAACAGGTCGGTGTCGAAGTTCGTCGGCACATCCTGTACGACGGACGCGATCCGCTCAAGACCCATTCCGGTATCGATGTTCTTGTTCGGCAGCGGGGTGTACGTATGATCGGGGTTATGGTTGAACTGTGAAAAGACCAGGTTCCAGATTTCCAGGTAGCGCTCATTTTCCCCGCCCGGGTAAAGCTCAGGGTCGGAGAAGTCGTCGCCGTAGGAAGGCCCGCGGTCATAGAAAATCTCGGAGTTCGGACCTGAAGGCCCTTCCCCGATGTCCCAGTAGTTCCCCTCGAGACGGATAATGCGCTCTTCAGGCACGCCGACCTCATCGCGCCAGATCAGGAGCGCTTCTTCGTCTTCGGGATGGACCGTCACGGACAACTTTTCGGGATCGAACCCGATCCAATCCTCATGGGTCAGGAACTCCCATGCCCAGTGGATGGATTCGCGCTTAAAGTAATCACCGATCGAGAAGTTTCCAAGCATCTCGAAGAATGTATGATGCCGTGCTGTCTTGCCTACGTTTTCTATATCATTCGTCCGGATCGCCTTCTGGGCGTTCACGATGCGCGGGTTTTCCGGCACCACACGTCCGTCAAAATATTTCTTGAGTGTCGCGACACCGCTGTTGATCCAGAGAAGCGACGCGTCATCGACCGGGACAAGTGACGCGCTCGGCTCTACCGAGTGGCCCTTTTCCTCGAAGAACTTCAGATACATGTCTCTCAGTTCTGCAGATGTGAATGATTTCAAGCTGATTCTCCTCCTTATTAGTTCGGACGGTACGGCAATAAAAAAATCCTCCATCCCCTGTGCAAAGGGACGAAGGATCTGTTCGCGGTACCACCCTGATTACAGCAGCACCTGCCGCTGTCTCTCAAATGCCTTAACGCGGCGGACGGCAGGGATGAGCTGCACTCTGGAGTAGCTTTCCGCGTCATTGCCTGCGGGATCCCTTTCAGTCGGGGGGAACCTTCCTGTACCGGCGCCGTGCGTACTTTCTCCGTCATCGAATTGTCTTATACCCCGCATTATAGTGAATGGGGATGTATCTTGTCAACGCCCGTCCATGAAGTCATATGGCGTCACGCCTGACATGCCGATCAGGGGGTCGACCGCCTGATGGTTCGCTGCGGTGAGCGACGGAGGGGATCCTGATTTCTCAATTGCGGAATGCACGGAATCGGTTTTTCCGGAACCGTTCGCATCGGGAGAAGCTGTCTCAGCAGCCTGTGCGCTTGCTGTCTGCTCTGCCCCGTCCCGGGTCTTCCCATCAACTGAAGGCTCTTCTGTGCCTGACACCCGCTCCCTGAGCGTTGTCAGGCGGCTCAGGTCGTCTGCCCGGGCGATGCCTTCCCTGAAGACATCGGGTTCCCCGATCAGGATCAGGAAGTTTTTCGCCCGTGTCAGGCCCGTGTAGAGAAGGTTCCTCCGGAGCATCCTCCTGTACGTCCGTACGACGGGCATGATGACCGTTCCGAACTCACTTCCCTGGGATTTGTGGATCGAGATGCAGTAGGCCAGCGTCAGCTGGCTGAGGTCCTTCCGCTCGTATGTCACTTCAAGGCCATCAAAAGAGACGACGATCATCTCTTTTTTATCGACGGTCTCCTTGGCTTTCATGATTGCGACGACTTCGCCGATATCCCCGTTGAACACATTGCTTTCCGGCTGGTTGACGAGCTGGAGCACTTTGTCGCCAATCCTATAGGTGATGTCGCCGAACACAGTTTCTTTTCGGCCTTCTTTGGCTGGGTTTACGATTTCCTGGATCAGCTTGTTGAGGTTGTCGATGCCTGCAGGCCCCTTGTACATTGGCGCCAGCACCTGTATGTCATGGATTGACTGCCCCTTGGAGATCGCACTTTTCAGCACTTTCTCGACGGCTTCTGGAATTTGCGGAGTACCTGCTTTGATAAACGACCGGTCGGATGTCTTCCTGCCGAGGTCATCCGTCACCGCGCCCTTTTTCACCCGGTGGGCCAGCTCGATGATCGAAGAACCGCTGCTCTGGCGATAGATATCCGTCAGCTCGACGGCCGGTACCTTGCCGGATGAGAGCAAGTCTTTCAGCACCTGTCCGGGTCCGACCGGAGGCAGCTGGTCCTGGTCGCCGACGAAGATGACCTGTGCGCCGTCCGGAATCGCCTTCATGAGCTGATGGGCAAGCCAGGTGTCGACCATCGACACTTCATCGATGATGAAGAGCCGGCCCTCAAGCTCCCGTTCCGTCTCCTCTTCCCGTTCCATCCCGTTGAAGCCGAGCAGACGGTGGATCGTCATTGCAGGCAGTTCGGTCGACTCGCTCATCCGCTTTGCAGCACGGCCGGTCGGAGCGGCAAGGACAATCGGGAACGCTTCTTCCTTTTTCGCGTAATCCTTCGGCTCCAGAGACAGCCCGTGGAGCTCAGCGTATAGTTCCACAAGCCCCCGGATGACGGTCGTCTTACCAGTACCCGGTCCGCCGGTCAGGATCATGAGTGACGAATGAAGTGCAAGCTCGATCGCCTCCACCTGGGTTTTTGCATATGTGACACCGAGCCGCTCCTCGATTCCGCCGAGTGTTTTGCGGATTTCCGATTGGGGGAAAGCGTCGCTGTGCGAATCATCCTCAAGAAGCGACACGACCTTGGAGGCAATGCCGATTTCTGAAAAATAAAGAGAAGGCAGATAGCAGCGTTGCTGCTCGACAGCAATCTTGCTTTCTTCCCCCAGTTCCACGATCGCCTGTGAAATGGCCTCAAAACCGATTTTATGGGGCTGGCTTGCCTCGAGCAGCCGCTTGGCCTCGGGCAAAAGCGCCTCTGCTTCCACATACACGTGGCCCTCTGACAGGGCCGCCATGTTCAGGAGGTGGAGCACTGCGGCTTTTACACGATCTTTATGATCCCCGGTGATGCCGAGCCTTGCACCGAGTTCGTCCGCCCTCTGGAACCCGACACCCTCGATCTCCCCGATCAGCCGATATGGATTCGTCTGCAGGGCGCTGATCGTCTCTTCCCGGTAGGTCTGATAGATCCTCATCGCGAGCTGCGGGCCGAATCCCCACTTATTCAACGCGATCATGATCCGCTCCAGTCCCATGTTTTCCTGCAGGACGGAAACAAGCGTCTCTTTCCGCTCATCCGAGAGCTTCGGTACGCGGTCCAGGGAGGACGGATCGTTCAGGATCAGGCTGATAGTTTCGTTTCCGAGTGCCCGGACAACGGACTGTGCGGTTTTCTGGCCGATACCGGGGAACAGGTCGCTCGAAAGGTAGTGGATCAGCCCCGTCTCGGTATCCGGCAGGTCTTTTGTGAACACCGACGCCTTGAACTGGGTCCCGTATTTCGGGTGCTCGACGAGACTGCCCTGGAACTTGTATGTATCCTCCCCTTCCAGGGGAGGGAAATAGCCTGTCACGACAATCTCCTTGCCGTCATAGCCGGAATTGGTCGCCGTGACTTTGACGCGGAGGATCGAAAAAAGGTTCTGCGGGTTATGGAAAACCGTGGCGACCGGCCGGCCGGTAATATAATGTTCATCTTCAGTTAATAGGTCCAGCTGCCCGGCCATTCGGCTTTCCCCCTTTCCCTTATTCTTCAGACTGGCTGATCATGTTGTAGACTTCACGGGCCTGGATATGGTCCGGGCTGACCGTGAATGCCTTTTTCAGGTGGCTGAGCGCATGCTCACGCTGTTGTGTGGATACAGCGTATAGCACGCCGAGGTTATAGTGGGCGTCAGCGTTGTCCGGATCTTTTTCAACGACATGCCCAAGCTCCTCCATTGCTTCGCCGAACATTTCAAGCGAAGCGAGCAGGATGCCGTAGGACAGCCTGATCTGAAGATCTTCCGGCGCAAGCTCCCGCGCGCGTTGCATGTAGGGCAGCGAAAGCTTCAGCTTGCCGGTGCGTTCAAGCGATTTCGCCAGCATGTAAGGCGCGTCCGCGCCCTCGATGCCGCCCCGGATCGCTTTTTCATAAAGCCTTGCCGCTTCGTCATATCGCTCAAGATTGTAGTAAAGCCCGGCAAGCCCGTAAACGGCTGTCATCGAATCCGGATCCAGAGTGATCGCCTTCTGGAAGAACTTTTCCGCCTTCAGGGCTTCCTCTTCCCGGCCGATCGAAGCGAGCAGGTTCCCGAAATTAATGTAGCCGATCGGGTCGTCCGGGTTGGCCTCGATCGCTTCAGAAAATGCTTTAACAGCCTGTTCGTAGTCTTCGTTCCGGATCGCATTGATCCCTTCGTTATTATGGTCCATTTCCATCACTCCTCAGCCGACATAGTCAAGCCGGCTGCCGTTTTTGTACACTTCGTCGATGGTCCCGCCGCCGAGGCAGATATCGCCGTCATAGAACACGACCGCCTGGCCCGGCGTAATCGCACGGACCGGCTCGTCAAAGGTCACCGTCGCAGTTCCGTCACCATGAAGCTTCACTTCAACGCCGGTATCCGGCTGCCGATAGCGGAATTTAGCCGTGCAGCGGAAGGTCTCCGGCTTCGGCACATCAGATGTAAAGCCCACTTGGACAGCCTTCAGACTGTCGGAATACAGCGCATCATTGTGGAAGTTCTGCCCGACAAGCAGCACATTGCGCTTCAGGTCCTTCCCGATGACGAACCACGGGTCGCCTGCCCCGCCGATGCCGAGTCCATGACGCTGGCCGATCGTGTAGTACATGAGCCCGTCATGGGTGCCCATGCGCTTGCCGTCCATCGTCTCCATCGCTCCCGGCTGTGCCGGCAGATAGCCGGAGAGGAACTCTTTGAAGTTGCGCTCGCCGATAAAGCAGATGCCGGTCGAGTCTTTTTTCTCCGCTGTTGCAAGGCCGGCCTCAAGGGCGATCTTGCGGACTTCCGGCTTCTCCAGATGACCAAGCGGGAACATCACTTTCGACAGCTGGTCTTGGGACAGCTGGTTGAGGAAATAGGTCTGGTCCTTGTTGTCGTCAACGCCGCGCAACATGACAGATTCGTCTTCCCCATGCTCGACACGCGCATAGTGTCCGGTCGCAAGATAATCTGCACCGAGACTCATCGCGTGGTCAAGAAATGCACGGAACTTGATTTCCTTATTGCACATCACGTCCGGGTTCGGCGTGCGCCCCGCCTTGTATTCATCCAGGAAATAGGTGAAAACCTTGTCCCAGTATTGTTTTTCAAAGTTGACCGCGTAATACGGGATACCGATCTGATTGGCCACACGGATCACGTCTTCATAATCCTCGGTTGCCGTGCAGACACCGAATTCATCAGTATCATCCCAGTTTTTCATGAAGATACCAATAACATCGTAGCCCTGCTCTTTCAGGAGCAGCGCGGTGACGGAGGAGTCTACCCCTCCTGACATGCCGACGACGACACGAGTATCTTCCGGTTTTTTATGAATTGCCATATTTGTTCACCTTTCTATTTTCCAGAGAGTCGCCGGACCGTTGATGCTGTTTTTTCTGCAGCCGTCCTGACGTCCTGTTCCGAGAGACCGTATCCAAAGCTGAAACGGACGGAATTGCGAAGTTCCTCCGCGCCTTCCCCGTACATTGCAACGAGCACATGCGACGGATCGATCGAACCCGCCGTGCAGGCGGAGCCGCTGGATACATGAACACCCGCCAGATCCAGATTTACAAGGAGTGACTCGATATCCGTTCCGGGAAAGCTGAGGTTCAGGATATGCGGAAGTGTCTGAGCCTCTCCCGCATTCACTCTGAACACCACTCCGGCCTCATCAAGCGCATCCGTCATGATCCGCTTGAATGAATCATGTCTGCCATGGCGTTCCGTAAGGGATTCGTTTGCGATTTCCGCTGCTTTTGCGAACGCCGCGATTCCCGGCACATTTTCCGTTCCGGCACGACGTTTGCGTTCCTGCTCGCCCCCTGAGGTCGGAGGAGTGAGCTTCGTTCCGTTTTTCTGGTAAAGGAAACCGATCCCCTTCGGTCCGTTGATTTTGTGTGCGGAGGCACTGAGCAGGTCGACACCAAGTTCTTCGACTTCGATCGGGATTTCCCCGAAGGCCTGTACCGCATCTGTATGGAAAGATGCCGGGTGACCCTTCAGGATCTCGCCGATTTCACGGACCGGCTGGATGGTGCCGACCTCGTTGTTGGCCGCCATGATGGTCACGAGGATGGTATCCTCCCGCAGAGCCTCTCTCACTGCATCAGGAGAAACTTGGCCCTCCCGGTTGACCGGAAGCCAGGTAACCTCAAAGCCCCGTTTTTCAAGCCGTTTGCAGGCGTTCAACACCGCATGATGCTCAATTCCGGTGGTGATGATATGGCGGCCCTCATCGGATCTTGCCTCTGCTGTGCCGAAGATGGCCAGGTTGTCACTTTCCGTGCCGCCCCCCGTAAAGATGATTTCTTCAGGGCGCGCGCCGATCAGCCGGGCAACTTGCGCACGGCTGTCATCAAGCAGTTTTCTGGCGGCACGGCCTGTTCCGTGGATGCTTGAAGCATTTCCATAGGAGCTGGTCAGAAGCTCTGCATAGACCCGCGCCACTTCCGGATGGACCGGTGTGGTGGCCGCATGATCCAAATAAATTCCGTTCATCGTCAAAACCCTTTCCCTTCAGCATTGCCGGAACCAGACTTTAAGAGCCGGCAAAAGGCCGAGGCATCAAATATAGAACATATAACCCTCGTCTTCGCTGTCAGATTTCATGTTGATCAGGTCTTCGATCGTTACCGTGTCAAGCACGTCCTTTACCGCATCGCGGATGCGTCCCCATAGCTGTCTCTGCGGCTGCGGCTCATCCTCGATCCCCTCGACGGGCTGAATCGGCCCTTCCAGGACGCGGATCACGTCTCCGGCCGAGATCTGATGCGGCGGCTTCGCCAGTTTATATCCGCCGTGCGCACCGCGGACACTTTTGACGAGTCCCGAGTTGCGGAGCGGCGGAACGAGCTGTTCGAGGTAAGCCTCGGACAGGTTGTTGATTTCTGCGATTTTCCGGAGCGGAACCGGCCCGCTGCCGTATTGCCGCCCGAGCTCGATCATGATCGCAAGCCCGTAACGGCCCCTGGTTGATATTTTCATCAGTACACCTCTACCCTGAGCTTTTCTATCCGCCATTATAGCACAACGTTTCCCGGCCCCGCGCATGAAGAGTCCCGGAAGCAGATGTATAATGGAGGGTGGATGAAAGAAAGGGCTGATTTCATGCAAAACGAACCGCTCGCCTACCGGATGAGGCCGAAAAACATCGACGAGATCGCCGGCCAGCAACACATCATCGGCGAAAAAACCGCACTCTACAAAATGATCAAGAACGGCCATGTGCCATCGATGCTCCTGTACGGCCGTCCCGGCGTCGGCAAAACATCCCTTGCGCATGCAATCGCGGGGACAAGCGGCCTGCCGTTCATCGCGCTGAACGCTACGGTTTCCGGCAAGAAGGATGTGGAGCGGGTAGTCGATGAGGCCCGCGTCACCGGAAAGGTGATCCTTTTCCTGGATGAGATCCATCGATTCAACAAGCTTCAGCAGGATGCCCTCCTGCCCCATGTGGAAAACGGATCGATCGTGCTGATCGGCGCCACGACCGAAAATCCTTTTCATGACGTCAACCCGGCGATCCGTTCAAGATGCGGTGAAATTCTTCAGCTGAACGGTCTGGAAACAGAAGATGTCGCAGGACTCGTCAGACGGGCGCTTGCGGATAAGGAACGCGGTCTCGGCCGCATGGATGTCCGGATTACCGATGAACAGATCGTGCGTCTTGCCGAAGGTGCGGGCGGGGATGCACGCAAGGCCCTGACTCTCCTTGAATCGGCCGTGCTCGCTTCAGACGAGGAAGACGGGACGACAACCGTGGAGGACGCAGTGATCCACAGCCTGATCGGCCGTTCCGGTGTATTTGGAGACAAAAAGGGATCCCACTTTTATAATCTCCTTTCCGCGCTGCAAAAATCCGTAAGGGGCAGTGACGCGGACGCAGCCGTCTTTTATCTGGCACACCTGCTGGAGAGCGGTGACCTGACGGCAGTTTGCCGAAGGCTTCTCGTCATGGCCTATGAGGATATCGGCCTGGCGAGGCCTGAAGTCGGAGCGCATGTGCTGGCCGCCACCCAGGCAGCGGAGCGCCTCGGCATGCCGGAAGCGAGAATCCCGCTGAGCGTAGCGGTCATCGAAATGTGCCTTTCCGAGAAATCAAATTCTGCGTATCAGGCATTTGATGCAGCTGCATCCCGGATCCACGCAGGCGACACCGGAGATATCCCATCCCATCTCCGTGACGCCCATTACGCCGGTGCCTCCGCACTCGGCCATACCGGATACAAATATCCGCATGATACTCCTCTCGGTGAATTCGGGGGCTGGACAAGCCAGCAGTACCTTCCCGACAAGGTGGCTGATGAACGGTTCTATGAACCCGTCATCGCAGGCAAGGAGAAGAAGATGGCCGGCATCTATAAAAAGCTGAAGCAGTTTATGAAGTAACCACGAGGAAGCCGTCCGCCCGGGACGGCTTCTTTTAATTGGGGGCAGACGGAGTCGGCATCGCCGTTCCTTGTATCAAATTCGGGCTCCATGCTGCAACTCCGGACTCCATATTTCACCTTCCTTATCTGGTTAACACATTAAGGAAACAGAAAAAAATCCGCTCCCCAGGGGGAACGGATTTTATTTATTCGCCTTTTACCCGCTTGACCTCGATATCTTTCACGATATCGTTGAGTACCCATGAAGCGCAGAACAGGCCTGCGGTAGAAGGGACAAATGCATTCGACGCCGGCGGCATTTTGGCTTTCCGGATTTTGGCTTCCGGCTTGCCGACCACCTTATTGACGTCCTCTTTGGAGATGATCGGGCTCTCGTCAGAAAAGACGACGGGAACCCCTTTACGTATGCCGTCTTTGCGGAGCGTCGTCCGGATCACTTTGGCGAGCGGATCGGTATGGGTTTTCGAGATATCCACAATCTGCAGACGTGTCGGATCGGTCTTTCGTGCGACTCCCATGCAGGCAATGATTTTGACTCCGCGCCGGACACATTCCTTGATCAGATGGATTTTGTAGGCGATCGTGTCGGATGCGTCGATCACGTAGTCCGGTTTCAGGTCGAACAATTGCTCTGCTGTCTCTTCGGTATAAAACATGTTGAGCGTGATGACTTCACAGTCAGGATTGATGTCCGCAATCCGCTCTTTCATGATTTCGGCTTTTTTCTTGCCGACTGTCGACAGATAAGCGACGAGTTGGCGGTTGACATTCGTGATATCAACCTCGTCTTTGTCGATCAGGATGATCCGGCCGATCCCCGTCCGCGCGCAGGCTTCCGCCGCAAACGAACCTACTCCTCCGACGCCAAGCACGGCGACCGTCGTCTGCCGGTAGCGGTCAAGCCCTTCTTTTCCGACTGAAAGTTCATTCCTGGAAAACTGGTGAAGCATAAAGGTCCATCCTTTCAATTTTCGAAAATAAAAGCCTCCCGCTCAGGCGGGAGGCGGTCAGTCAAATTGGGACAGATCCCGAACGTGCCGTCTTTGGGTAATCGTTTTGAACCCGCACAAGGCAGGTGGGTGCCCTCACCAGCACGTTTGACTTCCCCCTGGAGGGCATGCCAGCAATGCCGGTATTCGGACTCCCTACGATTTGAATGTTCGGTCAAAACTGATAGACAAATAACGAACACATCAGGATCTGTATTAAAGTAATAGTAACATATCAGAATGTTGAAATCAATTCTGAATGTTTGTGGCTTCCGCCTTATTTTCCTTCCGGAGCTTTATACCCAGTTCCTTGAGCTGCGTGTCGGAAACCCCTGATGGCGCCTCCACCATCAGGTCGCTGGCGCTTGCCGTTTTAGGGAATGCAATAACGTCACGAAGGCTTGTTGCGCCGGCAAGAAGCATCGCCAGGCGGTCAAGACCGAACGCGATCCCGCCGTGTGGTGGCGTGCCGTAATCAAATGCATCCAACAGGAATCCGAATTGGGTCTTGGCCTCTTCGTCGGAGAATCCAAGTGCCTTGAACATCTTCTCCTGAATATCACGCTCATAGATCCGAAGTGATCCTCCGCCAAGCTCAAAGCCGTTCAATACCATATCATAGGCCATCGCACGGACTTCGGACGGTGCAGTATCCAATTTTTCGATGTCTTCCCTTACCGGCATCGTGAACGGATGGTGTGCCGCGTAATAGCGGCCTTCGTCCTCGTCATACTCGAACAGCGGCCAGTCCGTCACCCACAGGAACGCATGCCGTGTATCGTCGATCAGGCCGCGTTCCTTGCCGAGTTTCAGCCGGAGTGCACCAAGAGTATCAGCGACTACCTGCTTTTTGTCCGCTACGAACAGCAGAAGGTCACCCGCTTCCGCTTCCAGTGTAGAAATCAGCTGCTCAGACTTTCCGCCTTCGAAGAACTTGGCGATCGGTCCCTTCAGGCCGTCCTCCTCGACTTTCATCCAGGCAAGCCCCTTGGCACCGTAGCGGCCGGCATAATCGCCGAGCGCGTCAATGTCCTTGCGGGAATAGTCGCCCGCGGCACCCTTGACGTTGATCGCCTTGACCTGTCCGCCTGACGATACGGCACCGGCAAAGACCTTGAACGAGGAATCCGCGACCACTTCAGACACATCCTGAAGTTCGAGGCCGAAGCGAACATCCGGCTTGTCGGAGCCATAGCGCGCCATTGCCTCATCGTATGTCATGCGCTGGAATGGCACCGCCACTTCCACTCCTTTGACGTCCTTCATGACCTTCTGGATCAGCGCTTCGTTCAGCTCGATGACATCTTCCATCTCGACGAAGCTCATTTCCATGTCAATCTGAGTAAATTCAGGCTGGCGATCCGCACGCAGGTCCTCATCACGGAAGCATCGGACGATCTGGTAGTACTTATCGAATCCTGACACCATGAGCAGCTGCTTGAAAAGCTGAGGAGACTGCGGGAGCGCATAGAATTCACCGTCATGGACACGGCTCGGCACCAGATAATCACGCGCTCCTTCCGGTGTCGACTTTGTCAGATAAGGTGTCTCGACTTCCATGAACCCGCTGTCGTCGAGAAAATTCCTTACCGTCTTCATGATGTCAGAGCGCATCTTGAATGTCCTGTACATTTCCGGGCGGCGCAGGTCGAGATAACGGTACTTGAGACGCGTTTCCTCACCTACATTGCCTGCATCGTCAATGACGAACGGAGGATTTTTCGCTTCGTTGATGATGTCGATCTCTTCCGCCTGCACTTCGATCCGGCCGGTCTTAAGGTTAGGATTCACTTGGTTTTCCGCGCGCCCGATCACTGTTCCCCGTACCTCGATGACAAATTCATTGCGCAGTCGGTCACCCGTCTGCATGGCCTCACCGGAAAAGTCCGGGTTAAAGACGACCTGGACGATCCCCGTACGGTCACGGAGGTCGACGAAAATCAGTCCGCCGAGATCACGGCGACGCTGGACCCACCCTTTCAGGACGACTTTTTGTCCGACCTGTGCTTCGGTGACTTCACCACAATAATTGGTTCTCTTCATGTCAGCTCTTCCTTCCTACAATCAAGATCTGCTTTTCAGCGTTTCCGCCAGACGGCCGAATTCTACCGTCTCCTGTGTGCCATCCGCCATATTCTTGACGCCTGCAGCACCGTTTTTCAGTTCATCTTCTCCGATGACAATTACGAATCCGGCCTTTTGGCGGTCTGCCGCTTTCATCTGCGCTTTCATCTTCCGGTCCATGTAGTCCATGTCGGCGGCGATGCCTTCCCGGCGCAGGCTGCCGAGAATCTTCACAGCCTCTTTCCGGGATTCCTCATCCAGAGCGACGATGAACGCATCAAGACGGCTTTCGGTTTCAGGCATCTTGCCTTCTGCTTCCAGTGCCATGAGGAACCGCTCGATGCTCATCGCAAACCCGATGCCCGGAGCTTCCGGTCCGCCGATGTCCTCGGAGAGCCCATTATAGCGTCCGCCTCCGCAAAGGGTCGTGATGGCGCCGAATCCATCGGAGGTGCTCATGATTTCAAATGCCGTGTGGTTGTAGTAATCAAGTCCCCTGACCAAGTTCGGGTCGACCACATAATCGATCCCGAGCGCATCCAGCGACTTTTTCACTTCTCCGAAGTAGGCTGCGGACCCCTCGTTCAAGTAATCTGTAAGCGCCGGCGCCGAATTCATCAGAGGATGTTCGCGGTCGACCTTGCAGTCAAGGATGCGAAGCGGGTTTTTCTGAAGGCGGTTTTGGCAATCACTGCAAAATTCGCCGATGGACGGCTCAAAGTGCCGGATCAGGGCTTCCCTGTGCGCTTCGCGGCTCTCTTTATCACCGAGGGAGTTGATGACAAGCTTCAGATCCTTGAGGCCGGCGCGCTGGTAAACATCCATCGCCAGCGAGATGACTTCCGCATCGATTGCAGGCGACGCACTGCCGATTGCCTCAACGCCGAACTGCACAAACTGCCGGTAGCGGCCTGCCTGCTGGCGCTCATAACGGAACATCTGGCCCATGTAGTAAAGCTTGACGGGCTGATCCGGCGAGCCGAACAGCTTATGTTCGACAAAAGCACGGACAACCGGTGCGGTTCCCTCCGGCCGAAGTGTCAGCGAGCGTCCGCCACGATCCTCGAACGTGTACATTTCCTTCTGGACGATATCGGTCGTATCGCCGACGCTTCTGGTGAACAGCTCGGTCTGTTCGAAAATCGGTGTCCGGATTTCCTCATACCGGTAAAGACGGCATGTTTCACGGATCAGCGATTCGACCGCCTGCCACTTGCCTGTCTCCTCAGGCAGCAGATCTTTTGTTCCTCTCGGTACTTTGAACATCATTGAATTCCCATCCTTCCAAGGAATGACAAAAGCCCCCGTCCCCTGCAAAAAATGCAAGGGACGAGGGCTCGTAAGCCACCGCGGTTCCACCCTGATTGGCACAGTTCTGCTGTGCCCACTCGGACCGGGTAACGGCCGGTGCCGTCTTCTCCTACGCGGGGATACCCTCCCTTTTCGAAGAAGAGCCTCTCGGGTGTTGTTCACGGTTCCAGTCCTGCAGGTGGGATTTCAGCCTGGGTCCCACCCTCTCTTTTCAGTACATTGGACCACTACTTATCCGGTCAATGGCGTCCATTCCAGTATCAATTAACCATTATCTTAATGACTTAAGAATCAACTGTCAACCGTTTTCGAAAAAGGTATAGAATTCTCCGTCCCTTCCCCGTAAACTTATCGTTAAGGAGGTAGGTGCATGAGGAATAAAGGAAAAATCGCATTATCGATCCTGCTTGTATGCGGACTGCTTCTCAGCTTCCAGGCAACCCCCGGCACAGCCAGGGCTTCGGGAACAGTCACAGTCGACACCGAATCCATCAATGTCCGGTCGGGACCGGGTCTCACCCACAGCGTGAACGGCTCACTGAAGCGCGGCGATACAGTCACGGTGCTCGGGTCTGAAGGTGACTGGCTTTATGTCGACACCGGATCTGGCAAAGGGTATATCGCCGCTTATCTCACAAAGTCGTCCGCCGCTCCCGCATCCGGCTCGGCCACCGTCATTTCCCAGGTGGACCGGCTGAATGTACGCGCACAACCCGGTACCTCCGCTGCCGTTCTTCTTAAGATGAACCGCGGTGACCAGGCCATCTCCCATGGCTCTTCAGGAGGATGGACAGAAGTGACCGTAAACGGGACACGCGGCTGGGTAGCCAGCGAATACATAACCGCTTCTTCCGCACGGCCGGCTGAGAAAAAGACCCAGGAAAACGACACTTTCACGGTCTCCGTATCGGCATTGAATGTCAGGAAAAAACCGGACCTCAACGCAGATAAGGCGGCAGTGATCCGACAGGGTGAAACGTACCCGATAACGAAAACTTCCGGCAACTGGGTCAACATCTCGGTTGACGGCAAAGAAGGATGGGTGTACTCGTTCCATGGTGTCCGCTCTTCCGGCGGAAATGCCACAGGAAGTCAATCTGGCGCTTCCAAATCTGTTGAAGGAGCAAAGGCTGCCACCGTCACGATCCTTTATGATGGGACAAACCTCCGCAGCAGCGCATCCACTTCATCCGGAGTGGTCGACCGGGCAGCTGCGGGCGAAACATTCAGCGGCGAGCCTGAAGGCGACTGGTACCGGATTTCCCTTAAAAACGGCCAGGAAGCCTATGTTGCAAACTGGGTCGTCTCAGTTGGCGGTGAGGCCGCGGAACAGCATAAAGACAAAAAGAAAAAAGCTGACCGCAGTCCCGGCACCCTAAACGGGGTTACGCTGGTCATCGACCCGGGTCACGGTGGATACGACGGCGGAACAACCGGTCTGAGAGGGACAAACGAGAAAGACCTGACCCTCCCGACCGCCGAGCTCCTCGCTTCCAAGTTGAGGGCTGCAGGCGCGGATGTAATCCTGACCAGGGAGACCGATGAATATATCGGCTTGAGAAAGCGGGTATCCATCAGCAACCAGGCTGATGCCGATGCGTTTATCAGCCTCCATTATGATGCGACGACCGACCATTCGGTGAGAGGCTTTACGACTTATTACCAGAAAGCGATCGAAGAATCGCTGGCGGAACACGTCAACACTGCACTCGGTGAATCAGTCAAGCTGAAAGACCGTGGTGTCCAGAAAGGCAATTATCTCGTCCTGCGGGAAAACCAGCGTCCGGCAGTTCTCGTCGAGCTCGGTTTCCTGAGCAACCTGTCCGAAGAACGCCGGGTTATAAACCCGGAATACCGCGAACAGGCAACCGACGGCGTCTACAAAGGCATCATCGAATACTTTGATTCCCAGTTGGGAGAATAAGAAAAAGCAGGACCGATTCCGGTTCTGCTTTTTCCTATTCAATCAATTCTTTTCATTTACAAGTGAACCCGGCTTGGAGTAACCGGGACTGAATTGGAGCAAGGCCGTTTGATTTGGAGTAACGGGCGCGCAATTGGAGTAACGACCCCTCTCTTGGAATAAGAGGGCACGCAACCTTCCTCGAAAATGTCAAATCGGACCCGGAAGAGATGTCTTCCGGGTCCGGTCCTTAAGCGGTGTTCACTCCGTATTTGAGGTTTTCTTCGATTCGACAATGACGGTAACGGGGCCGTCGTTGACGAGACTGACGTCCATCATCGCGCCGAAGATACCGGTCTCCACTTGCAGTCCGAGATTCCGGAGTTCTTCGTTAAACCGCTCATAAAGCGGTTCCGCCTGGTCGGGCCTGGCCGCATCGGAAAATCCGGGACGGCGACCTCTGCTCGTGTCTGCATAGAGGGTGAACTGTGAAACCGAAAGAACCGCTCCGCCTGTTTCCAGGACAGACAGGTTCATCTTTCCGTCCGCATCCTCAAACAGGCGCAGGTTCGCAACTTTATTCGCCACGTACCGGACATCATCTTCCGTGTCCGTATGGGTGATGCCGACGAGGAGCACATAACCGCTGTCGATTGCGCCGGTCACTTTGCCGTCGACCGTCACGGATGCCTCACCGCTCCGCTGGATGACCACTCTCATTCCAAACTCCCCCTTTTCTCAGTTCGTGACCCGCTGGACATAATAGATGTCACGGATCTGCTTGATGCGCTCGACGATCCGGTGGAGGTGGGTGATGTTTGTGATCAGGAGCGTCATATTAATGGTTGCGATCTTGTTTTTATCACTTTTCGCACTGACGGCAGTAATCACCGTTTTCAGATCGTTGACGATGTACATCACTTCGTTCAGAAGTCCCGGCCGGTCAAATCCGGACACTTCGATGTTTACGTGATATTCCTTCGGCTTTCCGGCAGTGCCGTTTTCCCACTCAACATCGATCAGCCGACTTTCCGAATCTTCCGGAGAAACGTTCGGACAATCCGCACGGTGAACGGAAACACCGCGTCCCTTTGTGATGTATCCGACGATTTCGTCTCCGGGAACGGGGCTGCAGCATCGGGATAGACGGATCATCAGGTTATCGATGCCCGGGACGGTGACACCGGACTCCGTCTCTTTTTTGGGAGCAGGTGCCGTCATCTCTTTTGTGATTTTCTCAAGTTGCATTTCAGCTTCTTTTTCTTTTCGCAGCTTGTCCGTGAGCCGGTTGACCACCTGCTGGACAGTGATGCCGTTAAAGCCCACCGCCGCATGCATGTCTTCTTCGTTAGCGAAATTGAATTTGTCGCATACCCGCTTGATGTTTTCTTCGGTAAGTACTTCTTTTTTCGCGAGCCCACGTTCCTTCAGCTCAAGTTCGATCATCTCGCGGCCCTTGATGATGTTCTCGTCTCTGAGCTGCTTTTTGAAAAACTGTTTGATTTTGTTTTTCGCCTGGGACGTGTTGGCGATCTTGAGCCAGTCGCGGCTCGGACCGAAAGATTGCTTGGATGTGAGAATCTCGATGATATCCCCCGTATTGAGCTCGGTGTCGAGCGGGACGATTTTGCCGTTGACCTTGGCGCCGATCATCTTATTCCCTATTTCCGAGTGGACGCGGTAGGCAAAGTCGATCGGTACCGAGCCGGAACGGAGCTCCAGGACATCGCCGTTCGGCGTGAAAACGTAGACCATATCGGAAAACAGATCATACTTCAGGGATTCCATGAATTCTTCCGCATTGGAAGACTCGTTCTGGAAATCAAGGATTTCACGGAACCAGGTCAGTTTGGAATCCAGGCTATCCTGCTTTTCCTGCAGATTTTTGCCTTCTTTATAGGCCCAATGCGCAGCGACCCCGTACTCGGCGATCCGGTGCATCTCGTCTGTACGGATCTGCACCTCGAGCGGTTCACCGTGCGGACCGACTACAGTTGTGTGGATCGACTGGTACAAATTCTGCTTTGGCATGGCAATGTAGTCCTTGAAACGACCTGGCATCGGCTTCCATAAAGTATGGATGATGCCGAGGACCGCATAGCAGTCTTTGATGCTGCCCACCATGACGCGGATCGCAAGCAAGTCATAGATCTCATTGAACTGCTTGTTCTGCAGCACCATCTTGCGGTAGATGCTGTAGATATGCTTCGGCCGACCATTGAGTTCGGATTTGATATTTACCTGTCCAAGCTCATCACGGATCTGCTCCATCACATTCTTGAGGTAATTCTCCCTCTCCGTCCGCTTCCGCTTCATCAGGTTGACGATGCGGTAGTACTGCTGAGGGTTCAAGTAGCGCAGTGCCGTATCTTCCAGTTCCCACTTGATCGTCGAGATTCCGAGACGGTGTGCCAGCGGCGCGAAAATTTCAAGGGTTTCTGCGGAGACGCGGCGCTGTTTTTCCGGGCTCGTATACTTGAGCGTCCTCATATTATGGAGGCGGTCCGCCAGCTTGATCAGGATGACCCGGATGTCCTGTGCCATGGCAAGGAACATTTTGCGGTGGTTTTCCGCCTGCTTTTCTTCCTTGGACTTGTACTTCAGCTTGTCGAGCTTGGTGACACCGTCTACTAGACGGGCCACTTCCTCGCCGAAGCGGGTGACAAGCTCTTCCCTCGTGACCGGTGTATCCTCGACGACATCATGGAGGAAGCCCGCGGAAACAGTTTCCGGATCCATCTGCAGTTCTGCCAGGATTCCGGCAACCTGGACGGGATGCGTGATGTATGGCTCGCCGGAACTCCGTGTCTGTCCTTCATGCGCCTTTTCCGCCACCGCGTAGGCATCCTTCACGAACTGGACATGTTCCTCATTCATATAGGAGGAGACGGATGCGAAAACATCTTCAACCGTCATCACCGTATTTTTCGCCATTCCGTCCACCGCCTTTCCGTTGCTTTTCTGGTATAAATTAAAACTATTTTATCAAAAAAGCGCGTTTTTGCAAAAACGCGCTCTCGAATCAGACCCCCGGCTTCCGCCGGGGGCCGAATCAGTCTTCGTATTTCATCAGTGCGTGAACGTCGTAGCCTTTAAGTCGTTCGCGCCCATCCAGGTAGGAAAGCTCGATCAGGAAAGCACAGCCGGCCACTTCACCGCCGAGTTCTTCAACGAGTTTGACTGTCGCTTCGACCGTGCCGCCGGTTGCCAGCAGATCATCGACGATGAGAACCTTCTGGCCAGGCCTGATTGCGTCGTGATGGATGGTCAGGACATCTTTTCCGTATTCCAATCCGTATTCGACCTTGATTGTTTCACGCGGAAGCTTGCCTTCTTTTCGGACCGGCGCAAAGCCGATGCCGAGTGCGTAGGCGACCGGGCATCCGATGATGAATCCTCGTGCTTCCGGTCCGACAATGATCTCTGCTCCGACTTTCTTCGCGTACTCGACGATCTGGTCGGTCGCGTATTTATAGACGGGACCATTGTCCATGACTGTCGTGATATCCTTGAAGCTGATGCCTTCTTTCGGATAGTTTTCGACAATCGTCACGTATTGCTTTAAATCCATAGTTGCTGCTCCTCCTTGGCGGTCTCTGGCGCATCTAAAATACTGCCGATGACCTGCCGTAATTCCTGATAGGGCGAATAAAGTAAACTCTGTTCGATATTGATTTGCCTCTCCAGCCCCGAATACGATTCGGATTCTGACAGATCCCGCTTTGGCGGGTTGTCCACGACTGTGGCAAGTCCGTTCTCCATTGTAACAAATCCGAGCTCAAAAAACACCTTTGTCATAAAAATGACAGAATCCCGGCTCCAGCCTTTGTGCTTGGCAAGGCGTTCCCCTTCGCGCATGACATGGAAACGGCCCTGCTGCTTCAGGAACGAATAATACCACCCAAACTGCTTCCGGTCGGGGATACCCATAAAGTACCGGGACTCCGGAACATGGAAATGCGCATAGATCCGGGATGGCCCGCACGAACTGAGAAGCCCCTCCAGCTCCTCAAACGAGCTTGGAAGGTCCAGCAGGACAAGTGTCGACGAATGAGACGGATCCAGCTCTGCCGGCTGCACGATTGCTTTCCCGGTGTCTGCACGGAACTTGCGGATACTCTCTTTCCTGAAAGCGATGAATACCGCATCGTGCGGGATATTGGGAAGCCATCTGGAAAGCAGTCGTTCCCCCCGCACATCGAACAGCTGCCAGCCGTCCGACTTCATGTCCTTGAGCATGAGCTGAGGCTTTTTCCGCCCGTTCCATTCATTGATCTGCAGGTCACCGGCAACGCTGATACGGGCATCAGGCGTCAGCTCATCTTCGAGGTGGCCGAGACCGAAACCGACGATATCCAGTGTGCCTGCACCGTCCGACACGCTAAGTTTGAGGTGGTTTTTCATTGACCCGATCTTCCGGCTCGATTCCACGCTGAGATCCGGCAGGCAGTATACCGGCTTGGCAAAGCCGACTCCGTACGGCCCGAGTTCAGCGAGCGATTCAATTGATGCGACATCGACTTCATCCAAGGATAGCCGGACATCGACATCTAGCGTTGGAATCAGGTCCTCATCCGTCAGTGTTTCTTCGCCCTGTCTGATTAGATTCTTCCGCAGCTGATCCACATTCCCGATCGGAAGAGTCAGGCCTGCAGCCATCGGGTGACCGCCGAAATGCGGGACGATGTCAGCATTCTTCTTGAGCTCCCGGTACATATGAAAGCCTTCGAT
Organism: Bhargavaea sp. GQ12; assembly: GCF_059758705.1. Taxonomy (NCBI): domain Bacteria; kingdom Bacillati; phylum Bacillota; class Bacilli; order Caryophanales; family Caryophanaceae; genus Bhargavaea; species Bhargavaea sp. GQ12. Next base: position 129,499 of record NZ_JCAXEU010000003.1, read on the forward strand.
ACTCCGTGCAGATCCTTTGGCGATCCCTTTTTCTGGATCAAGCGTCAGGACGATAGACGGGCGATAATACTTTTCCGTGATCCTGGATGCGACAATGCCGACCACGCCCGGATTCCATCCCTCCCCCGCCACAATCAGCGCATGAGGAACGGCATCTCCGTATGTATCTTCGATCTGTGCGATCGCTTCGTCGGCAATGGCGGCAACCATCTTCTGCCTTTCCTTGTTCCGGTCATTTAGCCGGGAGGCGAGCATCGAAGCTTCTCCCGCATCCTCAGTCAGGAACATCCGGACAGCCGGCTCCGCATCGCCCAGCCGGCCGAGCGCATTGATTCTTGGGCCGAATGCGAAGCCGATGGTTTCTTCATTGATTTCAGGCTGGCGCACGTCCGAAACGCTGCAAAGTGCCTTGATCGCCGGATTGGACGTCTTCCTTAGCTTCTCAAGTCCCATTTTGACGATCAGGCGGTTTTCGCCGTGAAGCGGCACCAAGTCGGCAACCGTGCCGATTGCACCGAACATCAGCGAGTCCGCCGGAAAATCACCGGTCAGCGCGTGGGCTACCTTCAGGGCAACGCCGACACCCGCCAGTTCCCCGAACGGATAGTTCCCCTCGGGATGGCGCGGATGGATGATGGCATCAGCCTCCGGCAGAACCTCGCCCGGCTCGTGATGATCCGTGATGATCACGTCCATCCCCATCTCTTTGGCCGCAGCCACCTGTTCATTGCCAGAGATGCCGTTGTCGACAGTCACGATCAGTGAGCAACCACGCTCGTATACTTCGCGGAACAGATCCGTGTTCGGTCCATATCCGTGCCTGAACCGGTTCGGAATCACATGGAAGGCATCGGCGCCGAGTGACAGCAGTGCCTGCATGAGGACTGTTGTGCTCGTCACGCCATCAGCATCGTAGTCGCCATAGACGGCGATGCGGCTGTTTGTGTGTATATGTTTTTGGATCAGGTCCACTGCTTTATCCATATCTTTCATCAGGAACGGATCATGCCAGCTTTCCAGGCCGATCCGGATGAAGGCGGACGCTTTTTCCGGGTCCTCAAAACCCCGGGAAGCCAGTACTTTTGCCGCAATCGGCGAAAGACCGAGGGCGAGCCGGAGGTTTTCAACTGTCCGATCGTCCGTGTCCTGCGTCCGCCAGCGCTTCATCGATTCTATCATTGCCATCACTTCCTCGGAGTCTATTATACATGAGAATGCGTTATAGTTCCGGCTTGGAATATGGCGGCTGAATTGGAGCATAAGTCTCCGAAATGGAGTAACAGGCCGCGAATTGGAGTAAGGGGCATGAATATGGAGTAACAGGCACTGAATTGGAGTAAGACGGTTCAAATGAACTTGGAGTAAAGACCACAGGCCACTGAAAAGCTCATCATGATTGCTGATTGAAGTGAAAGGCCCGAGACACCTGCGGGAATAGCATTAGCCGAAGACCCCGCAGGACGAAGTCCGAGGAGGCTGAGGCAATGCCCGCGGTAAGCGAGGGCCTGAAACGGAAAAAAGACTAGAAAATAAAAAGCCTCCTGACAGTTGCGTCAGGAGTTGCTGATGTCGGAGCCGAGGTTATTGTCACGCGGCTCCACGTCCGGGTCAGGCGCGAATGCCGAAGCGGCATGCTGAAGGCCGGCGATTTCATTTTGCTGGTCGGCAATCTTGACTTCCTTCTCGTTCACTTCGCTCTCAAGCCGCCTGATTTTGCGCTGTTGCATGATGGACCGGAACATCGATACGAACCCGCTTACCGCCGCTCCGAGAAGTGCGGAAGCAAGGATGACGATGATCAGCGGCCATTCTGCCGTGCCGAAAACGTAGTTCACCGGCACCGGATCCACATTGACAATCGCAAACCAGGCGACAATAAGTGCAAAGATAAGTCCCAATACTAGCGTCCACTGAAATTTCAACGCTGGTCCTCCTTTCCGTCCAAAAAAAGACAGGGCATACAAATGTATACCCTGTCCCATCCGGACCAAAAACCTGATCATACGACAGGTTCGTCGGAGCCCCAGTTCTTTTCTTTTTTCTGGACGTCGAGCGTCCCTTTCTTGTTGATCTCCCTCTTCTTCAACTGCAGCCACAACTGTGCGGCGATAAAGATCGACGAGTAAGTTCCCGCGATCAGGCCGAACAGCAGCGCAAGTGAGAAGTTCCGGATCGATTCTGCTCCAAAGAAGATGAGAGCGAGAACGACCAGGATGACCGTCAGTACTGTGTTGATCGACCTGCTCAGTGTCTGGCGGAGTGACTTGTTGACAACATTCTTGAGGTCTTCCTCCGTCTCGATTTTCTTCATCTTGTGCAGGTTCTCACGGATCCGGTCGAAGGTGACGATTGTATCGTTGATCGAGTAACCGATGATGGTCAGGATGGCCGCGATAATCGTGATGTCGACTTCGAGTCTCAACAGGCTGAATAGCGCGACCATAAAGAACGCATCGTGCAGGAGCGACACAATCGATGCCACACCCATCCGCCACTCAAAGCGGAAGGCAACGTAAATGATGATCCCCACCATGGCAATGGCCAGTGCTTTGACCGCATTTTCAGCCAGTTCCCGGCCGACTGTCGGCGAAACGGTGCTTACGTTTGGCTCATGGCCGTAAAGTTCTCCAAGGTCCGATTTTAACTGGTTGATTTCACCCTGACTCAAGTCTTCCTTATAACGGAATACGGCGATTTCCTTGTTATCGCCTGAAATCAGAATGTCCTCGGTCGGGTGGCCAGCCTCTTCGAGAGACGCTGCCACCTCTTCCTGGGTCAGCGGTTCATTGGAGAGGACTTCCACCCTTGTGCCGCTGGAGAAGTCGATGCCAAGGTTAAGCTTGAATACACCCAGGATGATCGCGCCGGCAACCAGGAAGATGATGGAGGCCGTAAAGAATTTTTTCCGGTTACCGGCAAAATCGAAACAGTCAAATTTCGTTGAGAGATCAAGGACATCCAACTCTTCCTCTTTCGGATGAATATACTTTTTCGAAAGGCCGAATGCTCCCGCTTTTCCATCGAGCATGCCGCTGTGGACAAGCAGTCCGAGCAGCAGGCGCGATCCCCAGACCGCGGTGATGAAGCTGAGCATGATCGACAGGATCAGCATCGTCGCGAATCCTTTGACGGAGCTTGTCCCGAAGACGAACAGGACGGTTGCTGCGATAAGCGTGGTGATGTTCGCGTCAAGAATCGCAGTGAAGGATGACTTGGCGCCGGCCTTGAAAGCTTCTTTCACCGAAGCCCCGATCCTGAGTTCCTCGCGGATCCGTTCGTATGTCAGGATGTTGGCATCGACTGCCATCCCGACACCGAGCACGATTGCTGCAATGCCCGGAAGCGTCAGCACGCCGTTCAGCAGGTTAAAGACGAGAATCAGCAGATAAACATATACAGACAGCGTGATCACTGCAACAAAACCGGCTACGCGGTAGTACACGAGCATGAAGAGAAGTACGAGTGCGATACCGATTGCTGCAGCAATGACGGTTTTATCAAGTGCCTGTTCACCGAACTGTGCACCGACCGATGTCGAATAGATTTCTTCCAGGTTGACCGGAAGTGCACCGGCGTTCAGAATGCCGGCCAGATGCTTCGTTTCTTCAACTGTAAAGGAACCGGATATTTCAACATCCGATGACAGGATCGCCTGCGAAACGTTCGGTGCGGAAATAAACTTCGGCTCCGGCTTCGTTACTTCTTCAGCGAAGCTGTCAACACCTTCCTCAAAATCAAGCCAGATGACAAGCTGATTATTCGGTGCCATCCCCGCGATTTCCGTGGTGATTTCGCCAAACTTTTCAGCACTCTTCAACTTGAGCGTGACAATAGGCTGGCCCTGGTCGTTGAACGTCGATTGGGCGCCGCCCTCGACAAGGTCATCCCCGTCAAGCATCAGGCGGTCGGCTGTATCGCGGAATGTCAGGTTAGCCTGCGTAGACAACAGTTCACGGGCCGACTCCTGGTCCTCGATGCCCGCCAGCTGGACACGGATCCGGTTTCCGGACTCGATCTGGATGCTCGGCTCACTCACACCGAGCACATCGATTCGGTCGGTCAGTGCCCGTGCGGTGTCCGCGACGACCTCTTCGGTGATCTTCTGTCCGTCACGGAGCGGTTCCACCTGGTAGAGTACTTCGAAACCGCCCTGAAGATCCAGGCCGAGATTGACGTCTTGGGCAATCTGCTTGCCCGTTCCGCCGATCGTTGTGGCAAACAGCACCAGGAGCAATAGAAAAGCGACTATGCGCCCACGAGTTTTCATTGATGTTCCCCCTATTCAATTTGCAGCAGAAGACAGTGTCCTTCAACTGCCGGACACCTATTTATAGACGTACAAAAAAAGCAACAGTTCCATTATGGAACACGTTGCCTGTCGTGTCAATTCAGCCTTTGGGCTGTATGACCTTCCCTTTTCTGCCCTTTTGGAGCAAGGAGCTCGCGGAATTCTTCCTCATCCAATCCCCCAAAACTGCTGTTGCCTGCGGCTTTTTTAAAGCCTTCGACCTGTGTATGGGACATGTATCGGGTCGGCGAGATGGACAGGATGTCACCCACAGCTTCATGTACCGGGAGTTCGTGAAGGTCCTTTTTCCTCCACAGTTTACCCAGACAGTATGACCACAGATCCTCTTCAGTTACAGATCCGTAGCCATAAAACACGAATTCATCCGTCTTGTTCGATAAAGCCGGACGGACCTGTTCAAAAAGATCCGGGAAACCTTCCTCTGCCATGCTGCCACATCCTTTCTGCGAGTCGTACGGGCCCTTGCTCCCGCATACGGATATTGTATAAGATTTCGGCCAACATGAGAAGGAAGTGTTCAGCGTGTCGACATTTTTCCGGGGGACGATTATCCTGATGGGCGCGGTTTTCCTGTCCAAGTTTTTCGGCTTCATCTACCGGATGCAGTTCATGCGGGTTGCGGGAGAAGAAGCGGTCGGCACTTACATGTCCGCTTATCCGGCTTTTATTTTCTTCCTCGCGCTCATTCAGCTCGGACTTCCGATTGGTGTAGCCAAAGTGGTCGCAGAACTGCATGCCCGGGGGGAGCGGAGCAGCCTGCAGCAGGTGATGCGCACCTCAGTCATCCTCTCCGCATTTGCTTCTATCGCACTTCTTCCGCTGTTTATACTGGGAATTCCTTATCTGTCCGGGACGCTCCTCGGCAACCCGGAGACCTCAGTCGTGCTGTACATCTCGCTTGCCGCTCTGCCGATTGCGACCGCATCAGGCCTGATCCGCGGGTATTTTCAGGGGATTGCACGGATCGAAGAGACGGCATGGTCCCAAATTCTCGAGCAGACAGTGCGCATTGCCCTGATCAGCTTTCTTCTGCCGCTATTCGCTGACCCTTCCAGTCCTGCGCTCACGGCAGGCTACGCAATGGCCATCACCGGAGCGGCGGAAGTGGCCACTCTCCTGTACCTTTACATCAAGTACCGACAAGTCAAACTGAACAAGCCGGACCGTACAAAAAAGATGTACCCTCTCCGGCCCATCCTGTCTGTTTCCCTACCGTCTTCCGGCAGCAGGCTCTTCGGTTCGTTCACTTGGTTTCTCGAACCGATCGTTTTTATCCGTGCACTCGGCATGGCGGGGATCGGGGTGACGGCGGCGACTTCGCTGTACGGCGTCATCTCTGGTGTGCTGATTCCGCTTCTCCTGTTCCCTGCTTTTATCTCCCATGCCCTTTCTGTCGTTCTCGTGCCGGCGGTGTCGAGCGCTGCCGCGCTGAATGATGTGCGGCTTCTTCGGGAGCGTATCCATCTGTCGCTGCGGATTTCTGCAATCACGGGAAGTGTCGCAGCAGCTGTATTCTTTCTCCACGGTGAGGAAATGGCAGTGAAACTGTTCCACATATCCGATGGCGGAGCCTATATGCTGATGCTCGCACCGATATTTTTCTTCTACTATATACAGGGGCCGCTGCATTCCATCCTGCAGGCGATGCAGGAAGCGAAGGCCGCCATGATGAACTCCGTTTATGGGGGAATCGGCAAACTGCTTGTCATGTTCGTCCTTGCCTCACAGCCGGGACTCCAGGAAGCCGGTGCCGTTATGGCCATCGGGTTTGGGGTACTGGTGACTTCGTTCCTGCACATTGCGACGCTTCGCAAAAAGCGGGAGGCCTCCACGGGATTCACGATGTTCGTTATTCCTTACCTGTCCTTTGTACTGACCGTGGTCGCCCGTCCGCTTCTGATCGAGGAAGTGCCGTTCGGGATGCTCGGGGACATTGTCGTCACAAGCTTCTTCCTGCTCGTGCTCCTCTTCCTGTTCCGCTATTTCCGTCTGTCGGATCTTAGGACCGTCCATAAGCTGGCACGCCGGTTCTGATACTCACCCTGTACTCCCTTTTTCCTGGATATGCATGCCTTCCTTATCGAGCGTGCAGAAAAACACCTGCTCAGGACTGCTGTAGCCAGCCGCATTCAACTCGTTCATCAGCCACTCCATATCCTTGCCGATCAGAGACAGGTGCTCTTTCTGGACCACGCCATCCGAAATCAGCGGAAGGATGGGACGGTCGCTGTCTTTTTCAAACACTGCCAGATTGCCGCTTGCCTCAAGAAAAGCATAGGCGACGTTACGGACGGATGCCACCTGCTGCTCCCTCAGCTGCTGAAGTAGGTTATCGATATTGTAGCGCTGTTTTCTCATGGTCTGTTCTTCAATTACACCGTTCCGGATGATGACCGCTGGCCCCCCCTCGACGACATCCCGGAACTTTTTGCTTTTCAGGGAAATGAACGAAGCAGTGATCTGGATGATCAGGAGAACCAAAATCGGCATAATGGCCATAAACAGCGGACTGTCCGGATCATCCAGCGCAAAGGCGGCCACTTCCGCCATCAGGACGGAAATGACGAGATCGACCACACTCAGCTCGCCGAGTTCCCGCTTGCCCATGAGCCGCAGCACGAAGATGATCAGCACATACAGGAAAACCGTCCGCCATACTACAATCAGCAAATCTTCCATGATGCACCTCTTTTCCCGCTCAGTATAGGGATTCCGTGCAGGAAACATTCATCCGATCGCCCCTGTCCGGCCCAACGATCAGGAAATAAAAAAAGACCGCAGGCACGGCGGATCATTCCGCTGTGCCTGCGATCGTTCCGGCAAATCAGTTGTCAAGGACACGGCCGATCGCCGCGCGTTCGAACTGGAGACGGGAACCGTCGGCGCATTTCACAAACACGGTCGCATCATCGACTGCATCGACCGTGCCGTGAAGGCCGCCGATCGTGACGATTTTGTCGCCGCGCTGAATTTCATTCTGCATTTTTTGTGTTGCTTTCTGCCGCTTCTGAGCCGGGCGGATCAAGAAGAACCACATCACGGCGAACATCAGGATCAGCGGCATCAGGGCTACTAATGTTTCCACAAAATTTCCCCCTTTCTGTATGGTACAAGTATACAAGCTTCAGAAGTTTTTTGCATTCGGTTTGTTGTATCCGTACTGTTCAAAGAACTCTTCACGGAAATCGCCGAGGCGGTCTTCGCGGATCGCCTGCCGGACCTGTTCCATGAGGTTCATGAGGAAGTACAGGTTGTGATACGAAGTCAGGCGGATTCCGAACGACTCTTCCGCCTTGATGAGATGGCGGATATAGGCGCGGCTGTAGTTCCGGCAAACATGGCAGTCGCAGTTCTCGTCCAGCGGCCGGAAATCGCGCGCAAACTTCGCATTCTTGACGACAAGGCGCCCTTCGCTCGTCATGAGTGTGCCGTTGCGGGCAATCCTCGTCGGAAGCACGCAGTCGAACATGTCGATGCCGCGGATTGAGCCGTCGATGAGCGCATCCGGAGATCCGACCCCCATGAGATAGCGCGGCTTTTCTTCCGGAAGAAGCGGCGTCGTGAAGTCGAGCACCCGGTTCATCACATCTTTCGGCTCGCCGACGGAAAGTCCGCCGACTGCATAGCCCGGGAAGTCGAGGGAAACGAGGTCCTGCGCGCTCTGGCGCCGCAGGTCTTCATACTCGCCTCCCTGGACGATGCCAAACAGTCCCTGGTCCCCCGGGCGGCTGTGAGCCTCAAGGCAGCGCTCCGCCCAGCGGGATGTCCGCTCGACACTCGCTTTCATGTATTCGTGGGAGGCGGGATACGGAGGGCACTCGTCAAAAGCCATCATGATGTCCGAACCGAGCGCATTCTGGATCTCCATCGCCTTTTCCGGGCTCAGGAAAAGCTTGCTACCGTCGAGATGATGGCGGAAATGCACGCCCTCTTCCTCGATTTTCCGCATGTCGCTAAGCGAGAACACCTGGAAGCCGCCGGAGTCGGTCAGAATCGCCCGGTCCCAGTTCATGAATTTGTGAAGGCCGCCCGCTTCCCTGATGATCTCATGGCCTGGCCGGAGCCACAGATGATATGTGTTGCTCAGGATGATGCCGGCTTTCATTTCTTTGAGTTCCTCGGGGGACATGGTCTTTACGGTCGCCTGTGTACCCACAGGCATGAATGCCGGAGTCTCGAACGAACCGTGCGGAGTATGGACGATGCCGAGACGGGCACCTGTCTGCTTGTCTTTTTTAATCAGTTCATAGGTGATCGCTGGAGTCATTCGTTTCTCCCTTTCTTTGGAGGCATCAGGAACATCGCATCACCGAAGCTGAAGAACCGGTAACGCCCGTCCACCGCATGCCTGTATGCATTGAGTATGATCTCCCGTGACGAGAAGGCGGATACGAGCATGATCAGAGTCGACTTCGGCAAATGGAAGTTGGTGATGAGCCCGTCGATCGCCTTGTATTCATATCCGGGATAGATGAAGATGGACGTCCATCCGCCCGCAGAGACAATCTCTCCGCCGTTCTCGGAAGCGATCGTTTCCAGTGTCCGGGTTGAAGTCGTACCGACCGCTATAACTCGGCCTCCGGCTTCTTTTGTTTTCCGGATCGCAGCCGCAGCCTCTTCGGAAACGCTGTAGTACTCCGAATGCATCTCATGGCTCTCGATCGTGTCGACGCTCACCGGCCGGAACGTGCCGAGTCCGACATGGAGCGTGATAAACACGATATCCACACCTTTTTCCCGGATCCGGTCCAACAGTTCTTCCGTAAAATGGAGTCCTGCGGTCGGTGCTGCCGCAGAACCGCGCTCTTTCGCGAACACGGTCTGATAGCGGTCGCGGTCATCCAGCTTTTCATGGATATATGGCGGAAGAGGCATTTCGCCGAGCCGGTCGAGCACTTCATAGAAGATGCCCTCATAGCTGAACTTGAATGTCCGTCCCCCGTGGTCTCCCGTTCCGGTGCACTCTGCTTTCAGCAGGCCGTCACCGAACGTCACGACAGTTCCCGGCTTTACGCGCTTAGCCGGCTTCACGAGCGTTTCCCATTCGTCTCCGCCCTTGTCTGTCAGGAGGAGCACTTCGATCGTCGCGCCCGTCTCTTCTTTTGTACCCATTAGACGCGCTGGGAGAACCTTAGTGTCGTTCAGGACGAGACAGTCACCCGGTTCAAAATACTCCAGAATATCGGAGAAATTCCTGTCGTCAAGGCTTCCGGTCTCCCGGTCCACGACGAGCAGACGGGATGCCGTCCGGTCTTTTAGCGGAGTCTGTGCAATCAGTTCCTCCGGCAGATGAAAATCAAAGTCTTCTACATTCATGATGGGTTCCTTCTTCCGTCGTCAGGCAATTCGATGCCGAAATGTTCATAGGCCCGTGGCGTAGCGATACGCCCGCGGGGTGTACGCTGCAGGAATCCGACCTGCAGCAAATAAGGTTCATACACATCTTCGATCGTAGCTGATTCCTCGCCGATGCTTGCGGCGATTGTGTCGAGTCCGACAGGCCCGCCCCTGAACCGCTCGATCATTGAAAGCAGAAGCTTATGGTCGATGCTGTCAAGACCATGCGAATCGACCTGAAGCAGCTCGAGAGCTTCTTTTGCTGTCGGAAGCGTAATCTCACCATTGCCGCGCACCTGCGCAAAGTCCCTCACGCGCCGGAGAAGGCGGTTGGCGATCCTCGGTGTTCCGCGCGACCGCATCGCCATCTCTTCGGCCGCGTCGCGCGAGATCGGCGCACCGAAAATATCGGCGCTCCGAACGACAATCTCCGCCAGGGCTTCCCGGTCATAGTAATCGAGGCGGAGCGGCACGCCGAACCGGTCGCGGAGAGGGGCTGACAGGGAGCCGGCCCTCGTCGTCGCGCCGATCAGTGTGAACGGCGGCAGATCAAACCGGATCGACCTTGCTTCCGGCCCTTTTCCGACAACGATATCAAGGCAAAAATCCTCCATCGCCGGATATAGCACTTCCTCAACCGCACGGCTCAGCCGATGGATTTCATCGATGAACAGCACATCCCCCGGCTCAAGCGAACTTACGATGGCCGCAAGGTCGCCCGGACGCTCGATTGCGGGACCGCTCGTCGTCCTGAAATTGACACCCATTTCATTCGCGATGACCGATGCGAGCGTCGTCTTGCCGAGCCCGGGAGGTCCGTACAAAAGCACATGGTCCAGGCTTTCCTCCCGCTGCTTGGCCGCCTCAATGAAGATGCCGAGATTGTGTTTGACACGTTCCTGCCCGATGTACTGGACGAGCCGCTGGGGGCGGAGCGACTGTTCAAAACCATCGTCGAACACCGAAGCCTCGCCCGAAATCACCCGTTCTCCCATCAGTCCCCCTCCTTTCCGTCAGCTTGTACAAACCTGCTCACGTCTTATCCCTGCTTTAAAAGAAGCGAGAGTGCCCGCTTCATATAGGCTTCCGTATTTTCCAACGACTCATTTTCAAGCTTCAGCCGGACCTTGCCAAGCTCCTTTTCCGAGTAACCGAGCGCGGTTAGCGCAAGCATCGCTTCTTCGAGATCGTGATTCGAGCCGAGGCCCGCTTCAGGTTCTGTTTCAGTCAGGAAGACAACTTCATCCGTCACGCCGTCCAGCTTCCCTTTCAGATCCAGGATAATCTGGCGGGCGGTCTTTTTGCCGACACCGGGGAATTTGACGAGGAACTTCTCATCTTCCGCTTCGATTGCAGCAACAACCTGTGCGGTCATGCCGCCGGCTAGGATGGCCAGTGCCCCTTTCGGCCCTATGCCGGAGACCGTTATCAGCTTTCGGAACAGTTCCCGCTGTTCGGGAGCCTGGAAGCCGATCAGCTGCATCACGTCTTCCCTGACGTGCAGATGCGTAAAGACCTGCATCTCCTCGTCCGCATGGAAGGCATACGGATTGGGCGTGATCACCTGATAGCCGATGCCGCCCTGCTCAACCGTGATATACTCGGGCGTCACCCTTGTGATGCGCCCTTTTATGTAATCATACAAGCCGTGTTCCCCCTCTTTCACAATGAGTAGATTATAGCATACATGTTCGCATCCCCGCATCAGGTGGGGCAAAGGGCACAAGACACCGCCCAAAATAGTTAACATAATAATTTTATGCGAATAAAAAAGTGTGTCTTTCCTCTAAGGAAAAACACACAGCCATAAGCATTCATTGATTCGACCGCTTTGCCACCTGATAACAGAGCGGTATCCAGGCGGAAAGGGCTTTGTCGGTAAACCGGTCGAGCCGGGCTTTTAGTTGCTTCTGCTTCTCTTCGTCGAGAGACAGCAGATACAGCCATTCCCTCAGCAGCTCGTTCGGATAAAGAAGCAGATTGAACGACGATGCAGACAGTGAGGCGAGTTCCGGCTGCTCGCCGCACAAGTAATCCAGGTTAAAGTCGACATGCGGCAGCACACGATGAATCCAGAGTGCAGTCTCCGTGCCGGCCGGACCCGTGCATGCCAGGTCAAAATCGATCATGACATAGTTGCCGTCGGGTGCCTTCAGAAAATTATGGTGGACAACGTCTCCGTGCAACAATGTACAATCCTCTTCCGGATCGTAAGTTTTACGGATGGTCCGGAGAGCCTCTTCGGCGTGATAGACAATTGATTCGTACTGATGATTTCCGATCAGAGGGGCAAGCTGCTTTTTCTGTTTCCGGAATTTCGCAAGGCGGTCTTCCCACTTTGCGACAAGCGGGTACGGGTACAGCACTCCGGTCCCTTCCCAGTTCACCTGGCCGGACGTAGCGTGAAGCGTTCGGAGAATCGAGAGTGTCCGCTCCCGCCCCGTCCTGCTTGAATAATCGGCGGACTTGGCACGGTCCAGCCAGGGTTGGATGACTGCGCGCTCATCCGCTGAACCGATGATCGGCAGGACGTAGGGGAACCCGATATTCTCCAATTCATCGTGTATCCGCCTTACTTTTCTGGCCTGCAGGGCAGAATCATATTTCTTCAAAGAATAACGCTTGCCGCCGACTTCCCATTTCCAGACGTTCTGTTTGATCTGTCGGATGTTTACACCGGCAGCCATGGGTAATCAGTAGCCGCCGTATCCGAACGGTGAACCGCATACATTGCAGCAATTTCCGTGATGGTGGCCCGGGAACGGCTGCCAGGAAGGCTGAGGCCAGTAAGGCCAGGCTGCAGCCTGAACGGCGTACGGTACAGTTGGTCCCTGACCTCCACTGCATCCGCAAGTCGACTCTGCCTGGTACATATGCTCTGGCATCTGGTGCATTTGCGGCATTTGTGGCATCTGTGGAATCTGAAGGTCATCCATCATCGGGGATTCGTGGTCGTGACGGTCACCCAAGTACGTATCCAGCGATGACGAAACGGACGTCGATTCACCCATCTTCCAGCCTCTGTCCGTTGATTCATGCTCTGCCGGCATGGCGTATTCCGGCATTCCTTCCGCGATCGGCAATGTATAGCCGGGTGCTGAAGGCATCTGAGGCATCGGCGGATACGGTTGGGCCTGAGGATATGATTCCACCGGCATTTGAGGATACGGCTGCATCATTTGCGGATAATGATGGGTCGGCATATGGCCATGACCGCACATTGGACAGCACATATCAAACACCGGCATGTAACAGAACGGCATCGGCATCATCATCGGCATGGCCGCCTCCTTCTCGGGTGGACATGGTTCCTGCTTCGGCGGCGCCGGCATTTCCATTTCCGGCATGACCGGAGGCGGAGCCATCGGAGATTCCTCGATCGGCATTGGAGGCGGTGTTGGCAATGGCTGAGGCATTGGCGGAGCCGGTTTTGGCGGCGCAGGCTTTGGTGCTGGTTTTGGCGCAGGTTTTGGCGCAGGCTTCGGCGGTGCAGGCTTTGGAGGGGCCGGTTTTGGCGGTGCCGGTTTCTCCATTGGAGGCGGCGGAGGCGGAACCGGTGTGAGTTCCGGTGATTCCATTTCCGGCTTTTCCCTCACCGGTTTTTTCGGACGGCCGTCCTTGTACGGATGTTCAGCCGGCGGCTGGCCCTTGCCTTTCTTCGCATGATCCGGCAGGAAAATCTTCATCCCCGGTACGATGTAGTCCGGATTTGCCAGATGAGCATTAAGCCGTTTAACTTCTTCAAAGGGAACCCCGTACTGCCTGGAGATTTTCCAGAGGGTATCCCCCTTCTGCACTATGTGCACGTGCATTGCTTCTCCCCCTTCCATCGGTATAGCGTATGAACCCGCACTGGGCGATGACACTGAAACTTTGACAGACCCCGAGGACGTCTTCACAATAAGTTATGAGAAAACGAACAGCAGTTATGACGGGAAGGAGTCGAAGCCCATGGAAAAGTTGAAGGGGGACGAGCGGAGGGAACAGATCCTCAGAAATCTGAAAGAAAGCGGCAGTCCCACCAAGGGAGCGGAACTCGCAAAAATGTTCGGGGTGAGCCGCCAGGTCATCGTGGGAGATATCAACTTGCTGAAGGCCCACGGAGAATCCATCATGGCGACGAGTTCGGGATACGTGCATCTTGGCGGTGAAGCGCCTGAACGGCGGGACGGACTGTCCCGTAAAATCGCCTGCACCCATGCCCCGGACCGGACGGAAGAAGAACTCAATCTGATTGTCGATGCGGGCGCTTCTGTCCGTGACGTCACGGTGGAACATCCGGTATACGGAGAGCTCAATGCAGCCATCATGGTCAATAACCGGCATGACGTGAGGGAATTCCTCGCACGGTTAAATGAAACGGGGTCACCGCTCCTGCTTGAGTTGACCGGAGGCCCCCACCTCCACACCATCACCGCAGACAGCGAGGAAATCCTCAACCGAGCGGAAGAGGCATTGAGGGAGCATGGGTTTTTGACCGACGAAGCATGATCGGGATTGCGGAAAATCACCGTGTTTTTGAACAGCGGTTTCGGACTATCGATGTCGCTTCGTGATATCCTGCGGAGTTTCGTAATCACCCTCAGACACATCAAAAAAACCGGCATCGCGCTTAATTTTCGCGCGGTGCCGGTTTGATTTCATAGGATTTATAGGTGCCAAGCGGCTTGACGACACAGCCGAGAGCGGCCAATTCCTCCAGCGCGCCCTTCATCATCGGATCATCGCCGCCTGCATCCACATCGACGATGAAAAAGTAGTCGCCGAGACCCGTCTTCATCGGGCGGGATTCGATCTTGGTCAGGTTCAGCCGCCTCCAGGCAAATACCGACAGCACCTGGTGAAGCGCGCCGGAGCGGTTGTCCTTCGGCAGGTTGATCATCAGCGTGGATTTAATCTTATCCCCGCAGCCCGGCTTGCCGATCTCCCCTTCCCGCTTCGACAAAACGACGAAACGGGTCCGGTTAAAGTGGAAGTCGTTGATGCTGTCCTGGACGATTTTCAGCCCGTACTTTTCCGCCGCGAACCGGTTTCCGATGGCGGCAATCGGCAGTTCAGGGTTTTCCGCAGCATATCTGGCCGCCCCGGATGTAGAAGTCGCCTGGATCAGCGGAACACCGCGGAACCGGTAATGCAGGAACTTATGGCACTGGGCCAGCGCCTGCGGGTGGGAATGGATCGACTCCACCTCTTCCCAGCTGTCTGCGCGGTCTGGGTGGACCATCAGATGCTGGTCGATCGGCTGCAGGATTTCAGCCGCGATGAAAAGCTCCACTTCATGATACAGGTAGTCGACCGTCAGGGAGACGGCGCCCTCCAATGCGTTTTCAATCGGGACCACCGCATAGTCCGCCCGGTCTTCCGAAACTGCTTCAATCGCTTCCGGAATGGTCGTATACGGCAGGAGCCAGTCCCCATGGAACAGGCCGTCGGCCGCCAGATGCGTGAACGACGCCTCCGGTCCGAGATAGGCTACCCGTGTCACCATTTCTTCCAATATGTTCTCCCCCTCAATAAGCGCCCGAGCTGACCACATCTGCCGATTCAATGAACGGCAACCGCTTCAGCGCCTGCAAAAACGTGTTCAGTTCCATCGTCATCGACGTTACATCCAGCGACAGCGTCACGTTGGCACGGCCCTGGATAGGAATCGTCTGATGGATCGTCAACACATTGCATTGGGCTCCCGCAACGGTGCGAAGCAGTTCCGCAAGTGCGCCTTCGCGGTCTTCCAGCTGCATGAAGATGGTCAGGATCCGCTCCTGTACAACGGAGTGGAACGGGAAGACAGTATCGCGGTACTTATAGAACGCACTCCGCGACAGTCCGACCCGCTTCACCGCATCCCAGATCGTGGATTCCTCGCCGTTCTGCAGCAGGCGCTTCGCTTCGAGCGTTTTCTGCATCGATTCCGTCAGGACGTCCTCCCTGACGAGATAATAGTTTTCATCCGAAACATCTTTCACTGTTTCAGCCCTCTTTTCTCTGCCCGCCGGCATGCCGGCAGGCCCCCTTGACGGGCAGGTCTCATTCTACGAATTCGAATTCGTAATCCATGATGCGGACGGTATCCCCATTTTCCACACCGCGCTCGCGCAGCGCATCATCGATGCCCATGCCGCGGAGCTGGCGTCCGAATCTGCGGACCGATTCCTCATGAGAGAAGTTGGTCATCTTGAACAGGCGTTCGATCGCCGGTCCCCCGACTGTATAAGCACCGTCATCATCACGGCCGATGATGAACTCGTCTTTTTTCTCCGCCTCGAACTTGTACAGGACGTGGCGCGATTCCTCCACTTCCTCAGGATCGTAAAGCGGGAATTCCGGAGTATGATCAAGCAGATCCGCGACGGCATAAAGGAGGTCAGACAATCCTTGGCGGGTGATTGCCGAAATCGGATACACTTTCACATCCGCCGGAATCTGCTCCTTGAATTCCGCCAGGTTCATTTCCGCCTCAGGCATGTCCATCTTGTTGGCCACGACGATCTGCGGACGCTCCATCAGGCGGAGGTTGTACTGTTCCAGCTCTTCATTGATCGTCACATAGTCCTCATACGGGTCGCGGCCTTCCATGCCGGACATATCGATGACATGGACGATGACGCGCGTCCGTTCGATATGGCGCAGGAACTGATGGCCGAGCCCGACACCTTCATGGGCGCCCTCGATCAGTCCGGGAAGGTCCGCCATGACGAAACTGCGCCCTTCACCGACATCCACGACACCGAGGTTCGGGACGATCGTCGTGAAATGATAATCGCCGATCTTCGGCTTGGCCGCGGAAACGATCGAGAGAAGCGTCGACTTGCCGACACTCGGGAAACCTACCAGACCGACATCGGCCAGAACTTTGAGCTCGAGGACGACCTCGAGCTCATAGCCCGGCTCGCCCTTTTCCGAAATTTCCGGTGCCGGGTTCGCCGGTGTGGCAAACCGGATATTGCCGCGTCCGCCGCGTCCGCCTTTGGCGATGACCGCCCGCTGGCCATGGTCGGTCAGGTCCGCGATGATTGTGCCCGTAACGGCATCCGTGACCGTTGTGCCCGGCGGGACCTTGACGATCATATCCTTCGCGTTTTTGCCGTGCATGCTCTTGCTCATCCCGTGCTCTCCGCGCTGGGCCTTAAAGTGTTTCTGATAACGGAAATCCATCAGCGTGCGCAGGCCTTCGTCCACCTCAAAGATGACGTCAGCCCCTTTGCCGCCGTCGCCACCCGCGGGACCGCCGTCCGGCACATATTTTTCCCGGCGGAACGCGACCATTCCATTGCCGCCGTCCCCGCCTTTTACATAGACCTTTACGTGATCGACAAACATCACCGATCCACCTTCCTTCCAGCTACAGTCATATTCAGCTTTCCATCTTCCTCTGAATGATGGAATGTAAACCTTGCTTCCGGTGCCGCTTCCGGCAACCCTTCCTTCAGGTCATGCGGACCGGCCAGTGTGAACGTGGCCGACCACCCGGCGGAATCCGTCTGAACCCGGATGTGGGCTTCGTACTCCGCATAAGGGCTGAGTCCGTCCTGCAATATGGCGAACAGCTCTTCCAGGAACGCTTCCGTTTCCTGGTCGGCTTCGATGTCGCCCGGGACTTCCGCGGAAACCTCCAGCGACACTTGGTACTCCGGGAAGCGCCAGGCGAACGTCTGCAGCCACACCGAAGTGCGCGGCATGCCGATCGAGCTGAGTGCGGATTCTTGCCGCGCACGCCCGACCGCATCTTCGATCGCCTGCCGCACGCCATCCTCCATGCCAAGATCCAACTGCATGCGGATCAGGTGAAGAGTATTCATATGATCGTGCCTCGAGTATTTCAGCAGTTCCTGTGCAGACAGCCGTTCTTCCATCCCGGTCACTTCCCGTCATTTTAAAATCGTGTTCACCCCGTACGTACAGTATACCACTACAGGACAGGCCTGTTTCAATGCAGGCGGCTAAAAATTCGTTCCCTTCCTGCACAAAAGAAAAAAGCGGGCCGCATGATAATCATGCAGCCCGCCGCCATCCATGAGCTTATTGAGCAGCCGGATAGACGCTAACTTTTTTCTTGTCGCGGCCGAGACGCTCGAAGCGTACGACGCCGTCAACCTTTGCGAACAGCGTATCATCGCCGCCGCGGCCAACGTTTTCACCAGGGTGGATTTTCGTCCCGCGCTGGCGGTACAGAATGGAGCCGCCGGTTACGAATTGGCCGTCCGCGCGCTTCGCACCAAGGCGTTTCGCTTCGGAGTCACGGCCGTTCTTCGTGGAACCTACCCCTTTCTTCGACGCGAAGAATTGGAGATCCAAACGTAGCATATAGTCCACCTCCTATCGGTTGATAGTCACTTTGATATGTTCACCATAGTCCCGCTCAATGGTCTGCAATGAAACGATCATGGACTTCAGGATCAGCTGGACAGACTCGTCTTCGGGATCCGGGACCCTGACGGACAAATATCCGCCGTCGTCGCCAAGCTCCACTTCAGGTTCCGTTTCCGTCAGTGCGTACACTGAGTTCACGGCACCGAACGATACGGCCGAAGCCGCAGCGCAGACAAGATCCTTCCCGTGCTCCGCAAAGTCCGCATGGCCGGTCATCTCGAATGAGATAATGCGGCCATCTGATGTTTCATCCACAATTACCCGGATCACGGCTTACAGGTTGATGCCGTCGATGACGACTTTCGTGTAAGGCTGACGGTGACCCTGCTTCTTGCGGTAGTTTTTACGGCGCTTGTATTTGAAGACAACGATTTTCTTGCCGCGGCCGTGCTTGGCGATTTTACCTGTAACGGTAGCGCCTTCCACGAATGGAGCTCCGACTTTTACGTCATCTCCGCCGACGAACAGTACTTTATCGAATGTGATCGTCTCGTCGACGTCACCTGCGAGCTTTTCGATGTAGATCTCCTGGCCCGCTTCAACTTTAACCTGCTTGCCGCCTGTTTCAATGATTGCGTACATGCTTGCACCTCCTCTTAGACTAAGACTCGCCCTCCAAGGTGACCAATTGGTGCTTAAGACCTTGTCGGCGCGGTTGTAGTAGCACGGGTGCGCTACAAACCAACATGAAAATACTATCACAGACGGGACTGCCGGTCAACTGCCGGCTTCGGGAAAGTTCCGGAATAGACTCTCTCAAGAATCCGCTCATATTTTCTGTAACGCCAGTGAAGAATATTCTGGAGCAGGAGGAACAGGGCCAGAAACAGATAAGGCGCGGACTGCGGCAGGTAAAGCGCCAAAAAAATTGCTGTTGCAGCCGAGAGCGCTATGGACATAAGGATGAATGCGATTTTTTGTTCCGGAAAGAAAACAAGCGCCGCCCGCCCGCCATCCAGCGGCAAAAGCGGCATCAGATTCATTCCGAGAAGGGCCAGCTGGGTGGAGATCAGCAGGTCACGCCCCGGCATCTGGATCGACAGTGCGATGATCAGAAGCAGTAAAGTGGCCGCCGGACCGCCCGCGATGATCAGGAGCCTGTCCTTTTCCGGAAGACGGGAAAAACGGGGAATCACGATTTCCCCGCCATACGGCATGATGACGCATTGCCTCACGGGAGCGCCCGTCCATTTTGCGGCCAGCAGGTGGCCGGCCTCATGGAAAAGGAGCGAGCCGAGGACGATGGCATAGAATGAGACATTTCCGCCTGCGATGATGGCGAGCAGGAACGGGATCATGACCGGATGCATCCGGTACTTCATTTTCCCCGGGCTCCGGCTGTCATTCCCCCGTCCCCCTCAGTGCAGCCAGCCAGTTTTTCACACCTTCCGCATCCATCATCCCGCCGTCACGCTCCACGCCGAGGAACATCGCCCCCGTCTCCAGCTCGGCGATCGGCTCGCCCTCTCCGACCGTCGTATACGGCAGGGTAAGGAATTTTCCGATGAACCCATACGTCACCGTGTCCCCGTCGTCATACTGAACCGTCACCGTCTTCCCCGTCTGGCGCGTATGCCCCGTATAGATAACCAGCCCGTCCCCCTTCGCCGTCACCGGTATGGTCGCATTATACGACAGCACCACGCCTTCACGGAACGGCTGCAGTGACGAAAACTCCGCCATCGCCGGCGTCGTCCCGTCCGCGATGACCGGAACCGTCGTCTCCGGACGGCCCTGATCCACAAACGACATCACCCACTTTTTCAGGACAGTCAGCTCCTCGCCCGACCGCACCAGATGCGTGATCTGCGTCTTCATCACCTGATGCTCCTCCAGCTTCGCCACCCCGAACAGCACCACTGTCACGAGCAGCGCCGCCACCCACTTCTCCCTCCACCTCATCAGCACCACACCCCTGCAAAATGTTTTCTCTATCATATGTAGAAGGGGGCGGGGTGATGATAAATTGTTGAGAGATTTGGAGAGTGCAGTTGGGGCGGCGGCGTGTGGCAGGTAGCGCGTCCTTGTGGCAAGTTATGGTGCCATGTGGCAAGTTGCGGGGCTCTTGTTTCAACTCGGGATGCCATATTGCAAGTGGCTGGCCCTTGTTTCAACTTGGAATGCCATATTGCAAGTGGCTGGCCCTTATTTCAACTTGGAATGCCATATTGCAAGTGGCTGGCCCTTGTTTCAATTTCAGTGGCCTTGTTGCAAGTAGCTGGCTGTTATTTTAGCTTTGACAGCTTTTCTGCCTGTTTCACACCAGGATTACTTTCGGTAAAGCAGGTGATTGATGAAGCTTTATAATAATGAGGGATCAGAATTAATACGGTATCGTTTATTTCTCTTATTCTCATTTATAGTGGGATATTTCTCCTGCAATAGGCGGATCGCAAGGTAGAGATTGGGTAGTTGTATAAAGTTCATTAATTGCTTGCTGGTGATCTCCTCTCCAAACATCAATCGATATTCCTGTAGCGTGGCAAGATGGGCATCGGTTGATGTTACTTTGCAATCCATGCAAAGCCACTTTCCGTACCCACGCTCCATGCCAATTCTGAAGCAGCCGGGACATCTCACGCCCGCTTCAACATCAACACCTGTAAGATTATACCATTTAAAATGCTGATCTTGCTTTTCCCGCGACAGAAGTTTGAGCGTATCATCAACGTAATGCAGGTCCGATCTTCTTAAGATTGCTCGATTCTCCTTCTCCAGTTTCTCAATGTGCCCCGGCAGTCTGTCTACCGGGAAGATTGGCAGGCTTACGGGGCCCTGGACAACCAGCCCATTGTAGCTGGCGAGCACGATGGCTCCGTGGGCTCGGACGGGCAAATCAATTGATGCGAGGAAGCGCTCCGTTGCTATAACGGCACGGTTTAGCTGGTCTTCAGGGTTCCGCATGCCCTCCCGGACACCATTTTTCACACGGTAAAATTGTCCGGTTTCTTCGTCAAAGTGGAGTTCGCCCGTCATGTTTTTAATCTCAAGGACGAGAAGAAACGCCGGATGCAACACAAGCGTGTCCACCTGCACCTGCTTTCCGCCGGATGGAATCATGACATCCTTCAAAACTAGCGGCTTCTCCTTCATCCTCAACTCTTCAAGATAAAAATCCGCCTTTTTCTCCCCTGCAAATCCGGCAAGCCGCATGTCGAGATCACTTTTGGTCCGAGAGTAGGAACGGTGTCCCGGCGATACTCTCGATTCCAGCACCGCCAGTGCGGCCAGCCGCTCCGGCACACTGCGCTTCCCCATCACCTTTCCTCCTTTCCATTATAAAAACCCCCATCCGCACGCCTGAACAGGCATGTGATGGGGGTCACATTGTCGAATTACATTATTTCTTCCCGATTTCCCGGGAAACGATTATTTCGAGAAAAGAGACTTCAGTTTGCCGAAGAAGCCTTTTTTCTGCTCGTTCATAGACATGAGCGGGACCGATTCGCCGAGGATGCGGCGGGCAATGTTGCGGTAGCCCGTGGCGGCGCGGTTCGCCGGGTTCAGGACGACCGGTTCGCCTTTATTGGATGAAGAAATGACGTTTTCATCATCCATGACGATGCCGAGAAGATCGATCGACAGGTGCGTCGTGATCTCGTTGACGTCGAGCGCCTCGCCGGAGTCCATAAGGTGGCGCTTGATCCGGTTGATGATGAGCTTCGGCGGTTCGATGTTTTCTTCCTGCTCGAGAAGGCCGATGATCCGGTCGGCGTCGCGCACCGCGGAAATTTCAGGTGTCGTGACGACGATTGCGCGGTCGGCACCGGCAACGGCGTTCTGGTAGCCCTGCTCGATTCCGGCCGGGCAGTCAATCAGGATATAGTCATATTCGCGCTTCAGCTCTGTGACAAGCTCTTTCATCTGCTCAGGCGATACGGCCAATTTATCCGCTGTCTGTGCAGCCGGAAGCAGGAACAGCCGGTCTTCAAAGCGCTTGTCCTTCACGAGCGCCTGCCCGACACGGCAACGCCCTTCCACCACATCGACGAGATCGTAGATGATCCGGTTTTCAAGGCCGAGCACGACGTCCAGATTCCGGAGGCCGATGTCCGTGTCAATCAGGCAGACTTTCTTGCCTTGAAGGGCCAATGCAGTTCCCAGGTTGGCGGTCGTCGTCGTTTTGCCGACGCCCCCCTTCCCAGATGTTACAACGATGGCTTCTCCCACATTAGCTTCCTCCCTTGAATGTAGATAGGTTCGGCCTCAGGATGCGGAGCTCCTGAAGTCGGTCGATGGCGATGAAACCGTTCCGGTGGATGTAGGCACATTCCATTTCCGGGCGTTCGGACAGAACCGTCAGTTCGTCCGTCATCGTCTCCACTTTATCGGCGATCATCAGATGCGTCGCTTCCAGCCAGGAAGCTGCGATGACCGCGTCATGATTGCCTCCGGCACCGGCATGGGCGATGCCCTTGAGCCGGCCGAGGACAAAGATGTTCCCGTTCGCGATGGCCTTCCCGTTCGGGTTGACGTCACCGATGATGACGAGGTCGCCCTCCGCCTTCAGGACCTGTCCGGAGCGCACAATCCCGACATACGTCTCAGACTGGCTTTCCCGGATGAGGCGGTTGCACTCCTCCACACGGATGACATCACTCTGCACTTTCGTTACTCGGAGATGGGGAGATTTCTGGACACAGTTGATGAGTTCCTTCACCTGCTCATCGGTACAGAACCGGTTGCCGAGGTGGAGCTGGATCTCCGTCGTCCCCTCAAGCGCCTCATCCCGGACTTTCTGCTCCAGTTCCGAAATCAGTTCGGAATAGGCGCATTGGTCGTCAAGGCGCAACACGAGGCCCGACTTCGTTCCTTTTATCATGACAAGCTGTTTTTTAGTCACTTGCGTCACCCCAATTCTCCTCCATGCTTACAACATTCTTTCCCTTTTCTGGATGCTCCGCCGGTTGGCAAGCGATTTGAACACCCAGCCCAGCAAAACAAGGAACACCGAGTTGGCGATCATCGTCGGCACGAGGCGGGTCGGAATGAATTCGTTGAACGGCATCCCGATAAATCCGATCAGTGTGAAAAATCCGTACAGCGCAGTTTCGAGCACAGCCACCAGAAGCAGCGTGATGACCGTGACGACGATGATGTGCTGGTGGATATGCTTCACTGCCCAGATTGCCAGCAGGCAGACGACCGGGTACAGGAAGGCGTATAGTCCAATAATATCAATGTGAAATAAATCGTACAAGAGTCCGAAAATGATTGCGTACACGAGGGCACGCTGCCGGCTGTAATAGACACCGACAAAAATCAGGAACATGATCAGAAAACGCGGAATGAGGAAGCGGAGCTCCCCGCCGATCTCAATCGGGGAAAACAGCCCGAACACCGGCTCCACATAGAACAAAACGACGGCGACGAGCGGAATGAGGAGCCGGATCATGAGCCGTTCCCTTCTTCCCCGCCATCCGCCGTTTTATCCATGGCCTCTCCCGTGTTGCCGGCATCTGATCCGTCGACCGCAGTCGATGTCCGCTTGGCGACGATCACATGTTCCAGCAACGAAAAATCGGCGGCCGGCTTGATGTGCGCCTGCTTCGTCAGACCAAAGTCATCCGTCGTCACTTCGGTGATTTCCCCGATTAATAGTCCTTTCGGGAAAATGCCGCCGAGGCCGGACGAAACGACCTTCTGGCCTTCCTTGATCTCGAAGGCGGAGTCGATCCTCCGGAGGATCAGTTCCCCCCGCTCGGTGTCATACCCTTCAATCAGCCCGAACGCCTCCGTCTCACCCGTGACGAGCGCGGATACCCGGTAGTCCGGATCCTGTGTTGCGAGCAGCTGAACAGTTGATGTAAAAGGTGTCGTGAGAATGACTTTGCCGATCAGTCCTTGGGCCGTCATGACCGCCATATTTTTCTGGATGCCATGGGACTCGCCCCGATCGATGACGATCTTTTCTTCCCACTGATCCGGGTTCCTTGCGAGGACCGTTGCCTGGATTGGCTCATAGTCCCTGAGGTCATCCTCTTTGCCGACAATGTCCTTGAGCCGCTGGTTTTCGTTGCGTACATCGCTGAGCTCCGCCTGGACGGCCGCGTATTCAACGAGCCGTGCCCGCAGGCGCTGATTCTCCTCATAGGTGTTCAGGAGTGAATCCACATCATCGACCAGGCCCGTTATGTAATGCGCCGGCTTCGAGAACAGTTGCTGTCCGAAGCCGACGACATCTTTTACGATCTGCTCGGGCACGTTCGCCTGGTCGCGGTCCCTGAGCGAGAAGAAGATCAGGGCGACCAGCACGATGACACCGACGAGAAGGAGGATCAGCCGTTTGTTTGAGAAAAACTGCGGCATGGTGCCTTCACTCCCGTATTATCTGGCTTGCTGTTTCTTGATGACATCGAAGTTGTCCAGCGCCTTGCCGGTGCCGATTGCCACGCAGTCAAGCGGGTCTTCTGCGATGGATACAGGCATGTTCGTTTCTTCCGCAATGACTTTGTCGAGGTTGCTGAGCAATGCGCCGCCGCCCGTGAGCACGATGCCGCGCTCCATGACGTCCGCCGCCAGCTCAGGCGGTGTGTGCTCGAGGGTCTTTTTCACGCCATCGATGATTGCAGTGATGGATTCCTTGAGCGCTTCCGCGATTTCTTCCGAAGAGATTTCGATCGTTTTCGGAAGGCCCGTAAGCAGGTCGCGTCCGCGTATCTCCATCTTTTCCGGCTTTTCGGTGACATTGGCGGAGCCGATCTCGATCTTGATCTGTTCCGCGGTACGGTCGCCGATCGTCAGGTTGTAGGTTTTGCGGATATACGAGATGATCGCCTGATCCATTGCGTCGCCGCCGACACGGATCGATTCGCTTGTGACGATGCCTCCGAGCGAGATAACTGCCACTTCCGTTGTCCCGCCACCAATATCGACGACCATGCTGCCGGTAGGTTCCCATACCGGGAGGCTTGCGCCGATCGCTGCCGCAAACGGCTCTTCGATGGTGAAGGCGTCTTTGGCGCCTGCCTGGCGGGATGCGTCGATGACGGCGCGCTGTTCGACCGATGTGATGCCGTATGGCACGCAGATCATGACGTTCGGCTTTTTCCATGTGCCGCCGGATGCTTTTTGTGCTTCGCGCAGGTAATACTGGATCATGGCCGTTGTTGTGTCAAAGTCCGCGATGACGCCGTCTTTCATCGGACGTGTCGCAATGATCGAGCCCGGTGTCCGGCCGATCATATTCTTCGCATCATTCCCGACTGCGACGATTTCTCCGGTCTTTACATTCTTCGCGACGACGGACGGTTCGCGGAGAACAATTCCCTTGCCTTTGATGAAAACTAATGTATTTGCTGTGCCGAGGTCTATCCCGACATCTTTTGATCCGAATCCAAACACGCTATTAATCTCCCTTTCTGCGCGGCCGTTAGTGTTGCCGGTTTGAAATCATACACATCATTATAACGGATTCCGCGAGAAAGTGACAATCTTATATGAAGCTATATCGTGTAATAGATTAAAGTAAGTATTTTCTTGCTATGGCGGATAGAGTGTGGGTTGATTTTCGCTGCTGGCGGACGCTTACCGCGGGCGTTGCCTTAGCCGGCGCCAGTACGTAGACTGGCGTCTGTGCGCATAAGCAAAGCGTTGCGCAACATCTGGGGTCTTCGGCTAACGCTTTTCCGCAGGTGTCTCGGGCCTTTCGCTGCAATCAACCATAACAGAGAGACACTCGCCCCTACCGTTCATTTAAATAAAGTCCCCTTCTTTGAGACTGAGGAATTTGTGGTCGCCGATGATGATGTGGTCGAGGAGGTCGATGCCGACGATTTTGCCGGCTTCGGAGAGGCGTTTGGTGACTTCGATGTCTTCCGGGCTCGGGGACGGGTTGCCGCTCGGGTGGTTGTGGGCACAGATGATGGATGCCGCGGAGCGTTTGACTGCTTCCCTGAAAACTTCCCTCGGATGGACGATCGAGGAGTTGAGGCTTCCTATAAAGATGGTCCGGCTGTGGAGCACCTCGTTTTTCACGTTCAGGAACAGGACGACAAAGTGCTCCTGATTCAGATTCGACATGTCGGGCATCAGGTAAGTGGCGGCGTCTTCCGGTGATCGGATGACATAGCGTTCCGTCGACTGCTTGCGGGTCAGGCGTTTGCCGAGTTCCACAGCCGCGAGCAGCTGCACCGCCTTTGCCTCGCCGATTCCTTTGACCGATGTCATCTCCTCAAGTGTCGCGTGCTGCATGTCCTGGATCCGGTCAAAAAAAGCCAGCACCCGGTTGGACAGCTGGAGGACCGATTCTGAGCGTGTGCCGGTCCGGAGCAAAATCGCGATCAGCTCCTGATTGGACAGGCTTTCCGCTCCCTGACGGATGAGCCGCTCCCTCGGCCGGTCGGCGATATGGAGCTCGCTGATTTTCGGAACGTACAGGTCCGTCGTCAAGGCTCGTCCCCCTCTCCCGAGATCACATCCATGTCATGAAGCACCTTGAAGACATCCGCGATCGGAAGCCCGACCACCGCGTGGTAATCCCCCCGGATCTCCTTCACAAACAATGCGCCGCCGGACTGGATACCGTATGCGCCGGCCTTGTCCATCGGATCGCCGGAGTCGACATACCGGTCGATTACCCAGTCCGGGACACTCCGGAACTCGACGTCCGTTGTGACAGAAAAGGTGCGTTCCTGCTCACCGTGCGCCACACACACCCCTGTCGAGACAGAATGCACCGAGCCGCAGAGCGATTCGAGAATCGCCTTCGCATCCTCCCTGTCAGCCGGCTTCCCGTATACCATCCCTCCCTGGTGCACGACAGTGTCGGCACCGATCACGACAGATTCCGGCTCATTTGCCGCCACGTCCCGTGCCTTCAGCCCGGCGAGCCGCTCTGCATATGCCGCCGGCATCTCCCCCTGCCGGATCGGCGGTTCTTCCACCTGCGGCTTCCGAACGATGAACGGGATTCCCGCCACCCCCATCAGCTCTGTTCTCCTCGGTGATCCGGATGCGAGGATCACCTGCCGGTTCGTTATGAATTCCATGTGCCATTCCCCCTAATCGGTTTGTTTTCATCATAGCCGAGCCGGGGGAATTAGAGAAATCCTCACTTTTCAAAAACGGATATGGAATATGGCTTAAAATTCGATTTTAAGACACTCCGCCGCTTCGGCATAATGGCTGACCAGATGGAGCCTCATCACCGCCGGATCGTCGGTAATCCCTTGTACGGCACCGACATTCTTTTTCCAGGCGTCAGGAAGGGCATCGTCTTTTGTCTCATCCCCAAAATTGAAATTTGCCGCTTTCTGCCCGGCCAGCAAAACTGGCAGTTTTCCGCTCGTCTCCGCAGGACATGCCGCCGCATCGACGGTGAACGGCTTGACGAACGTATCCTTTACGACAGACGCCCTCGCATCAGAATCCGTCAGATGGATCGACGACCAGAGATAGAACTTGTCCGCCACACGGACGATCGCGGCCTTATCCAGCTGGGCCTGCCCGGACAAAAATCCGGTTGCCGCATCATAGCTCGAGAACATTCCGTGCTGGATCGCGAAGAACATCGTTTTCCGGTTGCCCGTCGCCTCATCCCCTTCCCCTTTCTTTTCCTCAGCCGGTTCCGTCCCGGCGGGCACCGTTTCTCCGGACTCGGCCGGTTCTGCACCCTCCGATTTTTTGTCATCCGACATGACGATGAAACCGAACAGCAGCACGCCTCCGATCCCCATCAGGAAGCCGTGCA
This sequence comes from Bhargavaea sp. GQ12, assembly GCF_059758705.1. Classification (NCBI taxonomy): domain Bacteria; kingdom Bacillati; phylum Bacillota; class Bacilli; order Caryophanales; family Caryophanaceae; genus Bhargavaea; species Bhargavaea sp. GQ12. The sequence continues at coordinate 157,206 of NZ_JCAXEU010000003.1, forward strand.
GCATAGCCATTGCAATCGCCCCGCGCGAATACTTTTTCCGTAACCGCATGACACCACCCCTTTTATAAGGAACGATACCAGCCGGACGATGAAAAAGGACAAGACGGCTGTCGTCTTGTCCACAGAATTTATCGGGTTAAACAAACAGGTTCAGATACCAGCCGACAATGTCGTTCCCGTAAAGATAGGCGACAGTTGCACCAAATGCGATCGAAGGCCCGAACGGCACCGGCGTGCGCCTCCCCTTGCCCTGTCTCTTTAGGATGATGAACCCCGAAACCGCACCGACAAGTGCTGCAATGAACAATGAAAGAAATGAATTCGTCAGCCCGAGCACTAGCCCGATTACGACATACAGCTTGATGTCGCCCCCGCCCATGCCGCCTTTTGATACGATGGCGATAAACAACAGAAGTGCGGGCAAAATCAGCGCTGCGGCCGGGCCGTCCCACCAAGGATCTGTCGGAAGCGCGATCCGTAGCAACAGAATCGGGATGCCGAGCGCAAGAAGAATCTTGTCGGGGATGAGCATATAGGCGATATCTGACACCGTGATGATGACGAGAAGCGACAGGAACAGCAGCGACACAAGCAGTTCACCGGTAAAACCGAACCGGAGATAAGCGAGCGCGAAGGCGATTCCCGTCAGTAGCTCCATCACCGGATAAACCCAGTGGATTTTTGAACCGCACCCGCGGCACTTGCCCTTCAGGAACACAAACGAGAAAAACGGCACAAGGTCGGCCGCCGTCAGCCGCCGCCCGCAGGACGGGCAGTGGGACGGCGGCCGGACGATCGACTGCTTTTCCGGAACCCGGAGGCCGACCACATTATAGAACGACCCGAACACGAGGCCGTAGATGAAAAACATCAGCGCCCAAAGCCAGTCCACAGTCAGTCCTCCTGTTCCGTATCGTCATCAAACGGGAATGGATCATCTTTCAGAGACGGCGCCGGAGCCGGTACGGTCGGCGTCTCGCCTTCAAGCGTGGTGAGATCGGGCCGGTAAAATGAGGAGAACGTGATCTCCATCGCGATCGGCTCGTCTTCCTGGGCCTCTTCGGTACGCTCCGGCGGGCCGGAGAATGTGACCGAATTGGTGACCGTGATCCGCTCCAGCCGCTCGACTTCCTCGATGAACGTAAGGATGCCGCCATAGTCCGGTGAAAGGATCTGCACCGTCGTCAACAGCTCGCTGACACTCGCGACACCCTCCGGCGGATTTTCGATGACCATTTCCCCGGTTGAGAACGCCACATTCTGGATTTCCGTACCGGACACCACTTCTGCCTTGCCGACCTGAAGCAGGACGACTTCTTCAGCAGGGCTCACTGGTACACGGCGCTGGAGCGGCAGGGTGCTTGCCGGCTCGCTTTCGGTTTCGCCCGCGGCCTGCTGCTGGAGCGAGGACAGCACCTGGCGCTCGGTCTGCAGCGTCTGCTGAGCCTGCAGCCTGGTTTCCCTCGCCGGCTGAAACAGCAGGAAGTACGAGTACAGAACGAGTGCGATCAGGAACAGCGCCGATAGGACGACGAGGATCGTCTCTTTCCGGTTCATGTTGAATCGGTTCACTGTCCGTCGCCCCCTTCTGTTTGGCCGTCTTCGGCAGGCGTACCATCATCTGCAGGAGTGTCGGCGCGGTCCGGCTGAACATCTTCCGGTGAAGTTCCGGCATTTGAATCGGGACTGCCGTCTGTTCCTCCGCCTTCGTTCTGGCCTTCACCGGTTTGGCCGGAGCCGTCCTGTTCCACATTCACATCGATGTCATTATCAACGTTGACATCGGTATCGGTGCCGTCTTCTGCCGCCTCGCCCTCACTCGCGTCCGCCGGCTCCTCAGCCGTCCCTTCCGCAGGTACACGCGGGTCGACGAATTCAATGGTGTAGGCGGCAATATAGCGTGGCACGACAACGCCGTCCGTTTCCACCGGATTTCCTTCTTCATCGGTTTCCTCTTCCAGAGGCGCGGCGCTGACATCGTTCAGGATTGCACTCTCGACCGGCGTCGCCGCCTTCAGCCTCGCCAGATAGTAGGCGGCCTGCTCGTACCGGTCAAACTGGACGGACAGGTCGGCCGTATGAGGCCCGGTATATGTATAGTCCACGAAAAATCCGCGGGCGGGCAGCAACGAAACGAGATGCCTGAGAAGCGGAGCCGTCGGAAACTGGTAGCTTTCCGCCCATCCGATTGTCAGCTCAAGCTGCTCGCGGTCCGCCATCGTCTCCGTTCCCTGCATGCGCGAGCGGATCTCCGCCCCCGCAAGGCGCATCTCCTGCGTCCGGACATCCAGCCGCTCCGCCTCATCCGCATTCCGGTTCGCCATAATAAAGAACGTCAGCCATAACAGCATCGCCGAAATCAGGATGACGAGCGAGAGGATAAGGGCTTTTGATCGTTCCCTGTCCCGTTCGGGAAGTAAGTTAATATCAACGAGCAAGCGCTACACCTCTTTCAATGCCAGTCCGATCACCCGGTCAAACCGGTCCGGGACTTCTCGGCCGGCCGCGTCTTCAATCCGATCTTTCCGGATGCATCCGGCTTCCAGGCGCATCTGGTCCCGGAACATCCGGGACAGTTCTTCGGTCATGCTGCAGTCGCCTGAGATGAGAAGGCAATCGACTGTCTCGTTGCCGTCCATCATGTTGTATGTATAGAAATTGATGAGTTTGGAAATTTCCCGGAAAGCGGCTTCCGCCGTCCAGCCATCCTCATCCATGTCAACCGACCGCATAAACAGTGGCTGATGCCGGTGGAAAGTCGACACCGTCAGATCATTACCGCGGAAATCCGCGATCAGCACATTGCGGTGTGTTTCCAGGTCATGCTGCTGATAAGCAAGTCGATAAAGCGCAAGCGGTGCAATGTCACATTCGACAGGCTTCAGCTTCGCTTCGTCAAGCGCCCGCTCATACTGACGTACAATCTCTTCTTTCGACGCAATGATGATCGATTCCTTCTCCTCTTTTTCGCTGTCGAACGGAACCACATCAAACAACGGATCATCAAACGGCAAATACAAAGAAGAGCCGATCTCAATGAAGAAGTAGCCTTTCAGCTCATCTTCAGGGACATCGGCCGGGGTTTCCACTTTTCGGATGATGACAAACTGATCAGGAGCGAGGAAACGGACGCGCTTGCGCCGCAGCCCCCAATCCTTCACTGCCCCCTCCACCGCCTCTTCCAACGCATTCGGATCGTTTACCTTACCTTCGGAGATGATGCCTTCCGGGAGCGGACGTTCCTCTGCTCGCTCGATGATGAGCGGGTCGGTGGAGCGGAGCTCGGTGTAGCGAAGGGCGTCTTCTTCTATGGTGATTGAGGTAATGCGTTGTTTGCGGCGGAATGGGTTTTTGGGCATTTTGTCAGCTCCTATATTTGTCTTTTATAAATTACGATTTTGCAGTTTATTAATCACCTTCTACTTCTTCGACAGTAGCCGTAATATCTGCAATTGTATCTTGGCTTCCGCTTTGATCATCAGCGTTTATGGATTCGATTGTCGCATTTGTGAAAGTCACTGTTTTATCACCCGAATATGTTGCAGTTGCACCTCATCTCCAATCGGATCCGGTGACACTGCCTCTTCGACTGTCTCCGGAACAAAGTCAACCTCCGGTGTATCCAGGTCGGTCAGAACTTCAAGTTCACCGTCTTCTATTTCGGTACCAACTGAATGATCCATTTGAAGATCTTCGGGCGGGTGCTCGATATCCGCCATGCCGGGGAGGACAATTTCACGGTAGCCCTCCGGCTCGATCATGTCAGAGTCCTCCGCCAGGATGCCGGCCCGGACGTCTTCAGGAGCGACGGCGATCTCATCGTCATCAGTGGCAAGCCGCTCATCTTCCAGCCGGATCGGCTCGGACAGCTCATCCGGTACGCCTTCGGTGACCGTCTCGCCCGGCAGCCGGTTGGCGATCAGCACCGCCGCGGCAAACGACAGGCCAATCATCGCGAGTGCGGAATAATAGAACGCAAAATGGTTCTGGATATAAATGCCGGCAAGCGCAATCACGAACCCCGCCGCCGCCATGATGACCATCGCTTTTCCCGCCTTTCCCCGGGTCATCAGATAGTAGAGGACAGGAAAAATGATGATAGCGGCAACCAGAAGGAAAATGTAATCCAGCATGTCGGGCCTCCTTTCAATTTAATAGTCCACCCTTACTTCGACTACGGCATTATCAGTTCCGACAGCGGGGAGATCACCCGTGAATTCAATCAGATTTATGGGCGACCCTGTACAATGTTCAACAAACTCTTCCAATGTCCCATTGAACCTTGCACCGCCAGGAAACGTCTTTCCTTGAGATGAGAAATAAACGAGCTCACCAGAACTTCCGCCTGTATTCCTGTATTATAGTTGCCGTCAATAGTGGAGAGACCGTCCAGATTCAAGCAGACCTTACCATCACTGTCGGTTTTAAAGTTCTTATCGAAATCAAATGTTCCCGTTCCATCCCGATTCCCCATGACCAGTATATAGCCATCAATATTATTGAGATTACCTTCCGAAGTAATGGAGCCTACGATAAAATTGGCGTCTGAGTTGTTGGCGTTTTTCTCGAAATCCAACGTTCCTTCCTGGACAAGGGTGAAGTTTTGCAGCTTGTTCAGGTTTTGCTCCATGACCGACACATCCTCTTCGGACGTTCCGGCATAGATGGTCATTCCGTGCAGGTTTTGAGTGCAGTTTTTATCTCGGCAGACTGCTGTTCCAAAATCCTCAACCAATACGTTCAGTTTCGGCAGCAGGGTGCCGGAAGAATCCGCCGCAATCAGTTCTCCAAAAGTGGATGTTCCCAAATTGCAATTATAAGGGGGAGTCAGAGAAGACAGCGGCAGGCATTTCTGGTGTGCGATCGGCCGTGCGAACAGCACTTCGTAAATATCCCGTTTTATAAAATCATCTTCATCTTCCGGATCATCATCATTGATAAAGTGGATAAAGTCAGGAACGCTGATCAGGACAGTGGTCCTTAGTTCTTCCTGCCGTTCGTCAGCTTCACCGGCAATGGTCAATTCCAGTTTTATTTCGTCAGGCGTGTCACCGGGCTGAGGGATGTATCTGTTTAGGTAAAATCGGACCTCGCTTCCATCCGGTTGGAATGTCTTTGTAGAAGCAGGATCTCCGGGAGTTGGTGATTCGGGGTAAAGCATTTGTATTTCTTCTCGATAGCGGCTGTCCGATTCAGAGATGATTGAACGGATATAAGCATCAAACTCCTCCTGATTTGAGCATTGGACACTGCCATAGGAACCCCCATTTTCCAGGCACATATCCAGCTGTCCGATCATGGGTTCGATGACATCATTTCGGACTTTGATAAACGCATCGCTGATTTGTTCGTCGATATGAAGGGTGAAATACTGCACACCCATTTCAGCAGCCGCGACGGCCTGATTTCCTGACTCCACTGTTAGTTCCTGCCGCGAGTGATTCATGGATGTCGCCATGAAAGTGGCGGCAAACGCCAGGAGGAGTGTGATAATTAATAGGACGATGATGAGCGTATAGCCTTGTTCGTTCCGAAGCTTATTCACCTCAGTTCACCTTCCTTAAAACGGCTGAGCGTCAGATCTTGTTCAAGATTCGAGTTACCCGAACGCAGTTTCACGTTCAGCCTCACATTTTCTGTGAGCGGGTCAATTACGCCCGCTAAGCCGCAACCGCCATCTGTCTGATATCGGCAAGCCTCGGTCTGGACTCGTTCCGATAGAATGAGTGTTGTGCCATTTTCATCATTCGTACAGGCACCATCACGGGCATCCCCTTCACGTCGGTAAACCTTGGACACAAGTCTACCGTTCTCCGCAACTAAGGTATAGCAGTCGCCGATCCGATGATTTTCAACAAGCCTGACTGTGAGTAAGTTCATTTCCTGCTGCAAGTCGAGTTGCTTTGTTTCATGTGACTGATATCTCGTTCCAATTGAAAAGATAGTCATGATAATTACGATTAGCATGCCTGCGAGTGCGAGAGCCGCAATCAGCTCAACAAGCGTCATACCTCTTTGATTTCTAATATTCTTCATGATGAACCACTTTCCGGCATCGGAATTCTTAAGTAACCGTAGGTTTCGGAAACTCTCCTTTGGGGATTGCCTTCGCTGACCTGAAGATGAACTTTATGAAGATGCACGTTTCCAATTTCCTCATCCGGATCTGCAGGGTAAATACTGGCTTCAATGAAATAACCCCCGGGAATCTGATAGGTTAGCATGATCACACCACCGGTACCGGATATGGTGTTCAAATTGGATGCTTGTGTGTTCAGATCACCGAATGCATCAATTGCACTCGGATCGAATCGCGCAGGCTCAAGCTGCCTGAGGAGTGCCATTTCGTTTCTGGCAATATTCATCGCATCCAACTTCACTTCCGTCCGTTCATTGAACAACGTCATTTGTGGGAATATCGCCATGATCCCGATGAAAACAATGCCGATGATGACGAGGGTGGCGAGGATTTCAACAAGGGTCAGGCCCTGTTGATTGTTCTTGATTGCCCGTGTGTTCATCCTCCACCCTCCCAAACTCTATCAATCTACTTTCATTATCCTGCATTCGACAGTGGTTGTCATTTTCCTTTTCCCCAGTGTCGGAGTTTCGACACAACAAAAGACCGGTTTCCCGGTCTTGTCATCCCTGGTATACGCCGACTTTGTTTCTGCCGGATTGTTTTCCGCCGACATAAAGTGCCCGATCGGCATTTCTCAGAAGGTCCATCGGCTCGTCCGTGTCTTCCGGTACATTGGCGACACCGAAACTTGCGGTGATACCGACTAACTCCTTTTTCCGCTCCGTACCGAGGTCCGGCCGGATCTCAAATACCGAGTCCTCAATGTATTTGCGGAGCCGTTCCGCGAAGGCCACGGCTTCTTCCTTCCACCACCCCGGAAGCAGGATGACGAATTCTTCTCCTCCGAACCTGGCGACTTCTCCCTTTCCATGGGTTTCTTTTTCAAGGATGGCTGCAAGACTGACGAGTATGTCATTGCCGCTTTGGTGGCCATATGTATCGTTCAGCCGCTTGAAGTGGTCGATGTCCAGAATGATGAGGGAAAGCCGGCTGAGAACGCCGCCGTTCACGTTGCGCACCCGCCTGTCGAGTTCTCGTTCGAACCATCTGTAGTTGTGCAGCCCGGTCAGCGGACAGCGCTCGCTGTGCGACGCGGCGTTCTCGACATATCTCGCCTTTTCCAGCGATACGGTGAAGTGGGTGCAGAGAAGATCGAAAATCTGGACATCTTCCCGGGTGAACAGGTGGCGCCTGTAAGCTCCTGTCACTACATATCCTGAAAGCTCTTCTTCGTTCAGAAGAGGGGCGATCATCACACTTTCGATCCCCTCAGGCATACTGAATGGAAGCTCCTTTTTCCATTCCCGGACAGTACCATAGACAGAAGGCCTGATCCAGCCAAAGCCGTTCCTGCTCTTGTCGTCAAAAATAAGGTGTCGTGGATTTTTCGTCAGCTGATCCGATTCCCAGGCGTTTGTAGCGAGAAGCCGGCCTTCGGACGATTCGATCAGGTAGACCACATCCGCTCCCTGCGTCTGACGGATCCTGTGGATGAAAAGACGGATCAGCTCCTCGCTGTTGAGCCTTCCTGCGAGTTCATAGCCAGTTTTCGAAGCGGACTCGAGTCTCCGGTTCACTCCTTCGCTCGTGTTGTACCGGCCTGCGAACACGAGAGCGATAAAGAACGGGATCAGGATCGGAATCAGACCTGTTGGGCCGAATGTCCGCTCCATGAAATAGGCGGCGACCCCGAACGGGAAAATGACAAGAAGGGATGCTCCGTCCCAGAGGGTCTCCCTCGAACGAAAGTGGTAGGGCCTGCCAAACCATTTCGAATCAGCATAGAGGCAAAAATGATTGGCCGCGAGATAGGCGACCGTGTAAAGCAGCCCATAGCCGATCACATGCGAAACAGACGAACTGCCGGTCATCCCTCCCGCCAGAAAGAAAACACTCGCCGCAAAGACGGAAGAGACGAAGAAAATCAGAGAATTGATGACGAACCGGTGGACCGGCGGCAGGGCCGACCTGGAGAACAGGACGGAAGCGAGCACGACCAGCTGTGAAGCCAGCACCTCCGCGCCGGCGCCGAATCTCAGAAAGATGGCAATCAGCAGCCACTGCTGGAACGATACTGAGATGTTTCTGAATTCCAGCGGAAAAAGCCCGGTGGCGATTGCCGCGCCCGCCATGATGGCATACGCGAGCCAATCATCGATACCATCGCCAAGCTGCCAGAGCATGGCCATCCCCCCGGGCACGATCACCAGCCAGGCCAACGGCAGTGAAACCCGCTCCCCCTTCCCGATTTGCATTGTGTTCACTCCCCCGTTTCACCCCGTATAAGCGGCCACTTTATTGCGCCCGACCTGCTTGGCCCCTGTGTAGAGCGCGCGGTCGGCATTCCGGATCAGTCCCATGGCGCTATCCCCGTCCGCCGGCGCTGCGGCGACTCCGATGCTGACGGTGACCGGGATCAAAGCAGGTCCGGCATCACCGTCCGGGTCGACCGTGAAGGCATGGTCCTCGACCTCCCTGCGGAACGCTTCCGAGAAAGTAATTGCCTTCTCCTTGCTCACACCCGGCATCAGGATGACAAATTCTTCACCGCCATAGCGGCTGACTGTCCATGATGGGTCCGAACGCTCCTGCAGAAGCCAGGCAAATTCTGACAGCACAGTGTTTCCGCCCTGATGCCCATGAATGTCGTTGATCTTCTTGAAATGATCGATATCAAGCATGACACAGGAAAGTGCTTCCGACTCCCGGCGCTTCACCTGATCCACATACCGGTGCAGCGCCGTCTCCATGTAACGGTAATTGTACAGTCCCGTGAGCGCACAGCGTTCACTTTCCCGGACGGTCTTTTGAACATGACGCGACTTTTCAAGCGCCACTGCCAGATACGAACCAAGCAGCTCCAGCACCCGCAGATGATGTTCTTCATAGGCGTATGGCCGCTTTGACTTTACCGTCAAAACGCCTTCCACCGTTTTATTTCGGACGATATGCACACCGATCAGGCTTTCCGCATCAGGATGAACGGACCCGTCCGAAAAAACTTCCCATTCCTCCCGGCTTCCGAACAGCCGGCCCTTCCTGGAATGATAGACCATGGAACCGATGCCCGTGTCTTCGCCTTTACTGCGGGTGATGTTGACGAGCATCTCCCCGTTTTCCATCAGCTTCAGGGGTTCGACCCGTCCGTTCCTGATGTCATAGATATTAAGAAAATCCACGGGCACGAGCTCCGGAATTTTCCGGACGAACAGGTCCAGCACTTCCGGCTGTGTCAGCTTTCCTGACATCCCGTGACCGAGTTCGGCGGCTTGGGCAAGCATCTCATTGACCCGCTCCGTCGTATCATACAGCCGCATCAGCAAGATAAAGCTGAAAAACGGGATAGCGAGGATTGGCAGGCTGGCCGCTCCGATCGAAAGATACAGATAGTACGCCGACAGCGCATAGGGGAACACGACAAGAGCCGCCATCAAATCCTGCCTGATCAGCCTGATACGGAACGGGTACGGGTTTCCGATCAGCTTCTGGTACAGATGGATAAAGCCGATATTCCCAAACGTATGGACAGTAAGATAAACGGCTGCCGGCAGGACGAGTTCAGTGAAGCCGATGCCTTTGGTGACGCCTCCTGCAGCATAAAAAGCGGCACCGGACACGACAGACAAGACGAAAAACATCAGCGAATTAAAGAAAAACCGATGGAGAGGATCCGGGCTTTTTTTGTTGCCCGGGATTGCAGCCAGGACTGCGATCTGCATCATGGCCGCTTCCGCGAAAATCCCCCCGAGAAAAAATGCCGGAAGTGTCAGCCAGCCGACAAGCGAAAGCGGAATCCCGTTCCGGCTGACCGGAAAGTAAACGGCCGCCATCGCAAGCAGTGTGGCTGCAAAAAGGACTGACAAGCTAACGGAATCCAGAGGTTCCCTGGTATACCAGAGCCACACGAATCCCGCCGGAACGACAAGGAGCCAGGCGATAATCACTGCCAGCCGCACTGGCTTACCGATGCGGACCATCCCATCCCTCCTCCACGTTTCATGCCACTAATCTACACTTTACCAAATCCTAGAATCTATGTCTTCAAATTTTCAAAAAATTATAGGAAGTGTGGACGGAGTTCCGAGAGCAGGTATAGGGAGCCGGTCACGATCATGGGGGAAGCGTCCTGGGTCCATCTGCCCTGCCGGATCTGGCTGATGTCCACTTGAGTTGACGGAAGTTTTGTGGAGGCGGCAAGCAGTTGAGCAGGCGACGCCCCTGAATGGTCGAAATCGATAAACGAAAACGACTGTGCGACCGGCTCAAGAATCCGGATCACACTGCGGAAATCTTTATTCGAAAGCATCCCCACCATGAAATGGACTTTCGTTTCCTCACCGAATCTGTCCCGGATTGTCCGGACGAGGACTTCCGCAGCTGCCGGATTGTGCGCACCGTCCAGAAAAACGCCCGGCCGGATCTGTTCAAATCTTCCGGGAAGAAAAGCGGTTTCCGCTCCTTTCTTGAGTTTAACTGCATCGAGTTCGACCCCTGCCGCCTTCAGCGCCTCCACTGCAAGTGCGAGATTGATCTCCTGATGAGGGCCTGAGAGACCTGGAGTGATTCCCGGGTTTGCGTTGAAATCTTTTCCATATATAAAGAGTGGCGCAGCCGCTTCCGTAGCGGCTTGTCTTACCTCTTCGATCGCTTCCGGCTCGAGCCGACCGATAATTCCCGGTTTACCCGGCTTAAGGATTCCCGCCTTGTGCCAGGCGATCTCTTTAATTGAGTTGCCTAGAAACCCTGTATGGTCCAAGGCGATCGACGTGATGACGGATGCTTCCGGCACGATGACATTCGTGCTGTCAAAGCGCCCGCCCATGCCGGCTTCCAGGAAAACGATATCGGGCTTTTGGTTCTTAAAGACGAGGAAAGCAGCTGCTGTGAGCAGTTCAAAATCCGTCAGCAGGCCTGATATTCCCGCTTTTTTCATTTCGGCAAATGCCGCGTCGGCCTCATTTTCTGTAATTGGACGTCCGTCAATTCGGATCTGGTCATGAAGGTCGGACATCGCGGGAGAGGTGAAAGATCCGGTCCGCAGTCCGTGCGCACGGGCGATCGAGTCCATGAACGCCACCGTCGATCCCTTGCCGTTCGTCCCGGCCACATGGATATAGCGCAGATGCTTTTCGGGGTTGTTGAGTTGAGCGAGCGATCGCTCCATCGCCTCCAACCCGGGACGGATCTCATCCGCGCTCATCAGTTCGTGCTTCTTTTGGTAGAAATCCAGTTTTGGAATCAATGCCGTCTCCTCCGTGTGGTAAACTTGTGATGAATTCATTTTAGCGTAGAGCGCGGTTCAAGTGGAGGAAGAGCGATGAAGAGTTGTTGGGTCATTTACAATGGAAGCCTCATATCGGATAAATTTGCGGACCAGGCGCGGCTTGTCGCCGAAGCGGCGGAGCGTGCAGGAGTGCGCGCCGACGTCCGGAAAAACTATGAGGTCATGATGGATCTGCAGCGGGGCATCGGTTCAAAGCCTTCGTTTGTCGTGTTCCTGGACAAAGACATTCTGCTGGCCACCTGGCTGAAAGCGTCCGGCATTCCGGTGTTCAATGATCCGGAAGTGATCGAGACATGCGACAATAAGGCCAAGCAATACATCCGGCTCGCGGCGGAAGGGATCCCGATGCCGCGGACAGTCATTGCGCCGAAGGTCTACCCCGCCTTCTCCATCGCGGAGACCGGCTATTTCGAGCGTGTCCTCGCTGATTTCGGGTTGCCGTTGATCATCAAGGAAGGCCATGGCTCGTTCGGCGCCAAGGTGTACCTGATCGAAACCGAAGAGGCATTTTTTGAAAAGGTGGAGTCACTGCGCGGTGTCGACTTCGTCTTCCAGGAATTTATCGCATCAAGCCGGGGCCGTGATATCAGGGTGAACACGGTCGGCGGCCGGATTGTCGCAGCGATGTACCGGCATTCCGAAACAGACTTCCGGGCGAACATTACGAATGGCGGCGTTGCGGAACCGATCGAGCTTACGGAAAACCAGCAGCGTCTTGCCCTGGAAGCCGCACGGGCAGTGGGAGCGGAATTCGCCGGCGTCGACCTCCTTTTCGGACAGGACGGACCGCTTGTGTGCGAAGTCAATGCAGCGGCGCACATCCGGAACATCTATAACGTAACCGGCATCAATGTGGCGGAAGCGATGATCGAATACATACTGGAGAAATTGCCATGAAGCATGGCATCGTCTATTACCGTCCCGATGAGGCAGCCCGCAATGTCAGCTTCATCAAGCTCCTGAAGCTGGCAGCCGAGCGAACGGGCCTTGTCCTCACCCTTTCGATGTACCCCGACGACCTTTCGGCGGACGCTGACTTCATCATCTTCCGGGAACGCAACGCGAAACTCGCCCGGGAACTTGAGAATGCCGGCCACCGGCTTTTCAACCGGGCGCAGATCAACCAGATCGCCAACGACAAGTTCGCCACCTATCAGCTGGCGACTTTCCTCGGGATTCCTGCAGTCCCGAGCCGCCTTGTCGAAAGCCCGGACGAGCTGGATACCTATCCGGCGGTTCTGAAAACCGTCGACGGCCACGGCGGTGTCGAAGTCGCCCGCGTCCTCGACGAAATGGAAGCCGGCTGGTTCTTCACCCGCTTCATGGACCGCCGCATCATCGGCCAGCCCTTTATCGAATCCGGCGCCGCTGATGTCCGCCTGTACATGGTCGGCAACGAACTCGCCGGTGCCGTCAAACGCACCGGCAGCTCGGGGTTCAAATCCAACTTCACACTCGGCGGCCGCGTCGACCCGCACATGCCATCGGCCGACATGGTCCGGGCCGCCCAGCGCATCACCCGCGCTCTGAAAAGTGACTACATCGGCGTCGACTTCCTGCTCCTCCCCGACGGCGGCTTCCTCCTTAACGAGATCGAAGACCCCGTCGGTGCCCGATCACTATACGAAACAAGTGACGTCGACATCGCCGACGTCCTCATGCAGCACATTAAGATGAAGTTGAATGACTAATCCCCCGGCGGGCAGGCCGGGGGATTTTTGGGTGCGGGGGGGTGTCGGGATGGAAGTATGTGTACTTTGGGGAGCGCTTGATGTACTTTCGGCTTGATTTAGTGTACTTTCGCTGCCGCTTAGTGTACTTTCGGCACCGCTTAGTGTACTTTCGCAATTCGCTGTGGTCAGACAGTCTCCTTCTACTCTTCTGATGCCAGCCATTCACCCATCAGTTGGGTCACAGCTTCGGTATTTACAAGCAGCCCATAGTCTGCCTGATATCCAATCGTCTTGCCGGAGCCGATTTTCTCAAATGGCAATTGCATCATCAGGTTTCTGACGCTTTTATGGGCTTTTAGATCGAAAAGGTTCATCATTTCCCGAGGGCTGATCGTTTTTCGGATGAGAATAAACCATGCCAACAAAGTCACGAGGTAAGGATCGCCATCCGACAGCAAACAAATATCGCAATACCATGTCCGCTTTGATTGCTTTTTCAATGGTTTCCTGCAATGACGACAAATCGGTCCGGTGAAATAAGCAGAGCGATTGGGATGCTGGAGCGGAAACGGCAAGTAAGACTGTGCGTGCTCTCTCATGGTTTCCGAAATGGCCATGACATCTTCGTCATTGATAACTGATTTTCTCTCCAGATGTCGCCTAACCAGATTTCGTACTTCCCTTATTTTGTATACAGGGGCATCCTGTCCAATTTCCTCAATGATCGGGTTGTTGGCAAAGACCACGGCTCCCAGTACCGGAACACGATAGCCTTCCATCCTGAGCCATTGAAGAAGATTCTCCTTCTGATCAGCCAACTGGGCCAACGGACAGTCATAGACAATTTGGATTTCTCCGTTCTCATCCACTTTACGCAATTCGGCCGGAACTGGATGAAAACGGAGCCTGCCGGCAATCTGCTTAGATTCAATCAGCAGGATTCCGCTTTTTGCCACGATAACGAGATCCATCTGGAACTGCATACCACCCAATAGGGGCAGCGCCAGATTTTGAATCAGAACCACACCATCTGGAAGCATGACAGAGCAGACTGTTTCAAAGATCCGTTTTTCCCCTGAAACACCTGCACGGAGGTTACTTAAGGACTGCTCTTTATCTGCGCGGGTCAAATCTCCGGGCGGGAGCCTGTCCACTGCCTGCTGGAGAGCAAATTCCATCAACAAGGTTTCCTGTATACTTACTTTTCTCACCCGTTTCCCTAGTTTTTCTTGAGCTTAGCATGACCAAGCTCCCTTGGGAATAGGTGGTTCCATCTTTGAATTTTGACGTCACGAACGCGGATCAAAATTGATTTTCAGGCGACTCAGAATGTCGAAAGTACACTTAGAACGCGGGAAAGTACACCATTCATTCCCGAAAGTACACAATCATGCCGCGAAAGTACACTATCCCCTCGTGAAAGTACACTATCCCCTCATCACCACGCCCCATCCACCCAAAACCCCCGCCAGCTCAAGCCGGCGGGGGTCCTTATTCATATTCAGATCTCTTTCAGCTCCGCGATGCGTTTTTGGACGGAGTCGTATTTATCCTGGTAGTCCTTTTGTTTGGCGCGTTCTTCTTCGACGACGGCTTCTGGGGCTTTGGAGATGAAGCGTTCGTTGGAGAGTTTGCCTTCGACGCGTTTCAGCTCGCCCTGCCACTTGCCCAGTTCCTTCTGAAGCCGTGCCAACTCTTCCTCAATGTTGATGAGGCCTTCGAGCGGCATGAAGAGCTCGGCACCCGTGACGACGGCGGACATGGATTTGTCCGGTGCAATCAGGTCGCGGCTGATTTCAAGCGTCTCCGGGTTGCAGAAGCGCTCTAGATACGCGCGGTTGTTTTCCAGCGCGGCCTGTGTCGTGTCATCGTGCGTGCGGATTGCGAGTGCGACTTTCTTGCTCATCGGCGTATTCACTTCGGCGCGGATGTTGCGGACTGCCTTGATGACATCCATGAGCGTCTTCATGTCGCCTGCGCGCTGTTCGTCGGACAGCGCCGGATCGGCAACCGGCCATTTGGCGGCGACGATCGACTCGCCTTCGTGCGGCAGGCTCTGCCAGATTTCTTCCGTGATGAACGGCATGAACGGGTGGAGCAGGCGCATCGTGTTGTCGAGAACGTAGGCGAGGATCGAGCGGGTCGTCTTCTTCGCCGCTTCGTTTTCCCCGTACAGCGGCAGTTTCGCCATCTCGATGTACCAGTCGCAGAAGTCATCCCAGATGAAGTTATACAGCGCGCGGCCGACTTCGCCGAACTCGTACTTGTCTGCAAGCTTCGTGACTGTCTCGATCGTTTCGTTCAGGCGTGTGAGAATCCACGCATCCGCCGCGGACTTTTCGCCCGACAGGTCGATCTCCTCAAACTTCAGCCCATCCATGTTCATCAATGCAAACCGGGACGCGTTCCAGATTTTGTTCGCGAAGTTCCAGACGGATTCCACTTTCTCGTTTGAGAAGCGAAGGTCTTGCCCAGGCGATGAGCCTGTTGCGAGGAAGTAGCGCAGCGAATCCGCGCCGTACTGATCGATGACATCCATCGGATCGACGCCGTTGCCGAGCGACTTGGACATTTTGCGGCCGTCTTCTGCGCGGACAAGTCCGTGAATCAGCACGTCATCAAACGGGCGCTTGCCGGTGAATTCAAGTCCCTGGAAGATCATCCGGGACACCCAGAAGAAGATGATGTCATAGCCGGTCACAAGCGCGTCCGTCGGATAATAGCGCTTGAACAGTTCGTTGTCCTCATCCGGCCAGTTCAGCGTGGAGAACGGCCAGAGAGCGGAAGAGAACCATGTGTCGAGGACGTCTTCGTCCTGCTTCCAGTTTTCCGCATCTGCCGGTGCTTCCATGCCGACGTGGATTTCACCCGTTTCCTTGTGGTACCAGGCCGGGATCTGGTGGCCCCACCAGAGCTGGCGGGAAATGCACCAGTCGCGGATGTTCTCCATCCAGTTCAGGTACGTTTTCTCGAAGCGCTCCGGAACGAAGTTTACTTTTTCCTCGCCCTTCTGCAGCTCGACTGCGGCCTCAGCGAGCGGCTCCATCTTGACGAACCACTGCGTGGACAGATAAGGCTCGACAACCGCGCCGCTCCGCTCCGAGTGTCCGACCGAGTGCATGTGTTCCTCGATTTCGAACAACACACCCATTTCCTGAAGATCCTTCACAATCTCCTTGCGGCACTCAAAGCGGTCCATGCCCTGGTACTTGCCTGCGCGCTCGTTCATCGAGCCATCTTCATTCATGACAAGGACGCGCTCCAGGTTGTGGCGATTGCCGATTTCAAAGTCGTTCGGGTCATGGGCCGGTGTGATCTTCACCGCGCCGCTACCGAAGTCCATCTCGACATAGTCATCGGCGACGATCGGGATTTCGCGCCCGACGATCGGCAGTTTGACCGTTTTGCCGATCAGGTGCTTGTAGCGCTCATCTTCCGGGTGAACGGCAACTGCGGTATCCCCGAGCATCGTCTCCGGACGGGTCGTCGCGATTTCGATCGACCCCGTGCCATCTGCGAGCGGGTAGCGCATATGATAGAAGGCACCCTGTACGTCCTTATAGATGACTTCGATGTCGGAGAGCGCTGTTTTCGTCTGCGGATCCCAGTTGATAATGTACTCACCGCGGTAGATCAGGCCCTTCTCATAGAGCTTGACGAAGACGGTGCGAACCGCTTCCGAAAGCCCCTCATCAAGTGTGAAGCGCTCACGTGAATAGTCCAGGCCAAGGCCAAGTTTTGACCATTGCTGGCGGATATGCCCGGCATATTCCTCTTTCCATTTCCACGACTCTTCAAGGAATTTCTCGCGGCCGAGGTCATAGCGGCTCTTGCCCTCTTCTTTTAGCTTCCCTTCAACCTTCGCCTGTGTCGCAATCCCGGCGTGGTCCATCCCCGGAAGCCAAAGAGCGTCATAGCCCTGCATGCGCTTCATGCGGATCAGGATATCCTGGAGTGTCGTATCCCAGGCGTGGCCGAGGTGGAGCTTGCCCGTGACGTTCGGCGGCGGAATCACGATCGTGTATGGTTCCTTGCCGCTTTCCGGCTGCGCCTCGAAGAATTTACCGTTGACCCACCACTCATACCTGCCCTGCTCGATTGCCTGCGGATCGTACTTTGTCGGCAGAGACGTTTCCTGCTGGCCGTTCTGTTCCATGTCTTCTTCCTCCTTTGTTTCCGGGAAATCAAAAAACCCTCCGTCCTATAAAGGACGAAGGGCTGACTTCGCGGTACCACCTTTAGTTCCGGCACGCAAAACAAGAGCGGCCGGCGCTCAAAACGATAACGGTCGTCTGACCGGCACTCCGCTACTCGGTTCGCGGAGGCTGCTCACGGGCGACTTCGGACGGCGCTGACGGGAGCTTTCACCAGCCGCTCCCTCTCTCCGGACAACATCCGGTCCTACTCTTCCCGCTCACTGCATCGTTATCCATTTCATTTATTGTACAAAACCGGCAACCGCCCGTCAATACGAAAGGAGGTGTCCCATTTGAGAAAGAACTATAACCCGTGGCTCCTGCCGCCATGCCTCAGAAAAATCCGGTTTTACTGCAAGGCGATCATCATCCCGATCACCGTGTTCCAGCTGATCCGCACATTGTTTGTGCCGACTACTGGCGATTTTCTTCTGCTGATCTTGTTAATCGGACTCTGTGTCGCGTTTTACAAGGATTTTATATGAAGGATAGGAAAAGACGGTATACGTATCTTCGAGGCCCGAGATGAATGCCCTGACCTCATCCGGGCTGTTTTTCGTGGACGCATCGGCCCTTGCCTGCGGTATTTCCGGGCTCACTGCGACGGCCACCGGCTGCCTTTGTTCAGGCTCGGCAGCAGCACGTACTGATGCAGATTCCGACTCCTCGCGAACGGCCAGTTCCGGAACCGCCTCCCTGCGGTGGCTGCTGCTTTCAGGCCGGGACGACGATTCATCATTTGTCTCCAACACTTCCGCTTTCGGGGCTGCTGCCTGGGCTTCATCCGATTCATCATCTATATTGTCACCGTACAGGCAATCCACTTTCCAGGTGACGCAAAGCGCCCCGTCTTCATTCACATGAGCACGGACATCCTGTGCTTTTATCGATGCCCCGTCGCCCGTCTCTGCCGGAAGGTCGATATAAAGGGGAACCGCATACTCAAAGTAACCTGTCTCCCCGCTCAGGTCGATCTCCTCGATCATCGTCGCACCCTCCGGCTCGGGAGTGCCCCCTTCCCCGTCAAACACCGCCATGCACGTCAGGTGATAAATACCGGTCAGCCGGTAGGCATTCTCCGTATGCTCGTCCGTGTACTGGGGTGTCACATTCACTGATTCCGCACGCACCGGCTCTCCGCATCCCTGCGGAAAGCGGAACGTCTGCTCCATCGTCCATGCCGACTTCGCCATCTGCCTCTCCTCCTCTGTATGTTCGCGCATAAAACAATATATGCATCCAAAGGCTCCAATATGGCGAAGACGGGCGGTCTATTTTTGGGAAACGCGGATTGTTGACTGTGGAATGGCGGCTTGGAGCTGGCCACTTCATTTAGGATAGCTGAGTTGACATAATGAGCGAAAGTACACTAAGCGGTCCTGAAAGTACACGATGGCACGGCGAAAGTACACCATGGCCCGCTGAAAGTACACGATGACACCTGCCACAACAAAAAAACCGCCCCATTCCGGGACGGTCACACAAATCATTATCGCTTCAGCTGTTTGAACACTTTGTGGAATGCCTCCACCGTGCGGTCGATATGCGCTTCGGTGTGGGCGGTGGAAATGAAGACGCCTTCGAACTGGGACGGCGGCAGGTAAATGCCTTCTTCCGCCATCAGGGCGTAGTACTTGCCGAACAGTTCTGTATCGGACGTCTTCGCGCTTTCAAAGTCGGTTACGTCCTCGTTTGTGAGGAAGTAGCCGATCATCGAGCCGGCACGGTTGACGGTATGAGGGATGTTGTTCGCCTCTGCCGCTTCGCGGAAGCCGGCTTCCAGACGGTCGCCAAGTGCCTTGAAGTGGTCATACGATTCAGGCGTGAGTTTGCTCAGAGTCGCAATCCCTGCCGCCATGGCGAGCGGGTTGCCGGATAGCGTGCCGGCCTGATAGATCGGGCCGGCCGGAGCGACCTGTTCCATGATCTCGCGTTTCCCGCCGAATGCACCGACCGGGAGGCCGCCGCCGATGACTTTGCCGAGGCAGGTAAGATCTGGTGTTACGCCGAACAGTCCCTGTCCGCTGTTATAGCCGACACGGAAGCCGGTCATGACTTCGTCGAAGATCAGGAGCGAGCCGTGCTGTTCGGTGACTTCACGGAGTCCTTCCAGGAAGCCTTCGTTCGGAGGAACGACACCCATGTTGCCCGCGACCGGTTCGACGATAACCGCGGCAATGTCTTCACCGAAGTTTTCGAATGCCTGGCGCACAGCGTCAAGGTCGTTGTAGGCAACGGTAATCGTATTGCCCGCGATCGAAGCAGGAACTCCAGGGCTGTCAGGCAGGCCGAGTGTCGCAACTCCTGAACCGGCCTTGATCAACAGCGAATCCCCGTGGCCGTGGTAGCAGCCTTCGAATTTCAGGATCTTGTCGCGTCCGGTGACACCGCGTGCCACCCGGAGAGCGCTCATCGTCGCTTCAGTACCGGACGACACCATGCGGATCATCTCGATCGACGGCACGCGGTCGATCACGATTTTCGCAAGCTCGTTTTCGGCAAGTGTGGAAGCGCCAAAGCTGGATCCTTTTGCGGCCTGTTCATTGATCGCCGCGACGACATCGTCATCGGCATGGCCGTGGATCAGCGGGCCCCAGGACAGGACGTAGTCGATATAGTCATTGCCGTCGATATCGGTGATGACGGCACCTTTTCCCTGTTCCATGAAGAGCGGGTCCATGTCGACCGCCTTGAATGCGCGGACCGGCGAGTTGACGCCGCCCGGCATCAGATTGACTGCTTCGGAAAAGGCTTTTTTCGAGTTCTCATACGATCGGGCCAAATCAGTTCCCCTCCATGTATCGTACCGCGTCTTTCGCGAAGTACGTTATGATCATGTCGGCGCCTGCGCGCTTCATCGATGTCAGTGTCTCCATGACGATCTTTTCCTCGTCGACCCAGCCGTTCTGTGCGGCGGCCTTGATCATCGAGTACTCGCCGCTCACGTTATAGGCGACAACCGGCACGCCGGAGAAGTCCTTGACTTCGCGCATGACATCCATATAGGACAGCGATGGCTTCACGATCAGCATGTCCGCACCTTCCTCGATGTCGGACTGCGCTTCACGGATCGCTTCAAGCCGGTTGGCCGGGTCCATCTGGTATGTTTTCCGGTCACCGAACTGCGGCGTGCTGCCCGCAGCCTCACGGAATGGTCCGTAGTAGGCGGATGCATACTTCACCGCATAGGACATGATCGGCACATCTTCAAAGCCTGCTTCATCCAAAGCTTGGCGGATCACCGTAACAAAGCCGTCCATCATATTGGACGGTGCGATAATATCCGCTCCTGCCTTGGCCTGGCTGACAGCTGTGCGGGCCAAAAGGTCGAGCGACGGGTCGTTCAGGATACGGCCTTCCTCGATCAGGCCGCAGTGGCCATGGTCCGTATACTCGCACAGGCATGTATCCGCAACGACTAGCAGTTCCGGATGGCGCTCCTTGATCAGGCGTGTCGCTTCCTGGACAATGCCGTGGTCATGGTATGCTTCTGTGCCTTCCGCGTCTTTATGCTCAGGCACTCCAAACAGGAGAACTGCCGGAATTCCAAGTGACACAACTTCGTCCACTTCTGCGCCAAGATGGTCAAGCGACAAGTTGTAGACCCCTGGCATCGAGCTGACTTCCGTGCGGATGTCTTTCCCTTCCGCTACGAAAATCGGATAGATCAGATCTTCCTTATTCAGAACGGTCTCGCGCACCATCGCGCGCATCGCTGCGGAGTTGCGCAGGCGGCGATGACGTGCAAACTGAAGTTCATTCATGAGATTCCTTCCTTTCGGTTGCCTAATTCCCGGACGAGGTCGAGCAGTGTGTACCGTTCGGGTTTCACATGGACCGCTGCGCCTGCTTCCTGCAGCGCCTGTTCGGTCACATGGCCGATCGCACCGATCGTGAAGCCGGCCCATCCGGTATCCGGCGCGATATGCTGATCAAACACCCTGACGGCAGACGGGCTTGCGAACAGCACGGCGATCCTGCCGCCCTTTCTGAGCTCATCCGCCAGTTCGCGGATGCCCTCCTCGTCGTTAACCGTCTCGTAGACGGTCCACTCATCTACTTCATTCGGAAGCCCTTCCTTGATCGTTTCCTTCGCGAGGTCACCTTTTAGGAACAGGCAGCGATCGTTCTCATCGGAAACCGATGGGAATTCCTCAACGAAATGATCCGCGCTGAACGTAGCCGGAATGAAATCCGCCCGGAAACCGATGTTTTCCAGCGCCTTGGCCGTTTCACTTCCGACAGCCGCGATCTTTACAGGGATGTCTTCCGCCGTGAAGCCTTCCTGTTCCATCTTTAGGCCAAAATAATGTGCCGCGTTGGCGCTGGTGAAGATCAGCCATTCATAGGAAGTGCACGTCTGCATCCTCAGCGAATCGGTCGGAACGATTTTCTCAACGGTCTTGATGAGCGGCAGGATGACGGGATTGCCGCCCTGCAGCTGGACGGAAGCCACCGCTTCCTTCGCCTTCGGGGTTCCGGTGAAAATCACCGTCATCCCAGAAAGAGGATGTTTGTCACGCATCAAGGTCCGCCTTCACTTTCCGGAGGACTTCGTCGGCACCCTGCTCTTTCAGCATGCGTGCCGCCTCCTTTCCGGCATTGACCGGGTCCGCATCCATAACGGTCGCACGGAATACATCTCCTGCATCAGGCGATGCCACAAAGCCTGTGAAGCGGATCTGGCCGCCGTCCACAATCGCGTGGCCGCCGATCGGCACCTGGCAGCTTCCGTCCATTTCATTCAGGAACGTACGCTCCGCCGTGACAGCCTGTTCCGTAGTCGGTTCGGTAAGTTTCGAAAGCTCGCGCAGAAGTTCCTCGTCATCCGAACGGCATTCGATGCCAAGGGCACCCTGTCCCACAGCCGGGATGCACTGCTCCGGCTCCAGGTATTGGGTGACGAGTTCCTGATCCCAGCCCATCCGGTTGAGTCCCGCAGCAGCCAGGAGGATTGCATCATATTCACCGTCACGGAGCTTTCTGAGCCGCGTCTCGATGTTGCCGCGGATCCACTTGATCTCAATGTCCGGACGGATCATGAGCAGCTGGGAACTGCGGCGGAGACTTGATGTTCCGACAACCGCCCCTGCAGGAAGATCTTCCAGGCGGATATGCCCGTTTGCGATGTAGGCGTCACGCACATCTTCCCGCTCCGGCACACAGCCGACCGTCAGGCCTTCCTGAAGCTCGGCAGGCATGTCCTTCATGGAGTGCACGGCAAAATCGATCTCTTTGTCGATCAGCGCCTGCTCGATCTCTTTGACGAACAGACCCTTTCCTCCGACTTTCGACAGCATGACATCCAGGATCTTATCGCCTTTTGTGACAATCTCCTTTACTTCAAACTCAAACGGCACACCCGCTTCCTTCAGCTGGTCGATAAACCAGTTGGTCTGCGTAAGCGCCAGATTGGAACGTCTTGAACCGACAATGATTTTTCTCAAAGTGAACCCACCCTTTCAAATATCAATACCAGAAATGAAACACGGATAACCTGCTGATCAGCAGGAAATTTACGATTACCGCAAGAAATGCCAGGATATGTCCCCAGGCGATGTCAGGTCCGTTCAGCTTGCCGCGGTTCTGCAAGACCAGCAGCACACAGTAAATGACAAGCAGAAGAAACGAACCGATGATTTTCGGGTCCCACACCGGAAATGGCCCTGCGGCGATAAAGGCCCACTGGAGCCCGAGAATCAGGCTCATGAGAAGAACCGGCACCCCGACGACGACCGAAATGGTCATCGCCCGCTTTGCTTGCTCGAGAGATGGCAGCCTGCCCCACCGGCCGTCCCATTTTTTGTTTTTCAGCGTTCGGTAAAGGAGCAGATAAAGGATCGCAAAAACAAATGACAGCGAAAAGGCCGTGTAAGAGATCATCGCGAAAGTGATGTGGATAAACAGCAGTTCCGAAATGAGCGCCTCACCAACTGCGCTGCCGGGCGTTCCCGCTTCCCCGAAAGCCGTGATGACAACTGCCGCAAAGCCGATCACATTCAGGAAAAACACCGCGAAATGGGCTTTCCTGAACAGGTGGACGACGAGCGACATCGTAATCAGCAGCCATGCATAGAAGTTAATGCCTTCCGAAAGGCTGAGCACAGGAAAACGCTGCTCCTCAAGGATGTTCCCGATAAGAAACATCGTCTGCATAAGCCAGACTGCAGCAAGCGTGAAGAATGCAGCTTTCCTCGCTTTCGGCTGGCTGTTCAAAAAGTCGATAAAATAGAACACAAGGCTGGCCGCATAGAGGACGACCATGGCCTCATGCAGCCTCATCAGTCCGAATTCGGTCATTGAAACCCTCTGCTTTCTTATTAAAAAAGAGCGTTTCCGCGTCTATAGTGTATCACATAGATGCGGAAACGCCCTTTAAAAACAATCAGTGCACCGGTGACGGTTTCATGGCGGCAAGGCCGGCTTCCTTGGCCCGTTTTTCCTTTGCACGCACCGCGGTTTCGGCATACTCTTCCGCAACGGCTTCTTCGATTCCGAAGATCCGCTGGAACAGCTCGAGCTGGCGGGCGGCATCCGGTGATCCCGCAATTTCCTTGGCCTGCAGGATCGGTTCCTTCAGCATCTGGTTGATGATCGACTTTGTATGCTTGCTGAGGACTTTTTTCTCGCGCTCCGTCAGGTCCGGCATCTTATTGAGAATGCTTTCCATCGTTTCTTCCTGGATGGAAAGTGCCTTCTTGCGGAGTGCAGAAATGACCGGAACGACACCGAGCGTTGTCAGCCATTCGTCGAAGGAGACCAGTTCCGTTTCGATCATGTCCATGATCTGGTCGGCCGCGCGGCGGCGTTCGGCAAGGTTCGCTTCGACAATGCCGTGCAGGTCATCGATATCATACAGGAAGACGTTTGACAGGTCACCGATTTTCGGATCGAGGTCACGAGGGACCGCGATGTCGACCATAAAGAGCGGCTTGCCCTTCCGCAGCTTCTCGACATCTTTCATCATGTCGTAGTCGATGACAAAATCCTGTGCGCCTGTCGAACTGATCACAATGTCTGCCTCAAGCAGTGAGCACTGAAGTTCATTCATCGGCTTGGCGGTCCCGTTGAACTTCTCGGCCATCGCCTCCGCCTTGCTGAGTGTGCGGTTAAGGACGGTGACCTTACCTACGCCGCTTCCATATAGGTTCTTGATGGCCAGCTCACCCATTTTGCCGGCGCCGACAATCACGACATGCTTGCGGCTGAGCGAACCGAAGATTTTCTTGGCCAGTTCGACTGCAGCATAGGAGACGGAAACCGCATTTTCACCGATTTCCGTTTCGGAATGCGCACGCTTCGCATTGGTGATCGCCCGCTTGAACAGCTCGTTGAAGACGGTACCGGTCGTACCGTGTTCCTGCCCGATCATAAAGCTTGAGCGGACCTGTCCGAGGATCTGTGTTTCGCCGAGCACCATCGAGTCGATGCCCGCAGCGACCTTATACAGATGACGCACCGCTTCGTCCTGCACTTCGATGGTAAGGTACGGTTCGATTTCTTCCAGCTCCATCCCGAACCACTTTGCCAGGAAGCGTTTGACATAATAACGCACAGTGTGCAGCTGATCCCCGACGGCATAAATCTCGGTGCGGTTGCATGTCGAGACAATGACATTCTCCAGGATGCTTTTTTCATTCTGCAGCGCCTGCATGGCCGCGGGAAGGTCGGACTCAAGGAAACTGAGCCGCTCCCTGAGCTCGACAGGCGCCGTCCGGTAGTTTACACCGACGACAATGGAATACATAAAGGTGTCACACCTCTCACGTTCTTTCATTTCACGGCTCTCATTATACCACGCCATTCAGCCCGGAACCGGCCCAAATGTGAACAAGCCATGAAAGCCACTTTATAATGATTACAATCAAAGTATAGCAAAAGAAAATCGGCGAATCAAAAAACCCGCCTATGTAAATAAAGGATATGGTTGTCTATATACATCCAGCGGGCGGACTAAACCTGGCAGCCGCTCCAAAATGGATAATTCCCCGTCCTGCCAGTGTATGTAGAAATCCTGTGCCGTATGTACCGCATTCAGAACAAAAAGCAGCGGCTTGTCTTTTCCAAAGAGGAAAGGCTGCCGCTGCCTATAATAAATCCGGTTTTCACTTCATTCGTTTTTCAAGGATGGCCCAGGCTTCTTCCTTGCCCTGACCCGTTTCGGAGGAAAACAGGACAAACGGGTCGCCTTCTTCGAGACCGAGTGCTTCCTTGATGATCTTCCGGTGCTTAGGCAGCCTGCTTTTCGGAATCTTATCCGCCTTCGTGGCGACGATGATCGTCGGCAGGTTGTAGTGCTTCAGAAAATCATACATGATGATGTCATCTTCAGATGGCGGGTGGCGGAGGTCAATGAGCTGGATGACGGATTTAAGCTGCTCGCGGCCCGTCAGGTAGCGCTCGATCATCTTGCCCCACGCCTCGCGTTCTGATTTTGAAACTTTCGCATAGCCGTAGCCCGGCACATCTACAAAATAGAAGGAGTCCTCAATCTTGTAGAAATTGAGTGTCTGCGTCTTGCCCGGCTTGGACGATGTTCTGGCAAGGCTCTTCCGGCCGATCATCTTGTTGATGAACGATGATTTACCGACATTCGAGCGTCCCGCCAGCGCGAATTCCGGGTAACCCTCGTCGGGGTACTGTTCGGGCTTGACCGCGCTGATGGTGATCTCGGCATTGTTTACTTTCATTTCTGTTCCTCCTCCAGAGCGATTTCCAGCACTTCCGTCACATTGCTGACGGGGTGGAAAGTCAGCTCTTCACGGACTGTGTCGGGGATATCCTCGATATCCCGTTCATTGTCCGCAGGGATGACAATAGTCGTCAATCCCGCGCGGTGCGCGCTTAATGTCTTTTCTTTGAGGCCGCCGATCGGCAGGACACGGCCGCGCAGCGTGATTTCGCCCGTCATGCCGACTTCCCTCCGGACCGGCCGCTTTGTCAGCGCCGATACGAGCGCCGTTGCGATCGTAATGCCGGCTGAAGGCCCGTCCTTCGGCACGGCCCCTTCCGGCACGTGGATATGAAGATCGGTGTCTTCGTGGAAGGATGGGTCGATGCCGAGCTCTTCGGCATGGGAACGGACATATGAGAGCGCAGTCTGTGCCGACTCTTTCATGACGTCCCCAAGTTTGCCGGTAAGGATGAGCTTGCCTTTTCCTGCAGACAGGGACACTTCGATCTGAAGGGTATCTCCCCCTACTGTCGTATAGGCAAGCCCGGTCGCAGCGCCCACCTGATTTTCCAGCTCGGCCATGCCATAGCGGAATTTCGGCTTACCGAGCATCTCAACGACAACTTTCGGTGAAACCTGGACACGCTTGTTCTTGCCGGATATAATGCGCTTCACCGCTTTTCGTGCGATGGCGGCAATTTGCCGTTCCAATGAACGGACGCCGGCTTCGCGCGTGTAGTAGCGGATCAGATAACGGAACGCCTCGTCCGAGATGCGGAGCTGCGCCTTTGTCAGGCCATGGCGCTCCAGCTGCCTTGGATACAAGTGGTTTTTCGCGATCAACTGCTTTTCCAGCTCGGTGTAGCCGGGGATCGTGATGATTTCCATGCGGTCACGCAACGGCCCCGGAATCATGCTGAGATCGTTCGCGGTCGCGACGAACATCACCTTCGAGAGATCATAGGTTTCTTCAATATAATGGTCGCTGAAGTTATGGTTCTGCTCCGGATCCAGTACCTCGAGCATTGCGGAAGACGGATCTCCACGGAAGTCGTTCGACATCTTATCGATTTCGTCCAGCAGGAAGACCGGGTTGACGGTCCCCGCTTTCCGCATCCCTTGGATGATCCGTCCCGGCATGGCACCTACATACGTACGCCGGTGTCCCCGCACTTCGGATTCATCTCTGACGCCGCCAAGCGCGATCCGGACAAACTTCCTTCCAAGCGATTCCGCGATAGAACGTGCAAGCGACGTTTTCCCGACCCCTGGAGGACCCGCCAGACAGAGGATCGGCCCTCGAAGGGAACCGGTCATCTGCTGGACGGCCAAGTATTCAAGGATCCGTTCCTTAACTTGCTCCAGGCCGTCATGATCACGGTTCAGGATCCGTTCGGCGCGGTTCAGGTCAAGGCGGTCCTCTGTCTCTTCAGTCCATGGAAGGGCAAGCAGCCAGTCGATATAACTCCGGATGACGCCGCTTTCCGCTGCGGCCGCAGGAAGACGTTCGTAACGGTCCAGCTCGCGCAGGGCTGCGGTAAGCACATGCTTCGGCATCCCTGATTCCAGAATCCGTTCACGCAGTTCCGCAGTTTCCCCGCCTTTGCCGTCCGCATCGCCGAGCTCCGTCTGGATGGCTTTCATCTGTTCACGCAGGTAGAACTCTTTTTGTGTCTTTTCCATCGCTTCTTTGACACGCTTGTTGATCTTCTTCTCCAGGCTGAGTACTTCCTGCTCATTGAGGAGGCGGCTGATCAGCCATTCGATCCGTTCCTTTACGTTAAACAGCTCAAGCACTTCCTGTTTGCCGGCCACTTTCAGCGGAAGATTGGCCGCAACCATATCGGCAAGACGGCCGGGCTCGGAAATGTCAGCCACCGACTCGTAAGTCTCATCGGTGACTTTCTTGGAGAGCTTCGTGTATTTCTTGAACTGTTCCAGCAGCGTTCTCATTAATGCTTCGTGCTCGATATCGGATTCCCGGTCCGGCTCGATCAGCTCGATATTGGCAGTTGAATATGACTCCCCATCATCAAGTGCGATCAGCTTTGCACGATCCAGCCCCTCGATCAGGACCCTCATCGTCCCGTTCGGAAGCTTGACTGTCTGCTTCACCTCCGCAAGTATGCCTGTCCCGTACAGTTCTTCCAGGGTCGGCTGTTCAACGGAAATGTCACGCTGGGAAACGAGGAAGATCTTGTTCTCCTCCACGATGGCACGCTCGATCGCCGCCATCGACCGCTCACGGCCAACGTCGATATGGAGCACCATTTTCGGAAACACCAGCATCCCCCGCAGGGGCAAGTATGGAATATCATTCATTTTATTTGTCGGCATATTCGGAGTCACCTCCATGTATTCATGTCCGTTTCGATACGGGTTAAAACTTATCCGTTGCGAAAAAGCCGGCATCCGTCCGCTGCCGCTAAGACGGCAGATGGATGCCGGCTCTTCCAGTTGGATCAAGCCGATGTCTTTTCGTTATCAGAGTCATTGCCGACCGGATCGCCATTCTCATCAAGGAGAAGCGGCTCAGCTCCGTCGGTGACAGAATCCTTCGTGATGATGCAGTCCACCACATCCTCGCGGGATGGTAGGTCATACATGACATCGAGCATGATTTTCTCGATGATCGACCGGAGTCCGCGGGCACCCGTCTTGCGCTCGATCGCCTCTGCGGCGATGGCACGGAGCGCCTCATCTTCGAAGGTCAGGCGGACACTGTCCAGCTCGAGCATCTTCTGATATTGCTTGACGACCGCGTTTTTCGGCCCGGTGAGAATCTGGACAAGCGTGTCCTCATCCAGCTGTTCCAAGCTGGCAAGAACCGGCAGACGTCCGATAAATTCAGGAATCAGGCCGTAGCGCAGCAGGTCTTCCGGAATCAGGCGGGAAAGCAGCGATTGTTCGTCGTCCGCATTCGCCTTTTCGGAGCCGAAACCGATGACCTTCTTGCCGATCCGGCGCTTAATGATGTCTTCAATGCCATCGAAAGCTCCGCCCACAATGAACAGGACATTCGTCGTGTCAATCTGGATGAATTCCTGATGCGGATGCTTGCGGCCGCCCTGTGGCGGAACACTCGCAACTGTGCCTTCAAGGATTTTCAGGAGCGCTTGCTGCACGCCTTCTCCGGATACATCGCGTGTGATCGACGGGTTCTCGGATTTCCGGGCAACCTTATCGATTTCATCAATATAGATGATGCCTTTTTCGGCACGCTCGATATCGTAGTCCGCTGACTGGATCAGCTTCAGCAAAATGTTTTCGACGTCCTCGCCTACATAGCCGGCTTCCGTCAGTGATGTAGCGTCCGCCATGGCAAACGGCACATCGAGAATGCGTGCCAAAGTCTGGGCAAGGAGGGTTTTCCCGCTGCCTGTAGGCCCGATCAGCACAATGTTGGATTTCGCCAATTCCACGTCGTCGATCTTGGAGTTGGAATTGACGCGCTTATAATGGTTATATACCGCAACGGACAATGCCTTTTTCGCACGGTCCTGCCCGATCACATACTCATCGAGGATGGTCTGGATATCGCGAGGTTTCGGAACATCCTTGAGTTCGAAGCCTTCTTCTCCGGTGCCGACTTCCTCTTCGACGATTTCGGAGCAGAGCTCGATGCATTCGTCACAGATATAGACACCCGGACCGGCAACCAGTTTGCGGACCTGTTCTTGTGGTTTGCCGCAGAAGGAGCAGTTCAGGTTTTCGTTTTCATCGTTGAATTTAAACAAAGTCGTTCACCCCTATTCAAGTGACAATCTTACAAGATTGCCTAATCGTTGGCAAACATTTCGTACCGGGCACATCTGGCGCGAAAAAAGCTTCCCAATGTATGAAAGAAGGCGCTGGAGTCAACCGGCGCCTGTTTCTTTCATTTTTTTGCCCCTGATGGCAGAGGTGGATTATTCGCTGATTTTTGCGTTTTCGACGAGGAATTCGATCGTCTTCTTGAAACGGATGTCGTTTTCAAGCATTTCTGTACCGCCGAGGATCTGCTTGATCTGCTCGGTGTCCATGTTGAACTGGCCGGACATTGTCTTGAGCTCTTCCTGGATATCTTCTTCTCCGACAGTCACGCCTTCCGCTTTTGCGATGGCTTCGAGGACGAGGGATACACGCACGCGCGTTTCCGCATCTTCCTTCATCTGTGCACGGAGTGCCGCTTCGTCCTGTCCGGAGAACTGGTAGTACAGGTCGAGTGTCATGCCCTGCTGCTGAAGACGCTGGCCGAATTCCTGGATCATGCGGTCAACTTCGCCTTCTACCATCACTTCAGGAATTTCGATGTCTGCGTTTTTCGCAGCCTGCTCGACAAGCTCATCGCGGAGAGCCGCTTCGGATGCGTCTTTCTTTTCTTGAGCTGTCTGTTCCTTCATCTTGCTGCGCAGCTCGTCAAGGCTTGCAACTTCGCTGTCGATTTCTTTTGCGAACTCATCGTCAAGCTCCGGAAGTTCGCGGGATTTCACTTCATGTACCGTCACTTTGAATGTTGCCGGCTTGCCCGCGAGTTCCGCTGCGTGGTATTCCTCAGGGAAAGATACTTCCACGTCTTTGGATTCGCCTGCTTTTACGCCTGTCAGCTGCTCTTCAAAGCCTGGGATGAAGCTGTTGGATCCGAGTTCAAGCTCGTAGCCTTCCGCTTTTCCGCCTTCAAATGGCTCGCCGTCCGTGAAGCCTTCGAAGTCGATGACAACCGTGTCGCCTTCTGCTGCCGGCTCGTCTTCTTTGATGACGAACTCAGCATTGCCCTGGCGGCGGTCGTTCAGCTGCTCTTCGATTTCTTCGTCAGTGACAGCTGTTTCCTGGCGTTCAACCTCAAGGCCTTTGTACTCGCCGAGCTTGACTTCAGGCTTGACTGTTACGTTCGCTTTGAAGACGACCGGCTGTCCGGCTTCGATCTGTTCGACATCGATTTCCGGCTGTGCAACCGGGTTGATGCCTGCTTCGTCGATTGCGTTTGTGTAGGCCTCAGGCAGGACTGCATCGATTGCATCCTGGTAGAGGGATTCTACGCCGAACATCTGCTCGAAGATTTTGCGCGGAACTTTCCCTTTGCGGAAGCCCGGTACGTTTACTTGCTTGACGACCTTCTTGAATGCCTGATCCAGACCTTTGCTGAATGTTTCTGCCGAAACTTCAAATGTGAGGATACCCTCATTACCTTCTTGCTTTTCCCAATTTACTGCCATGTTTACATACCTCCAGACGATATAATTCGCTTTTTGAGCGCTTGTGTTCACTGGTTTGACAACTTTCTCAGTATAGCACAGATGAGTGCATATTCAAGAATTTCATAGCTGCCGGCCATTGTGGAATAGTTCGATTTTGTTGATGAGGTCTATGACCGGGTGTGCCCCGGCATCTGTACCGTCAAACAGGCTTTCTATATATGTATGGTACGCATCCGCGACCTCCGCCGAGGAGTGCCCGGGCCATTCGAACGGATACGCGGTGAACCGGTAAGTTCGCAGAAGCTGGACGGCGATCTGCTCCTTGGACGGATCCTGTGTAAACAGGTCTTTCAGGATGTCCTCCACCTCTCCGGCTTTCTGCATATCACCGGGACCCGGGAGACGTGCCGGGATGACGGTTTCCCGGACGCCGAACTTTTGTACGGTCACCGGAGAATCATATCCGATTCCCGCAAGAAGGACAAGTGCATACGTCACTACAAGCGGCAGCGCAGACTCATGTTCCACCAGCCCGGCAAGGAAGCCGGACCATTCGGGAAGCTCGCTGTCAGGAACGGATGAAAGGCATTCGTGCTGCTCACCTTCCGGCAAAGCAAGAAATTTTTCCAGATCCGGCGGCCCTTCCGGCGTATCGGGCGGCTCTTCATAGCGGTCAAGGAGCCTCCGGTTCAGGCCCTGAAGATAAACAAACTTTTCCCGGCGCTCCTCCGGAATGATCCCTTCTTCAAGCAGTGCGGAAATCGTGTCCTCCACTTCATCATAGTCCCGGAGCTGAATGCAGATGGACAGATAAAGCTCCATTGCTTCGATGTAGTTGGAAGGACCGGCCTGCAGATACCGTGTCGCGGCCTCTTTGGCTTCCGCGTACTCACGAAGTTCATAAAGCGCGACGGTGAGGGCCCCGAGAAGGCTTGCATGCCCCGGCTCGTAGGAAAGGGCCTGGCGGATGAGGGGGGCCGCCTCATCATAGCGTTCCTCGGAGACCGCGCGCAGGCCATCATCCATCAGCCGTTCGAATGTACCCGGCATCACGATGACCTTGCCGTGTTTTCTGAGCTGGCGTCTCTTCCTGCGCATCAGTCCCACCCCCTTCTTTTCATCAATGATAGCATAGCCGCAAGACGCTGTGCATATGCTTTTGCGTCACGCAAAATCCCATGTAAAACGGTTTCCCGGCCGAAAAACAAAAAGCACCGCCTCCGGCGATGCTTCTGACGTCCCAGGAGGGATTCGAACCCCCGACCGACAGCTTAGAAGG
The DNA here is from genome assembly GCF_059758705.1 of Bhargavaea sp. GQ12. NCBI lineage: Bacteria > Bacillati > Bacillota > Bacilli > Caryophanales > Caryophanaceae > Bhargavaea > Bhargavaea sp. GQ12. The sequence goes on from NZ_JCAXEU010000003.1 coordinate 189,571, forward strand.
CTGTTGCTCTATCCTGCTGAGCTACTGGGACAAGGAAAAGGCAACCTTCCGGCTGCGCAAGACAAAGATAATTATAGGGTCCTTGCCGATGAAAGTCAACGGCGTTTCTTAAAATCAGTAAAGACAGCTGTATCTGCCACTTTTCCGTCGGGATGAAGGAAGCTGACCGAGACACCGCCGGCCTCCCCTTCGATCACCGCATAAGTTGCCGGACGCCCTGACGGAGGCCTGTGGGTGCTGCCCGGATTCACATAAAGGACGCCGTTCTGCACTTCGGCACCATACAGGTGGGTATGGCCGAACAGGACAATGTCCGCACCGGTTTCTTCTGCCCGATACTGGATGGGCAGCATGCCGGACTTGACCCGCTCCAGATGGCCGTGCGTGACGAGCACCCGGAACTCTCCCGCCTCAAACATCCGATGCTCCTGAAGTCCGTCAGGGTCACAGTTGCCTTTGACCGAGATCATCTGTCCGAGCAGTTCATCATGCGCGGAGAGTTCACTGTCTCCGCAATGGACGAGATGATCCGCGTCAAGCTGCTTGTCCAAAAACTGCCGGACCGTTTTCACGTCACCATGGGAATCGCTCATCACTGCAATCCGCCAAACGGTCATGGCCTTTTCCCGAACACTTCACCGGCTTTTTCTTCAAGCTTGCGGATGGCTTCGCCCCGGTGTGAGACAGCCGCTTTTTCTTCAGGGGTCAGCTGGGCCATCGTCCGTTCTTCTGTCGGCACATAAAAGATTGGATCATAGCCGAACCCGTTTTCCCCTGCCGGTGCCCTCAGGATGCGCCCTTCACATGCCCCTTCGAAAAATCGTGTTTCGGTTCCTGGTGCGGCAATGGCAAGCACGCACACAAAGCGTGCAGTGCGTTCTTCGTCCGGTACTGCAGACAGGTCGGAAAGCAGCTTCTCGATATTCCGTTCATCTGTAGCCCCCTCGCCGCTGTAGCGGGCAGAATAGACACCGGGCTTGCCGTCCAGGGCATCCACGGATAGTCCGCTGTCATCCGCAATCACCATTTTGCCGAGCTGTGCGGCCACCGTCTCGGCCTTGAGTGCGGCATTTTCCCTGAATGTTGTGCCCGTCTCCTCGATATCGAGATCAGGCGCCACGTCGAAAAGTGTCAGAACCCGGATTCCATACGGGGATAACAGCGCTTCAAAATCCTTTGCCTTTCCCCTGTTTTTCGTTGCGATGATCACTTCATTCATCAGAACCTCTCCTTCCGCACGGCATTTGCCGTCTCATCGTATCATAACCGTTCCGGGACGGCGAAAAACCCGAAGCTCCACCGGCTCCGGGCACTTTGCCGCCCAACAATCATCGTTGTGTATTTTTCAGTTCCATTCTTCGCTTCCTGCCTTCTTTCATGCCTGCATGCAGCTTGGACAGCATGCCGGAAAGCAGGACGACTTCCTCTGCCGAAAAGTCGGACAGCACGGCCTGGAGATCCTTCTGCCGTTTTTCGATGACTTCCTGGATGATGCGCTCCCCGTCCTCGAGCAGATGAATCCGGACGACACGGCGATCCTGATCGTCACGCACCCTCTTTACAAGGCGGTTCTTCTCCATCCTGTCAACGAGATCGGTTGTCGTCGAAAAAGCCAGATACATCTTGTTCGACAAGTCGCCGATCGTCATGTCTCCGTGTTCGAGCAGCCATTGCAGTGCCACGAACTGGGGTGGAGTAATCGGATAATTGTCAAGAATCTCCCGACCGCTCTGTTTGATCAGTGCCGAGATATGCCGAAGCTCTTTTTCGACGAACGCGATTTCTTCCCCGTCGTGCTGCAGGTCCTCTCCGTTCAAGCCAGCCATCAACTCACCACTCCCGAAACCGTTTGAATAGTTACATTGTGAACGGTTTCGTGCGGAATGGCAAGTATATTTAGTCAAGCGAGAGTTCCGAAAGCCGGAGAAGCTCGACTATTGCCTGAGCGCGTCCGGATACCCCTAACTTCTGAATGGTGTTTGAAATATGATTCCGGACGGTCTTTTCGCTGATCCCCAGCTTGGCTGCAATTTCTTTCGTTGTGTGATCCTTCACCAACAGCTGGAAGATTTCTCTTTCCCTTCCGGTCAGCAATGAACGATGATGCAGCTCATCCGCCACGTAGCGCCCCTCCCCTCAACTCTTCATCGTAGAGTATGAAGGGACGGGTCCGGCGGTGACGGCGTTTGCCCGGCTTTCGAATGTTTATCGGACGATGGAAGATGCGGCACCGAGTGCATCAAGTGCCTTGTCGGACCAAGGCAGCGGTTTTCCTGTCTTCCTGCTGACCTGGACAATCGTTCCCCGGCCGGTAAATGCAGGCTCCCCGTCAGGGCCGGCCGCCAAGTAATGGATGTCCAGGGAAGTGCTCCCGACCCTTGCCGTTTTGACGTGGATATCCAGTTGCTCATCAAAAAACACCTGTTTCAGGTAATCGCATTGCAGATCTGCGACGACCGTGATTGCGCCCTCCTCCGAATCCAGCCAGTTTTCCATGAGACCGAGATGTTTCAGATATTCGATCCTGGCATGTTCAAAATAAGTGAAGTTGACCGTATTGTTCAGGTGTCCGAACATATCCGTCTCGGAAAAACGGACGGTGACCGGAACCGAAAAGTTGAATCCCTGCTTCCATTCCTCGAAATCTCCGATGTATGATGCCCTCATGATCCTTTTCCTCCAATCAAAATGAATGACTATTCATTCTACTATGATAACAGATGGAGTCCCGGTTGGAAACAGAAGGCATGCCCCTACTATATAAGTCAACGACCGGATGTGACACGGCATGGACGCTCGTTTCGGGCATAAAAAAACCCCCGCATTCCGGACAGGCCGGTGCGGGGGTTGTGCGCAGCATCAGTCGACCATGTGGTCGGAGCCGAAGAAGCGCTTGAAGGAATAAACAGATGCCGCGCGGTTCATCGCAGCGATCGAAGTAGTGAGCGGAATGCCTTTCGGGCAAGCGACCACACAGTTTTGCGAGTTACCGCATTCTGCGAGACCGCCGTCCTGCATAAGGGCATCCAGGCGCTCGTCACGGTTCATCGCGCCTGTCGGGTGCGAGTTGAACAGACGGACTTGAGAAATCAGCGCAGGGCCGATGAAGTTCGTCTTGTCGTTGACGTTCGGGCATGCTTCGAGGCAGACGCCGCAAGTCATGCACTTGGAAAGCTCATATGCCCACTGGCGCTTGCGCTCAGGCATACGCGGGCCTTCTCCGAGGTCATACGTACCGTCGATCGGAACCCATGCTTTGACCTTCTTGAGCGAGTCGAACATGACTTCACGGTCAACGACCAGGTCGCGGACGACCGGGAACGTACGCATCGGTTCAAGCGTGATCGGCTGGGTCAGCTGGTCGACAAGCGCCGTACACGACTGGCGCGGGCGGCCGTTGATGACCATCGAGCAGGCACCGCAGACTTCCTCCAGGCAGTTCATTTCCCATTGGATCGGGGAAGTCTGCTTACCTTCAGTGTTCACCGGGTTCCGGCGGATTTCCATGAGCGCCGAAATGACGTTCATGTTCTGGCGGTAAGGGACTTCGAACGTTTCCCAATAAGGGCTCGATTCCGGGCTATCCTGACGCTGGATTTTAAAGCGGACGGTCTTAGCGGCCGTCGCCTCATTCCGTTCCTTTACAGCAGTTTCAGCCATTGTTATACGTCTCCTTTCGCAGAGATCAGTGCTTCGATGTATAGTCGCGCTTACGCGGCTTGATCAGGGATACATCGACATCGGCATACTCGAACTTCGGTGCGTTGGCGCCGCCGTTGAACGAAGCCATTGTCGTCTTCAGGAACTCTTCATCGTTCCGCTCAGGGAAGTCCGGCTTATAGTGCGCGCCGCGGCTTTCGTCACGGTTAAGTGCTCCGATTGTAATGACCCGTGCCAGGTAAAGCATGTTCTTCAGCTGGCGGGTAAATGCCGCACCCTGGTTGGACCAGCGGGAAGTATCATGGACGTTGATATTTTCGTAGCGTTCGAGGAGTTCCTGGATCTTGTAGTCCGTCTCCTGCAGCTTGTCATTGAAGCGGACGACCGTGACGTTATCGGTCATGATCTCGCCGAGTTCCTTATGAAGGACATAGGCGTTTTCCTTGCCGTCCATCTTCATGATGTCTTCCCACTTCTGCCCTTCCGACTTGATTACGTTATCGTAGATCGTCGAAGATAGGTCTTCGGCATGCTTGTCGAGGCCAGCCATATACTTGACGGCGTTCGGCCCTGCAACCATACCGCCGTATATTGCGGACAGGAGGGAGTTCGCACCAAGACGGTTTGCACCGTGCATGGAGTAGTCCGCTTCACCTGCAGCAAAGAGGCCCGGGATGTTTGTCATCTGGTCATAGTCGACCCAGAGGCCGCCCATCGAGTAGTGGACCGCAGGGAAGATCTTCATCGGCACTTTGCGCGGATCGTCGCCGGTGAATTTCTCATAGATTTCAATGATGCCGCCGAGCTTGATGTCGAGCTCACGGGAATCTTTGTGGGAGAGGTCAAGGTATACCATGTTCTCCCCGTTGACACCGAGCTTCTGGTTAACGCACACATCGAAGATTTCACGAGTCGCGATATCACGCGGTACGAGGTTACCGTAAGCCGGATATTTTTCTTCGAGGAAGTACCAAGGCTTGCCGTCCTTGTAAGTCCATACACGGCCACCTTCGCCGCGTGCCGACTCGGACATGAGACGGAGCTTGTCATCCCCAGGGATTGCCGTCGGGTGAATCTGGATGAACTCGCCGTTCGCGTAGGTTGCGCCCTGCTGATAAGCGATTGCCGCAGCGGAGCCTGTGTTGATGACGGAGTTCGTCGATTTACCGAAGATGATCCCCGGTCCGCCGGTAGCCAGGATCACGGCATCCGAACGGAACGTCTGGATTTCCATCGTTTTCAGGTCCTGCGCAACAACGCCGCGGCAGACACCCTCATCGTCCTGGACGATTCCGAGGAACTCCCAGTTTTCATACTTCTTGACGAGGCCTTCCACTTCAAAGCGTCGGACCTGCTCGTCCAGCGCGTAAAGAAGCTGCTGGCCTGTCGTCGCGCCGGCAAAAGCCGTGCGGTGGTGGAGCGTTCCGCCGAAACGGCGGAAGTCGAGCAGACCTTCAGGAGTCCGGTTGAACATGACGCCCATCCGGTCCATCAGGTGGATGATTCCCGGAGCCGCTTCAGCCATCGCTTTTACAGGAGGCTGGTTCGCCAGGAAGTCACCGCCGTACACGGTGTCATCAAAGTGGATCATAGGGGAATCGCCTTCCCCTTTTGTGTTGACCGCACCGTTGATGCCGCCCTGCGCACAGACGGAGTGGGAACGTTTTACAGGAACGAGGGAGAACAATTCGACAGGTGTGCCTGCTTCGGCAGCCTTAATCGTCGCCATCAGGCCGGCAAGGCCGCCGCCGACGACGATCAACTTGCTTTTCGCCATTCTATCTTTCACTCCTCAGTTAGATCAAAGTAGGTGACACGGGACGCCAGTCATCACACGAATGCGAAGATGGCGCGGATGCCGATCACGGACAGGACGAGGAACAGGCCCATCATGACCAGCGTGGAGATGCGCTGCGAGCGCGGAGACTGAGTGATGCCCCATGTGACGAGGAACGACCAGAAGCCGTTAGCCAGGTGGAACGTTGCTGCAATGACACCAGCCAGGTAGAACGCGATCATAAACGGATTGGCAAAGATGTCCGCCATCATGTCGAAGTCCACTTCGGCGCCAAGCGCCTTCTGGATACGTGTCTGCCAGATGTGCCAAGCGATGAAAACCACGAGGAATACACCTGTGATACGCTGCAGCAGGAACATCCAGTTCCGATATGTACCGTAGCGGTTCGTGTTCGGCTTCGAGGTGAATGCAATGTACAGGCCGAAGAACGCGTGGAACATGAGCGGGATGTAGATGACGATCCACTCAAGCCACAGGACGAAAGGCAAATTGCCCATGAAATCCGACGCAGTGTTGAATGCCTCGACCCCCTGCGTTGCAAAGTGGTTGATCACCAAGTGCTGCGTGAGGAACAGGCCAATCGGGATGATCCCCAGAAGCGAGTGCAGCCGGCGCAAGCCAAAATCAGAATCTCTCATGAAATCTTTTACCCCCCTTAGTACTGACAAACAGGCAGGCAAGGACGCCTCCACCTGGTGGCAGAAGCGGACATTGACTGCTTATTTCATCATGATTACAATAATAAGACATGACCATTGTACTCCTAGAGTAAAGTGAAATCAAGATGACGGTCACATTTTCGACAAAAGCCGCGTCTGCGGTTCCGGGGCAGCTAAAAAAGCTTCCGGCAAAGTTTTCTAACGGAAGAGGCGAACATAAATGGAGTTAAAACCGGATCAGGAAAAAGTGGAACAAGCAGGCCCGACTGCGTTCGGGTATGCCCTATTCCGCGACCATATCCTTCCTTCCGTCCTGGGCAGGCATGAAGAAGAAATCCTCTACTGGGCAGGCAAGGAATTGGCCTCGACATTCCCGTTGTTAGAAATGGATGAAGCACCCGGCTTCTTCCGGGAAGCCGGCTGGGGAGAACTCGCGCAGGAATCATCGGGCAAACGGGAAATCGTCTATATTCTTTCCCCCGATCCGGAACAGGTAAAAAAAGGGGCTCGCTGCTATACGGCGGAAGCCGGATTCCTGGCAGGCCAGTACCAGAAAATCAGTGGCAAGAACTCCGAATGCCGGCCGGAACCCGACCGCAGGCAAGGTGTCGTGAAGCTGATCCTCGCCTGGGAGTAATCTATCAATAGAAAGAGAGGCCGTGCGGCGGAAATTCCTGCCGCGCGGCCTCTTTCTGATCTCAGTCCCATTTCAGCCGGTCATGGACCTGCCGGCTGTACTGCCTGAACGCCGAGCTGTTGGTCTGAAGGCCCTTCTTGGATAGAAGGCTGTTCATCTTTCTCATTTGGCTGTGATAGGCCTGTTCCAGTTCGGTCTTTTCCCCATCCGGAGCCTGTCTGAGACGGCTGCCCAGTTCATTTATCTCCCTCTGAACAAACAGGGCCTCTTCATCATAGCCGCTGTTCTTCAAGATCCTGACGGCCATCCGGATGTCCGCGGGCACATGCTCCAGCTCATCCTTCGGCAACGGTTTGCCCGCTCCCGGAAGATTTTCGAACTTCCCTTCCTCCCGCGCCCTGATGATGGCATCTTCAACGATTCTCCAGTTCATCCCGTCGCTCCTTTTATTCACCGGTCCCGGACGTCTTTTCTCCTTTTTTCTTTTCCTGTTCCTTAAAGTACTCTTCCACTGTTTCCGCGACTGAATGCGGAAGGCCCGCTTCCTTCAGCTCGGCCACCCCCGCCGCCCGGATTTTCTTGACGGATCCGAAATGGCGGAGCAGCTGAGTTTTCCGCTTGGCCCCGACTCCCGGGATTCCGTCCAGCGAGGAAGTAAGGGATTTCGCCCCTCTTCTCTGACGGTGGAAAGTGATGGCAAACCTATGCACTTCATCCTGTATGCGCTGCAGAAGATAGAAGGCTTCACCGGTGCGATTGAGCGGAACGACTTCCGGCGGATCCCCGTAAAGGAGAAGCGCGGTCTGGTGTTTGTCGTCCTTCGCAAGCCCGGCGACCGGGATGTCGAGACCGAGTTCGTCCTCGATCACTTCCCTGGCGGCACTGATCTGCCCTTTTCCGCCATCGATGAGGACCAGATCAGGAAGCGGCAGGTTATCTCGCAGGACACGGACATACCTTCTGCGGACCACCTCTCGCATCGCCCCGTAATCGTCATGGCGTGCCGCCGCTTTAGTCTTGTATTTCCGGTAGCCTTTTTTGTCGGGGCGTCCGTCCACAAATGTGACCATCGCGGAAACTGCCTCTGCCCCGAATGTATGGGAGTTATCGAATGCCTCGATCCGGAGAGGAGCCGCGATGCCCATCGCATCCCCAAGCTGTTCACATGCACCGACCGTGCGCTGTTCCCTCCGCTCGATCAGCTGGAATTTTTCCGAAAGAGCAATCTGTGCGTTTTTCTCCGCAAGCTTAACCATATCTTTTTTCTGGCCCCGCTGAGGCACGGTTACTTTGGTGTCGAGCAGCTGGCTGACAATCCCAAGATCGGTACCTTCCGGGAAAAAGATTTCCTTGGGCTGGAAATGCTCCGGCTTGTCATAGAATGACCCGATGAACGTCAGAAATTCCTCATCGGGATCCCTGTAGATCGGAAAAAGTGAAACGTCCCGCTCGATCAGTTTGCCCTGCCTGATAAAGAATACCTGGACACACATCCATCCTTTATTGACCGCAAACCCGAACACATCCCGGTCGGTCATGTCCGTAGTCGTCATTTTCTGCTTTTCCATGACCGCTTCGATATTGGTAATCTGGTCACGGTATTCCTTTGCACGCTCAAACTCCAACTTTTCCGCGGCTTCCTGCATCTTGCGGGACAGATCATCCTTCACTTCTTTGTATCCGCCGTTCAGGAATCTTGTGATGCCGTTTGTCATCTCCCTGTAGGTCTCGTTGGAAACTTCATTGACGCACGGTGCCAGGCACTGGCCGAGATGGTAATACAGGCAGACCCGGTCAGGCAATGTATTGCATTTGCGGAGCGGGTAAATACGGTCAAGCAGCTTTTTCGTTTCCTGCGCAGCATACGCGTTCGGGTACGGTCCGAAGTATTTACCTTTATCCTTCTTTACTTTACGCGTGACAATCAGGCGGGGATGGCGTTCCCCGGTCAGCTTGATATAGGGATAGGTCTTGTCGTCCTTGAGCATGATGTTGTATTTCGGATCATGCTTTTTGATCAGGTTAAGCTCCAGGATCAGCGCTTCAATATCGGAGGAAGTGACAAAGTATTCAAAGTCCTCGATTTCGCTCACGAGACGCTGCGTTTTGGCATCATGCGAACCCGTGAAGTAGGAGCGGACCCTGTTTTTCAGCACTTTCGCCTTCCCGACATAGATGATCGTGCCTTGCCGGTCCTTCATCAGATAGCAGCCCGGCTGATCGGGCAATATGGCCAATTTCTGGCGGATTGTTTCATTCATATCGTTTCACCTGCCAAAAAAACCGGGTACCTCTGAGGGACCCGGTCAACTTTCTGTTTCTTAAGCGTGCTGCTCGATAAACTGGACAAGCTTTTCCTTCGGATTGAAGCCGACGACCTTGTCGACGATCTCACCGTCTTTGAAAAGAACGAGTGTCGGGATCGACATGATGCCGTATTTGCCGGCAGTCTGCTGGTTCTCATCAACGTCCACCTTGACGATCTGAACTTTGTCACCGATTTCGGCATCCACTTCTTCAAGTACCGGCGCGATCATCTTGCACGGGCCGCACCATGTTGCCCAGAAGTCGACGAGGACGAGCCCGTCGGATACTTTCGTTTGGAAATCTTGATCGGTTGCGTGTTGAATAGCCATTTGATTACCTCCTCATGATTAACCACTCTCGGCTCATTATAGCACCTGCCCAAATGACGGGCGAATGTTCTGCCTGAATCCTGCAGATGTCCGAAGGTGCCTTATCTGCCTGTATCCCCAGTGTTTGTTTACCCGCTTCATCAAAAGCTATTCCGGGGATCGGCCTTAAAAAAGGGGCTGCCCGCAATCGGACAGCCCGCTCATATTATGCGTTGACTTTGAGCTGTTTGATCTCTTCGATCATCATCGGGATGACTTCGAAAAGGTCTCCCACGATGCCATAGTCCGCAACCTTGAAGATGTTGGCTTCAGGGTCTTTGTTGATGGCGACGATGACTTTGGAGTTGGACATTCCCGCCAAATGCTGGATGGCACCGGAGATGCCTGCCGCGATATAAAGGTCCGGTGTGACGACCTTGCCTGTCTGGCCGATCTGGAGCGAGTAGTCGCAGTAGTCAGCGTCACATGCCCCGCGGGATGCGCCGATCGCGCCTCCAAGCAGGTCTGCGAGCTCTTTGAGCGGCTCGAATCCTTCCGCTCCCTTGACGCCGCGGCCGCCTGCCACGATGACTTTCGCCTCGGACATGTCGACACCGTCCGTTGCCTTGGTGACAACATCCTTGACGACGGAGCGCAGGTTCTGGATATCCGCGCTCACGGATGCAACATCACCGGAACGTCCCGCATCCTGTGCGAGCGGCTCGATGTTGTTCGGACGCACAGTGACAAATACAGTGCCTTCGTTGATCTTGACCTTTTCAAACGCCTTACCGGAATAGATTGGGCGGATGAAGACTGCCTCATCGTCTTCCCCCTCGATATCCGTCACGTCGGATACAAGTCCGCTTTGCAGCTTCGCCGCGATTTTCGGCGACAGGTCCTTGCCGAGCGCGGTGTGGCCAAAGACGATCGCTTCCGGATCTTCCTGCTCGTGGACCGCCATGAACGCCTGGCCGTAGCCGTCTGAAGTGTAGTGCTTCAGGTGCGGGTGTTCAACCGCCACGACGCGGTCTGCACCGTACTGAATCATTTCCTGTCCGAGATTCTGGACAGAATCACCGATTAGGACTCCGACGATCTCGCCGCCTCCGGAGATTTTTTTCGCAGCTGCTATCGCTTCAAACGAGACGTTGCGCAGAGCACCGTCGCGTACTTCCCCTAGTACAATCACTTTTTTGGACATAGTTTACCCCTCCTGTATCGAATGTGCCGGTCGGCTCAGATGACTTTCGCTTCGTTGCGGAGCAGCTGGACAAGCTCCTTGACCTGGTCCTGAAGGTCTCCCTCAAGAACACGGCCGGCCTGTTTTTCAGGCGGCAGGAAGACATCGACGCGCTCGACCTTCACTTCGACCTCATCTTCATCGAGATCGATGTCATCAAGTTCAAGCTCTTCAAGCGGCTTCTTCTTGGCCTTCATGATCCCCGGAAGGGACGGATAGCGCGGGTCGTTCAGACCTTGTTGGGCCGTCACGAGAAGAGGCATCTGGGCTTCAATCGTCTCGGAGTCCCCTTCGACATCGCGGACGACAGTCGCCTTGTCCCCGTCAACTTTCAGCTCGGTGATCGTTGTGACATAGTTGATGTCAAGCAGTTCCGCCACACGCGGGCCGACCTGGCCGGAACCGCCGTCGATGGCTACGTTGCCGGCGATGATGAGGTCTGCATCTTTGTCTTTCAGATATTCAGCGATGATGGTCGAAGCACCAAACTCATCCAGCTCGTCAAGGTCGTCCTCGGTGTTGATCAGGACGGCCTTGTCAGCGCCCATCGCAAGTGCCGTGCGCAATTGCTTTTCCGCTTCCTCGGAGCCGATCGTCAGGACAGTCACTTCCCCGCCGTGCTCGTCGCGGACACGGATTGCTTCTTCCACCGCATATTCATCATATGGGTTGATGATGAATTCAGCGCCGTCTTCAGCGATCTGGCCGTTCTGGACAGAGATCTTCTCTTCTGTATCGAATGTGCGTTTTACCAGTGCATAAATGTTCATATTGCCTTCCTCCCCTTCGTGTCAATTACTTTCCTTTGAATACAGGTTTCCGCTTCTCGAGGAATGCGCTGATGCCTTCCTTCGCATCCTCCGATGCAAAGACTTCGCCGAACGACTCAGCCTCCGCCTTTACTCCGTCATGGAAGCCGGCATGCTTGCCATATTGAAGCATGTGTAGTGCAGCGCGGACGGATACCGGGCTCTTTTCCGCAATTTTCCTTGCGATATCGAGTGTACCGTCGAGCAGCTCTTCCTCGCCGAAAGCCCGGTTGGCCAATCCTGCCGAGACAGCTTCCTCGCCAGAGATCGGGTCCGAAGTCAGCATCATTTCCGCGGCTTTTGCCGGGCCGACGTAGCGCGGCAGTCGCTGTGTGCCGGCAAACCCCGGAATCAGCCCGAGCTGAAGTTCAGGCAGACCGAGTTTTGCACCCGGAGTGACGAACCGCATATGGCAAGCCATAGCCAGTTCGAGCCCTCCGCCAAGCGCCGCTCCGTGGATTGCGGCTATGACCGGCTTCGGGAAGTTTTCAAGCCGTTCGAATACTTCCTGGCCATTTCCTGCCAGCTTGGTGAAGCCGGCCGCATCTGGAACTTCCGTGAATTCCTTAATATCTGCGCCCGCCGAGAAGAAACGGCCTTCGCCGTGCAGCACGACCACCCGGACATCATCATCATGCTCGACGAGATCCAGGAGTTCGCCCACTTCCTTGACCAATCCTTTTGAAAGCGCATTCGCAGGCGGCCTGTTTATGGCAGCCAGCGCGATTCCGTCTTCCTTTGTCACTTTCAAGAATTCCACTGTCCACTCATCCCCCTTACTTGGCTTTCATGCCTTTCATGAGCAGCCTATGTACATCCGGCGCAAGTTTAATTAAATCATATTTCTGATCATTCATCACCCATGTGGTGGAAATTTCATCGATGGTGCCGAATACCATCTGCCTGGCGAGCCGGATATCCATTCCTTTTTCAAACTCCCCCCGATCGATCCCTTCCTGCAGGATCCGGTCGAGCATGGCCAGATAGTCTTTCAGGACGCCGTTGATCTTTAACCTCAGGTCCTTGTTGGACTGTCTGAGTTCCAGCTGTGTGACGATCGCGAGATGCCGGTCTGAATAAAGCACGCGAAAATGGTTATCGATCATCCGGAATAGCTTATCTTCCGATGACATCTGCCCGTCTTCGAGTACGGGCCTGAGGTTATCCATGAAGATCGCCATCTTTTCACGGAAAACCGAGACGAGAATGTCTTCTTTGTTCTTGAAATACAAATAAATGGTCCCGTCGGCCACTCCCGCCTGCTTGGCGATTTTGGATACCTGAGCCTGGTGGTACCCGTTCTCCGCAATCGCGATCACGGCTGCATCCACTATCTGTCCATATTTCGGCTTATTCCGATTCAAAGGGTTCACCACCAAATAAAAAAGAAATATGAATGACGATTCATTCATATTTCTATATTATTCTCTGTTCGATTGGATGTCAAGCCGTGTTCAGGAGATTACCTTTTCTTCTTCCAGTTTCTTTTTCTCTTCATCAATCAGGGAACGGCGAAGGATTTTTCCGACTGCGGTTTTTGGAAGTTCGTCACGGAACTCGTATAGTTTCGGCACTTTATAGGCGGCGAGGCTCTTCCGGCAATGCTCGTTCAGCACTTCCTCCGTCAGCCCTGCACCTTCCTTTTTCACGATATATGCCTTGACGGTTTCCCCGCGGTACGGATCCGGGACCCCTGCGACGACGCACTCGGCAACATCCGGATGTTCATAAAGGACTTCTTCGACTTCCCTCGGATAGACATTATATCCGCTTGCGATGATCATGTCTTTTTTGCGGTCAACCACGTAGAAGTATCCGTCCCCGTCCATATAGCCGAGATCTCCGGTAAGCAGCCAGCCGTCTTTCAGGGTTGCGGCAGTTTCATCAGGACGGTTCCAGTACCCCTTCATCACCTGCGGGCCGCGAACTGCAATTTCCCCTACTTCACCCTGCTCTGCAGGCTCCGTCGTCCCTGCCTTGAACACCGCCGCTTCCGTGTCCGGCCAAGGAAGGCCGATCGAGCCTTTTTTCCTTTCCCCGTCCCAGATCAGGTTTGAGTGTGTCACCGGGGATGATTCGGAAAGTCCGTATCCTTCAACCAGCTTGCCTTTCGTGATTTTTTCAAACTGGGTCTGGATGTCCACCGGAAGTGGAGCGGAACCGCTCAGGCATGCTTTGATTGATGACAGGTCATACTTGCCGATATCCGGATGGTTCAGCAGGCCGATATAAATGGTCGGCGCTCCCGGGAACAGGGTCGGCGACTGCTTGTCGATCAGTTTCAGGACAGTCTCAGGATCGAACTTAGGCACGAGCACCATTTTGTTCCCCTGGCTAACTGACAGCACCAGCACTGTCGTCATCCCATACACGTGGAAGAACGGCAGGATTCCGAGTACCACTTCTTCACCCGGTTCGCATTTGTACATCCAGGCTTCGCACATCACCGTGTTCGCAATGAGATTCCTGTGGGTGAGCATGACGCCTTTTGGTGAACCGGTGGTGCCGCCAGTGTACTGAAGAAGCGCAAGATCGTCCTGATCAATGTCCTGAAGTCCGATTCGCTCAGCCTGTGTCCGCTTCATGATCTCGGTGAAAAGATGATTGCGGCCGCGATGCTCGACCTTGACCGTCATGCCGTATTCCCGCTTCTGCACAAACGGGTAAAGGACGTTTTTCGGGAAAGGGAGATAATCTTTGATTCCCGTGACGATGACATTATCCAATTCCGTCTCGCCGATGACCTTGGAAACCCTCGGGAACAGGATATCCAGAGTGAGGATCACTTTGGCGCCGGAATCATTCATCTGGTACGCGAGCTCTTTTTCCGTATAAAGAGGGTTTGTCTGGACCACGACGCCGCCTGCATACAGGATGCCATAGAACGCAATGACATTCTGCGGACAGTTCGGAAGCATGATCGCCACACGGTCACCCTTGCCGATTCCAAGCCCCTTCAGGTAATTCCCGAACTTAAGTGCGGATTCGTACAGCTCCTCGTAGCTTACTTGCCTGCCGAGAAAATGGATGGCCGTTTTTTCCGGATACTTGGATGCCGAACGGGTCAGGCCGTCCTGGAGCGGTTCATCAGGGTAATCGAGTGTCGGCGGAATTCCTTCGGGATAGTTCTTGAGCCATGGTTTTTCCGTCATGATCAGACCCCTTCCTTAGAATCGTTAGAAAATTCCTATTACTATCTTACCTTATGATGAATGCGCTTTCAACAATCAATGAAAAAAGACGCAGGTTTCCCCGCGCCTTTGTGGATAGATGGCCTGCCGTGCTTTTTGCACGCGGATTTATACAAAACCCGTTTCAGAAAAACAGCCACCAGATGCCGACGATGAGGAAGCCGGCGCATAAAACCAGCAATAACTTCGCCAGTTTGATCATGTCCATACCATTGTACCGCCTTTCGGGACGGATCCGGAAATCAGGTGATGCTTGCAGCGATGACATAGCTCAGCCCGACCGAGATGATAAGGGAGATGAGTCCCACTGCCCGGTTGCCGTTTCCGATTTCTTCGTCCACATTGAACCGGGGGGTCAGGAACTCAAAAAGCCAGTAGGCCATGATGAGGAGGAAAAAGCCGAATCCTCCCCACGCGAGCATCTCAGGCAGCGAAGAGTGCTGCTGGATGGAATGGCGGAAGATGTTCGCCACTCCAAAAATTTTACCGCCTGTCGCAAGCGCGACCGCCACATTTCCGTTTTTGATCTCTTCCCAATTCTTATATTTCGTCACGACTTCAAATATCACCATTGATAAGACCAGGCAGAGGACCGTGACGCTGAAATAACCGGTGGTCTCCACTAGCGGGTGTGACCAGAAGCTTGATAGCAGCATTCCGTTTGCTCCTTTGCTGTTTAAATACCTATACGGAAAACAGACGGTGAAGTTTCATCTCTGGGGGAAATAAAGTTTACCCCGGTCTTTTTCCTATATGGGTTATTTCAGCTCGACCACGGTGACACCGTACCCGCCTTCGCCCGCTTCACCGAATCGAAAGCTCTTGACTCTCGGATGGCGGCGGAGGAACTTCTGGATTCCTTCACGGAGCGCACCAGTGCCCTTTCCGTGAATGATCGATACACGCGGATAGTTGGCGAGCAGCGCATCATCAATGTATTTCTCTGCCCTGCCGATGGCATCCTCGTAACGTTCACCGCGGAGGTCAAGTTCCAGCTTCACACCGGAACCTGACCGTCCCCGGACCGAATTGACACTGACTGTTTCCTTTTCTTTTTCCGGCTTGATGTACTCCAGGTCGGATTCATCGATTTTCATCTTCAGGATTCCAAGCTGGACCATCCATTCGCCGTCCGACATCTTCTCAACAAGCGAACCCTTTTGCCCGTAGCTGAGCACTTTGACTTCGTCTCCGGTACGGAACTCCCTTTTGGCTGGCTTCGCCTTCTGCTTCGGCTTCTTTGCGATTTCCTCTTCAGGAACAGCACCTTCAAGCCGTTTTTTCGCATCGATGAGCTCATGCTCTTTGACCGATGCGCCGGCATTCAGCCGGAGTGCACGAAGCTCTGAAATAACCGTTTCCGCTTCCCTGCGCGCATCCTCAACAATCTTCTTCGCTTTTTCCCTGGCCTTCTGCTCAAGAGTTTCCTTTTTTGATTCATATTCGGAAAGCCTGACCTCAAGCTGTTCTTTGAGGGTTTCGGATTCCTCGAGCACACGGGCTGTTTCCTCTGCATCTTTTTCAGCCTGCACACGGCTGGCTTCCAGAGAAGTGATCATCGTCTCCACCTCGTTCCGGTTTTCACCGGTAAACGTCTCGGCGTGGCGGATGATCCGGTCCGGCAGTCCCAGGCGGCTGGAAATTTCGAACGCGTTGCTTCGGCCGGGAACCCCGATCAGGAGCCGGTAAGTCGGGCTCAGTGTCTCAACGTCGAATTCAACACTTGCATTGACGACTCCCGGACGGTTGTATCCATAGGCCTTCAGCTCGGGGTAATGGGTGGTCGCCATGACCCTGGCCCCCCGGCCGTGGACTTCATCCAGAATGGCGATGGCGAGCGCCGCTCCTTCCTGGGGGTCGGTTCCGGAACCGAGCTCATCAAACAGGACGAGAGATTCGGAATCGAACTTATGAAGGATGTCTACAATGTTGACCATATGTGAAGAAAACGTACTGAGGCTCTGTTCGATGGATTGCTCGTCACCGATATCTGCGAAGACGTCCTTGAAAACGGCCATCTCCGAACCGTCCAGTGCGGGAATCGGTATGCCCGCCTGGGTCATGAGAGTGCAAAGGCCGACAGTCTTCAGGGTGACGGTCTTACCGCCCGTGTTCGGACCGGTGATGACGATGGCCGTCGTCTCCCTGCCGAACTCGATCGTGTTCGGGACGGCTTCCTCCCTCGTCAAAAACGGATGGCGCCCTTTGACGAGTCGGATGTAGCCCTCATCGTTGACTTTCGGGACTGTCGCTTTATGTGCCATTCCGTACTTCGCCTTGGCCAGCACAGCATCCATATCACCCAAAATGCGGACCAGTACAAACAGCTCATGGGCATGTTCCTGTACATGTCCGCTCAGTTCTCGGAGGATGCGTTCGATCTCTTCCTTTTCCTTGGCCTTCAGCTGGCGGATTTCGTTGTTCGCATGAACGACCGCATCCGGCTCGATGAACAATGTCTGTCCAGAGGAAGACTGATCGTGGACGATCCCGCCAAAATGCGTCCGGTACTCCTGCTTTACAGGGATGACATATCGGTCGTTCCGGATGGTGACGATCGAATCGGACAGCATCTTCGAATTGTTCCGGGTATACTGCTCCAGCTTTTCGCGAACCCGGCCTTCCTGTGTCCGGAGCTGCTGCCGGATGGAACGCAGTGCTGACGATGCGCTGTCCAGCACCTTGCCGTTCTCGTCGATGCAGGCATTGATTTCATGCTCCAGTGCGGTCAGGACGGGCATTTCTTCCTTTTTTGCAAGGAACAGCGGGATCTCAATCTCACCTTCTTCAGAGATCGCCTCAAGGAACTGGCGGAGGATGCGGCCGGCACGAATTGTGCTCGCCGTTTCCATCAGTTCACCGGCCCCAAGCGTGCCGCCGGCCTGCGCGCGCTTGGCGTACATCCGGATGTCGAACAGTCCGCCCATCGGAACGTTTCCGCGGACGCGGTAGATGGCCAGCGCTTCGTCCGTCTCTTCGAGGAGCGAGCGGACATTTTCGATGTCATCCGAAGGGACCAACTCCCCGATCCGCGCCCGTCCGAGTGCAGATGTGCAATGGCCGGTCACTTCTGAGCGGATTTTATCAAATTCAAGTGTTTTCAGGACCCGGGCCTCCATGTGCCCCACTTCCTTTCAGATCAAGTCTGTCTATTGTTTCATTACTTCCTGCCGAGGTGTGACAGGAACCGGTCGAGTGTCCATGTATTGACGATCATATCGCGATCCAGCCATGCACGCTGCGCGTAGCGCACTCCGGTTTCCATATAGGACAGCTGCCCCACACTGTGCGCATCCGTATTGATCGCGATGGGCACGCCCTTTTCCGCGGCGAGCGCAAGCCATTCTTCGGCGAGGTCCAGCCGGTACGGATTGGCATTCAGCTCGAGGATCTTGCCGTACTCGGCCGCCCACTCGATCAGCTGTGCCACATCGGGCGAGTAACCGTCACGGCGTCCGATGATGCGGCCTGTCGGGTGTGCGATCATATCAACGTGCGGGTTTGAAATCGCCGCGTGGAGGCGCTCCATGATTTTTTCCTGCGGCTGGCTGAAATTCGAGTGGATCGAGGCGATGACGAAGTCCAGTTCAGAGAGCAGTTCATCGTCAAAATCCAGTGATGCATCCGGAAGAATGTCCATCTCTGTTCCGCAAAGCACCGTGATGCCGTCCAATTCCGCATCCACCGCGCGAACTTCACGGATCTGATCGCGTAGGCGTTCAGGCGTCAATCCGTTTGCCACACGCAGATACCTGGAATGGTCGGTGATAACGATGTGGCTGTAGCCGAGTTCGCGGCAAGCTTCCGCCATCTCACGGACCGATTCCGCTCCGTCCGACCAGACCGTATGCATATGAAGGTCCGAACGGATGTCATCCGGCCGGACCAGCGTCTCCAGTTCATCCGCCCGTTCCAGTTCCGTCCCGTCTTTTCGTACGGTTGGCGGGATAAACGGCAGGCCGAAATGCGCAAAGAAGCTTTCCTCCGAATCAAATGTCAGGACACTGCCGTCTTCTTGCTCCACTCCGTATTCACTGATCTTCTCGCCGCGCTCTTTTGCGATCTGGCGCATCCGGACATTATGGTCCTTCGATCCGGTAAAGTGATGGATGGCACTCGCAAACTGTTCTTCCGAAACAAAGCGAAAATCCACATCCACCGGCTCATCTGCGTTGACGGTGACTGACAGTTTAGCTTCTCCGGAAGCATCGGTGCCAATGACAGGAAGCGCTCCTGCCAGCGCTGCATTGACCTGATCCGGTTTTTTTGTGACGATGATAAAGTCCAGGTCACTGCTCATTTCGGCTGTCCGGCGGTAGCTGCCTGTCACCATATAACGTTCCGCTTCGGGGATTGAGTCCAGCACGGTTTCGATCATCCGGACGACGGGTTCCAGCTGCCAGTGCGGCAGCTTGTCCGGTCGCTGCCCGAATGTCTCGAGCTCAGCCAGGATTTTTTCTTCCGTCTTCTTTCCGAAGCCGGAGAGTTTGCTGACCTCCCCTGCCTCGCATGCCGCCCTGAGCGATTCAGCGGAGTCGATGCCGAGCTCACCGCGCAGCTTGGCAATTTTCTTTCCGCCGAGGCCGGGGATTTTCAGGAGCGGGATCAGGCCGTCCGGAACCTGTTCGCGGAGCTCTCCCAGAAGCTCCGATTCCCCTTTTTCCAGCAGGTCGGTGATCACCGCGCCGGTGCCTTTTCCGATCCCTTTCAGAGACAGGATATCATCCATTTCGGCAAGGCTGCGCGGATCCTGCTCAAGTACACCGGCAGCTTTACGGAATGCTCCTACCTTGAATGGGTTTTCGCCCAGCAGTTCCATGTGGAGCGCAATCTCTTCAAGCGTCTTGATGATGATTTTCTTATTCACCGCTATCATTCCCCTTTCGGATAAAAAGCTTCCCTCATCGGAAGGGAAGCTCTCATTTTGTATAGATGTACCACCAGTTTTTCACCATTTCAGAAATCACGGGTGTATGTTTCAGCATCGCTCCGGATAGAAGCGATGAATCGATCAGGTTCTGGATTGCCGCAATCGGCACCATTGCAACGATATAAAGAATGAAAAAAAGGATCAGGTAAAATTCCAGGAACCCGAGTGCCGCACCCGCGAAGGAATTGACCGTTCCGAGCACCGGAAGGTATTTCAGGAAATCAAAAGCCGACGCAATCAGATGCAATACCAGCTTCACAGCCAGGAAGATGAATACAAATGCGAGCAGGCGATAGAACGTCTGGTCGAAATCGATGCTTCCGAATGCGATCCGGAGCGAGTTCCCCGCCTCTACTGCCGGATACGGAATCCAGAGCACGAACTTTTCGGCGAGCGGCTTATAATACTTCCACGCGACAATCAGCGCGATGATGATGCCGGTCATATGTAGAAGCTGGACAATCAGGCCCCGTTTGTAGCCCGCCACGAGACCGCCCAGAAGAACAATCAGTATGATTAAATCAAGCATGCACGTGTCAGCCCTTCAGTTGGTTCAATTCGTTTTCAAGTTCTTCGATCCGCTCTTTGAGCTTGATCGAGTCATTGACCATATTTAGTGCGGTCAGCACCGCGATTTTCGGTGTATCCAAAGAACGGTTCTTCGATGAGATCTCGCGCATCATATCATCCACGAGTGAAGCGACGAGCCGCATATGTCCGACAGACTCTTTTCCTACCATCTGGTATGTCTGTCCATAGATATCGACGGACACACGGTTTTTTTCCGGTTCAGCCACTCCCGCCACCTCCTTGAAAAATCCCATACACCATATTACCATGAAAAGGCTTGCCGTGTGTAGGTACCAAACGGCGGAAGGATGAGAATCATGTCGAATGCTGTAATTAAGCTGGGCCCGGACCGGATCCGGGCACTCATGGCCCATTATGCAAGCTCCAAGATCGATCGGAACGCACCGGGTGTGGTGTTTGCGGCCAAGTCCGGAAGCGTGTCTATCACTGCCTATAAATCAGGCAAAGTACTGTTCCAGGGCGGAGGTGCGGAAGCAGAGGCCTCCCGCTGGGGAGGAGCCTCCGGAAGCGCCGGAAAACCGTCTTCCCGGCCAAAAGGGGAAACCCTCCCGGAAGGACTGGCGCGCATGTCGGTTCTCGGTTCGGACGAAACCGGCACCGGTGACTTTTTCGGTCCAGTGACCGTCGCAGCTTGCTTTGTCCCAGCCGAAAAAATTCCGCTTGCGGAGGAGCTGGGCGTTAAAGATTCAAAGATGCTGACAGATGCCTATATGCTGAAAATCGGACCGGATATCAAAGAGGCATTCCTGAACAGCGTTCTTGTCCTCCCCACCGAGAAATATAATACGGTCCAGTCAAAAGGCTGGTCGCAGGGGAAAATCAAAGCTCTGCTCCATAACCAGGCGCTCAAGCATGTACTGAGGAAAATGGGCGGGACAAAGCCGGACCATATCCTGATCGATCAGTTTGCGGAACGGGGCATCTACTATCGGCATATCGCCTCCGAACCGGAAATCATCCGGGAGAATGTGCAGTTTTCCACGAAGGCTGAAAACCTCCATGTGTCAGTTGCCTGTGCGTCGATTCTTGCCCGGGTGGCTTTCCTGGAAGAGATGGACCGGCTGAGCGGCCTTGCAGGCGTCACTTTGCCGAAAGGCGCCGGCAAACCGGTCGATGAAGCCGCAGCCAAGATCATATTGAGAAAAGGCGATGACTTCCTGGCCTCGATCACGAAACGCCATTTCGCCAACACCCGTAAAGCCGCTGCAATTGCAGCCAAGCGATCCGGGAAATCCTGAATGTGTTATCCATGCCGTCCGGCTGATGTCGGACGGCTTTTTGGATTCGTGCACAAGTACGGGACGGTTTCGTTTTCGTACGCGAACATTTCGGATTCGCACGCTAACTTGGGACGCGTTCCACTTTTCGAAAGCGAACTTCCCGGATTCGTACGCAAACTCGGAATGCAAAACCAGAAAACCACTAAAAGCCCCGCCGGTATTCCGGCGGGGCTTAATCAACAATCAGTTTCGGGTTTGGGCGCCTTCTGTTTCGAGTGCGGCCACGATGCGGTTGTGCGCTTCTGTGACTTCCTCGTCCGTGAGCGTGCGTTCCGGATCCAGATAGGTCAGCGAGAATGCGATCGACTTCATGCCTTCTTCCATCCGCTCTCCTTCATACACGTCAAAGATGCGTACTTCTTTTAGCATGCTTCCCGCATTGGCGCGGATGGTGTTTTCAAGCGTGGCGGCCTCGACAGCCTTCGGCACGACAAGTGCGATATCACGGCTGATCGAAGGGAACTTTGGCACCGGTGTATACAGGAGCGGTTCCGTACCTTCATTCAGCATCCGCTGCAGGTTCAGTTCGAAAACGATGGTCTCCTTCAGATCTCTTGCCTTCTGTTCGGAAGGGTGCAGCTGGCCAATGACGCCGACCTGATTGCCATTCAAGAGAACGTCAGCCGTACGGCCCGGGTGGAGTCCGTCCATCTCCCCTTTGCGGAAGGATAGCTTACCCGAAAGGCCAAGCTTTGCGGCAAGTCCTTCAACGACGCCCTTAACCGAGTAGAAGTCTACTTGCTTATGCCCTTCTTGCCAGCCTCCGCCGGACCAGTCGCCCGTGATGGCACCGGCGACATGCTCGACTTCCGTCGGCAGCCCGTCCTCGCCTTCTCCGAGGAATACGGATCCGACCTCATAGAGTGCAACCGAGCTTGTCTGGCGTGCCGTATTGTAGGTGACCGCCGCCAAAAGATGCGGCAGCAGGCTTTGTCTTAGAGTGCTCCTGTCTTCGCTCATAGGCATGAGCAGCCGGGTCACAGGTGCGGTTTCCAGCGCGAACTTCTGGGATTCCGATTCGGAAGTGAGTGAATAGGTGATCGCCTGATAAAGACCTGCACCCTCCAGGTAGCGGCGGACTGTGCGCCGTTTTTCCTGGTACGGGCTGAGGCCGCCAGGAATGGATTCTGTTACCGGAAGTGTCGCAGGAATCTCATCATATCCATAGAGTCGTGCGATTTCTTCAACGATGTCCTCCGGGATGGTGATGTCAACACGCCGGGTCGGAGCATCAATGATGAACTGTCCGTTCACCGCTTCGTACGGGAACTTCAGCCGCTTTAAAATCTCTTCCATTTCCTCGAATGGAATTTTCATCCCGAGACGTTCGTTGATGAAGTCCGGCGAAACAGCGACCCTTTTGGGTTCTTTGTCCAGTTCATCGAACAGGACGGTTCCGGAAAGCACTTCTCCGCCTGCAAGCTCCGCCATGAGGGCAGCTGCCCGTTCGCCCGCTTCGACGACGCGGTTCGGATCGACGCCTTTCTCAAAGCGGGTGCTGGCATCGCTGCGGAGGCCGAGCTCACGGGACGTCTTCCTGACAGAGGCCGGACTAAAGTAGGCCGCCTCGATCACGACGGTCGTCGTGCCGTCATGGACTTCGGAGTTCGCGCCGCCCATCACTCCGGCGATCGCAACCGGTTCACGGCCATTCGTGATCACCAGGTGGTGCGGTTCCAGGCTCCGCTCCGTTCCGTCCAGAGTTTCGATGACTTCGCCTTTGGCCGCTTGCCGGACGGCGATTTCTCCCGTACCCAGCCGGTCATAGTCGAATGCATGGAGAGGCTGGCCGTATTCCATCAGCACGTAGTTCGTGATGTCGACGATATTGTTGTGCGGGCGGACGCCGGCAGCCATCAGACGCGCTTTCAGCCATTCCGGCGATTCTCCCACCGTGACATTGCGGACTACCTTGGCCGCGTAAAGCGGATTCGCTTCCGGCGATTCAATGCGGAGACTCAGCAGATCAGACGCCGGCACTGACGCTTCATCGTGAGCAGTTTCCGGCAGTGTGACTTCTTTGGACAAGATTGCAGCCGTTTCATAAGCCACGCCAAGCATGCTGAGCGCGTCCGACCGGTTCGGTGTCAGGTCGAGTTCGAGTACTGTGTCGTCCAGCCCGAGCAGACCGAGCGCATCCTGTCCGGGCTGCGCATCTTCGGGCAGCACATAGATGCCCGATGCATAGGCCTTCGGAACAACCTTCCCGTCGAATCCGAGTTCCTGCAGGGAACAGATCATTCCGTGGGATTCCTCCCCGCGAAGTTTCGCTTTTTTGATCTTCAGTCCGCCCGGCAGACGTGCTCCGGGACGCGCGACGATGACCTTCTGCCCGGCAGCGACGTTTGGCGCTCCGCAAATGATTTGGGAGGGTTCCTCCTCGCCCACATCGACCAGACAGATATTGAGCTTGTCCGCCTGCGGATGCTGATTGCATTCCAGAACATGCCCGACAACGATTTTCTTCAGCCCTTCCGAGCGGTTGTCGACTGCATCCACCTCGATGCCGGACCGTGTAATCTTTTCTGCCAGCCCTGCCGGCTCCACGCCTTCAATATCGACATATTCGCTTAACCAGTTCAGTGATACTTTCATGTCTTGTCGTCCTCCTCAGCCTTCCGCCCTGCGGAATTGTCCGATGAACCGTAGATCATCCGTGTAGAAGTGGCGGATGTCTTCGATTCCGTATTTCAGCATCGCGATGCGCTCCGGCCCCATGCCGAACGCAAATCCAGAATGCACTTCAGGGTCATAGCCGCCCATGCGGAGCACGTTCGGGTGAACCATGCCGGCTCCGAGAATCTCGATCCAGCCAGTCTTTTTGCAGACGTTACATCCTGACCCTCCACATTTGAAGCAGGAGATGTCCATTTCAACGGACGGCTCCGTAAACGGGAAATAACTCGGGCGGAGCCGGATTTCCCGATCTTCGCCGAACATCTTCTTCGCGAAGCGGTCAAGCGTCCCTTTCAGGTCGCTCATCCGGATGTTCTCACCGACGACAAGTCCCTCGATCTGTGTAAACTGATGCGAGTGGGTCGCGTCATCATTGTCGCGGCGGTACACCTTGCCCGGGCAGATGATCTTAAACGACTTTCCTTCCTTCGCTTCCATCGTCCGCGCCTGTACCGGCGACGTATGGGTCCTGAGGAGTACATCCTCGGTGATGTAGAACGAATCCTGCATATCACGTGCCGGATGGCCCTTCGGCAGATTTAGTGCCTCGAAGTTATAGTAGTCCTTCTCGACTTCCGGACCTTCCGCGACTTCGTAGCCCATCGAAATGAAGAAGTCTTCGATCTCCTCGATGATGCGTGTAAGCGGATGATGGGTTCCCGTCTTCACCGGTGTGCCCGGAAGCGTGACGTCGATCGATTCCGCCTCCAGCTTCCTCGTTACCGCCTCTTCCTCGAGTGCGGCCATACGGCTTTCGAGCTCCGAAGTCACCTCGCCGCGCACCTCATTGACGAGTGCACCCATTTTCGGCCGTTCTTCGGCCGGAAGCTTGCCCATTCCTTTTAGCAGGTCCGTGATCGGCCCCTTTTTACCCAAGAACTTGACCCGGACATCGTTCAGCGATTTCACGTCTGCCGCTGAAGCGATAGCCTCTAGCGCTTCATTCTTTAACTGTTGCAGCTGCTGCTCCATTCATATTCTCCTTTCGTTAACCAGACTGCCGCCTGCTCTCCGGTTGCGGGCATACAAAAAGCCCCGCCCCAACAAAGGGACGAGGCTGAACTCGCGATACCACCCTGATTACCGCACACGGGTGCGGTCACTCGGACAGGATAACGGCTGTGTGCCGGCTCGCCTTTACAGCTGATGCTGGTCCCGGCGGCAACTTGCGGGGTGAACTTCGGCGCCTTCTGATCACCGGCGCTTCCAGTCTCTGGCGCCGGCTCCCTGTCATCCGATGGGGTGCCTACTCTTCCCGCTTAATGTCTTTGGTCATTTACCCATTCAGTATATCGGAACATTCTGCCGGGGGTCAAGCCGGTTCAGGCACGCAGAGCATAGAGCAGAATTCCCGTCGCGACCGCCACATTCAATGACTCCGCCAGACCCCTGAGAGGAATCATGAGTTTCCGGTCTGCTTCCGCAAGCAGTTCCGGATTGACTCCGCTTCCTTCATTACCGACAATCAATGCGAAACTTTCACTTTTCCCGGGTTCATCATAGGCGACCGCGCCTTCAAGTGCAGTTCCAAAAACCTGGATTCCCCTGCTTTTCAGTTGAAGCACGATGTCCTGGAGCTCGCCCCTGACCACAGGCAGATGGAAATGCGAGCCCTGAGCGGAACGGACGGTCTTGGGTGCATATGGATCAGCGCTGCCTTTCCCAAGGACCACGGCATCGATGCCTGCTGCATCGGCTGTGCGAATCATTGTGCCGATATTGCCCGGATCTTGTACGGCATCGACGAGAAGCAGGGTTTTCCAACTTTCCTGCTCGTCCGCGGTCACTTCCGGAATGCGGCACTGTGCATAGATTCCCTGGGGGTGTTCGGTATCCGTGATTTCCCGCTCGACTTGGGATGTGATTTCAATCATCTGGATTTCATCGGTCTCCCAATAGTCCGGAACGTCAACGCCTTCCCTGACGATCAGCGCGAGCACGGCTCCCTCTTTTTTCAAAGCTTCTTCGGCAAGGTGTTCCCCTTCCACGAGGAATTCACCGGTTTTGTCACGCTCTTTCCTTGTGTTGACCAACTTTTTCCAATGTTTCACAAGCGAGTTCTGTGTAGATTCAATACGTTTCAATCTGTGACACCTTCCGTCATCCGTTATTTGACTTTAGTGTAGCAAAACTAAGGTATAAGCGGCGAGCAAAACGGAAAACCTTTCCGCAGGAGGGTGATGAATATGAACTTTCAGATCCGCGATGCCATCACGGCCAATATGCAGGGGAATTCTGCGGATGACATCCGCGGCGTCATTGATGACGCCATCGCTCGCGGCGAGGAGCATCTGCTTCCGGGACTCGGAGTGATCTTCGAGAAATTTTGGCAGCAGGCTGATGCGGCCGAAAAGCAGAATGTCCTGGCCGACCTGGAAAATGCATTCGGTAAAAAGGTACAGTAAACCGCCGGTTCCGGCGGGCAATCAGTAGACAAGCTGGTTCCGGAAGTCATATTTCTGGAACCAGCTTGTTTTCTTTTATAAACCTTAGCCAAATTAGAAATGTTGTTAATTTCCGTTACGGGCGGACGCTTTCCGCGGGGAAGGTATCGAGCCCCTTCCAGGGTCTCTCCACACTTCCTATTCCGCA
Source organism: Bhargavaea sp. GQ12 (assembly GCF_059758705.1). Lineage (NCBI taxonomy): Bacteria > Bacillati > Bacillota > Bacilli > Caryophanales > Caryophanaceae > Bhargavaea > Bhargavaea sp. GQ12. Next base: position 216,252 of record NZ_JCAXEU010000003.1, read on the forward strand.
GGAGTCGCCGCCCTTCACTACAATCAACAACTAGGTCAATAACCTTATTAAGCTTCGAGTTGGACAGTCTTTCAGTACAACTTCGTCAAAACCAAGAATGATAACAAATTGAAGCGGATGGCCCGAGACTCCTCGAAAATGCTACGCATTTCCTTCATGCGAGGCAGATTCGAGGAGGTTTCTCTGTCCCGTAGGAAACGCGTTAATCAAAGACCCCAAGGATATTGCGCAATGCTCCGCTCCGCTGCTTTGCTCGCAGGAATCTTCCGCTATGCCATGTACACAAACGCCAGTCTCCATTGACTGCCGCGCAACGCTGAGTTTATGCACGCAGATGCCAATCTGCGTGTTGGCATCGGCTGAGGCAACGCTCGAGGACTAATTGACGCCGTCACGGAGAACGGCGTCTGTGCTCAAAAGCCGAGCGTTGACCGACAAGGCCCGCAGCGGAAGTACAGAGGTATTGGAGTATAAAAAACTGCAGACGAAGGAGTAATCTACTCGCTTTGTCTACAGTCTGGGGGCTGTCCAATAAGTATTAATACAATAAAAACAGCAAACGGCACGGACTCTGGTCGCTTACCGCGGGCCGGCACCGAGCCCCACGTAAAGCGGGTCTCGACAGCCCGGCTTTTCCCGCAGGTGTCTCCCGGCGTCCGTGCCGTTTGCTATATTAAGTTCTGAATCCGACTTTTCGGACATCCCTTTTACATGTTTGCTTAAAGAATCGATGCAAGTACCGCTTTTTGTGCGTGGAGGCGGTTTTCAGCCTGCTGGAAGATGTAGGAGTTCGGACCGTCGATGACAGACGCAGACACTTCTTCGCCGCGGTGGGCGGGCAGGCAGTGCAGGAACATGTAGTCGTCCTTTGCATGTTTGACGAGCGCGTCATCGACCATGAAGCCATTGAATGCCTCGAGCCTTGCTCCCGCTTCCTCCTCCTGCCCCATGCTGGTCCAGGTGTCGGTATAGACGGCATCCGCCCCGCTGACCGCTTTGACCGGATCGGATGTCCAGCTTACCTGGCCTCCGGTCTTGCCGGCGATGGCAACAGCTGTTTCCAAAACGTCCGGCGATGGCTCATAGCCTTCAGGAGTCGCAACCGCGATTTCCATTCCCGTATGCGCGGCAGCGATGATGAGCGAGTGGGCCACGTTGTTCCCGTCTCCGACATAGGCGATTTTTCGGCCTTTCAGCTCGCCTTTCACTTCACGCACTGTCAGTAGATCAGCAAGCGCCTGGCAAGGATGGTAGATGTCGGTCAGGCCGTTGATGACCGGAATGCTCGCTTCGTCTGCGAGTTCCTGCACCATTGTATGTTTGTTGGCACGGATCATTATGGCATCCAGATAGCCGGACAGAACATGGGCCGTGTCATAGACCGATTCTCCGCGTCCGATTTGCAGATCACGGGAGTTCATATACATGGCATGCCCACCGAGTTGGATCATGCCGGATTCAAAAGAAATCCTGGTGCGTGTCGAGTGTTTTTCGAAGATCATGCCGAGGATTTTCCCGGCGAGCAGCTTCGGATAACGTCCCTCTGTACCAAGTTTCTTTAAGACAACGCCCAGTTCTACAAGGCCTTTCACTTCATCGCCCGAAAGCTGGTCAAGCGCCAGCAGATCCTTCCCCTTCAAGCTTTCAACCAAAACCATCTCCTGCATCCCCGTCATGAACATTCGAATCACCCTTCCATTTATTCATCTTGTTGCATTATTATACAATTGTATAAATATTAAATCAAGCGGTTCTTTATAACCATTTTTCTTTTCTCCGGTTTGCAAAACGCAAAAAGCTTCCATGCCATCCTGACAGAGGATGCATGAAAGCTTGAGGGCAGAAGCTTATTCGAATGTTAGGCGGTCGACCGTTTCACGGTCCAGTTTCTTAATGACTTCCACGATAAGGCGGACGGCATTCTCATAGTCCTTCTTGTGCAGCATTGCCGCATGGCTGTGGATGTAGCGGGTCGGGATGCAGATGGCAAGGGACGGGACACCCTCGTTTGCCAAATGGATGGAACCTGCATCGGTGCCCCCGCCCGGAATCGTCTCGAACTGATACGGGATCCCGTGCTCTTCCGCGGTTTTCACGACAAGGTCGCGAAGTCCTTTATGGGAGACCATCGATGCGTCAAACAGGACGATCTGCGGGCCGTCTCCCATCTTGCCGGAAGCCTCTTTGGAAGAGACGCCGGGCGTGTCTCCTGCGATGCCGACATCCACTGCGAATCCGATGTCCGGTTTGACCTTGGCAGCGACTGTCCGCGCACCGCGAAGCCCGATCTCTTCCTGTACGGCTCCTGCAGAGAAGACAGTATTCGGGTGCTGCTCGTCTTTCAGTTCGCGGAGAACGTCGATCGCGATTGCGCAGCCGATCCGGTTATCCCAGGCTTTAGCCAATAGATAATCCGGGTTGTTCATTACTGTGAACTCGAAATAAGGTACGGCCATGTCCCCGGGTAGTACGCCCCACTCCATCGCCTCTTCTTTTGAGGAAGCACCGATGTCGATAAACATATCCTTGATATCGACCGGTTTCTTGCGAGCATCAGCAGAAAGGATATGAGGCGGCTTGGATCCGATGACTCCGGTAAGTTCACGTCCGTCACGCGTTACGATGGTCACACGCTGTGCAAGCATGACCTGCGACCACCACCCGCCGACTGTCTGGAATCTGAGAAAGCCTTTGTCGTCGATTTTTGAGATCATGAAGCCGACTTCATCGAGGTGACCGGCCACCAGAACGCGCGGTCCTTCCGCATCGCCCTTTTTTTCGGCAATCAGTGAGCCGAGGCCATCGTAGCCGATCGAATCTGCCAACGGTTCGATATAGCGCTTCATCACTTCGCGTGGTTCGCGTTCGTTGCCCGGTATCCCTTTTGCATCTGTCAGGTCTTTTAACATCTGTAGCTGTTCGTCAAGCTGGACCATTACTTCGACCTCCTAAACATGTGTCATTCAAATTATAGTGGATAGAGCAGGCGTTTTCAAAACATTTCGGGAAAGAATGATTCTCTCAGTTGGCATCAAGTTCTGTTTTCAGTCGCCTGATGAATGCATCCTTTTCATCCACTTTGATTGCAACCGTCCGATAAGGCTTCCGGATTCCCATGAATAAAGTCGCGGAAACGGGACGTTTCAGCTTGATGAGGATATCGGGACAGCCCTCTTCAAAATCCCGTGCAATGAATTCGGCGGTGTCTTTGGAGCGCTTCGCAGACAATTCTTCCCCTCCTGTCACCATTTCGGCTATGTCCGAATAGCGGATTTCCATCCGGTTGGCCATCCCAAGCGAGAGGTAAAGCCGGTCACAGCCGAATACTGCCGGATTCAGCCTGACTGCCTGCATGTCAGCGATAAGGTAGATGACCGAATACACGTTCAGGATAAGAAGTATGATTGACAGTATAAGTGATTTTTCATGGAGCCACCAGTGGATGCCGATGGTTTCGATGATGATGGCATGAATAAGCATAAGCTGCATGGCCATATGACTCGTTTTGCGGTGGAGCGTGAATGCATCCTCAGTGAGCAAAGGCTTCTTTTTCCACGATACGAATGCATAATAGAACATCAGCATCTCGGAACAGAATGCGTGAACGATCGGATGGCTCCGGATATGGAGGTCGACAGCTTCTGGGAAAGCGAACAGAAGCGGCTTTGTGTCCTCCCTGGTCGTCCGGAGGATTCTTGGCAGATAGACAAATAGAGATACGACAAGCACCAGCTCAAGCAGGAGAAGCGCACCTTCTGCGGCAAAGCCGATATAGGTGATCGGTGCGTAGCTGCCCAGCCATTCGGCCGGAATAAGGAATCGCGCAACGATCAGTCCAGTCGCCGAGCCGAACAAAAAACCCTTCAGCGTAATCGCTCTTCTCCAAGCCAGGAACAGGAGCGGTGCCACGATTGCCAAGTCGAACAGGGAACCGAGCACAACCCCCTCTGATGCATCCGAAAGTACATAGTCGCCGAACTCCGTTCGATAAAGCATCAGATTGGAGCCAAGCACAAGCAGCAGGAGAACCAGCCATACAGGGTTTGCGGATTTGCGGACGACAGCATTCATCGGATCACCCTCCACTTTCACTTTCGTTTACTTCTATTATACATTGCCGCTGTTGCCGCCTCCTTCCTCCACATAAATAAACCGCCCCCAAAACGGAGGCGGTTCACACATTGTTCAGATTCAGCTGCCGGACCCTTGCTTGACCCATTTGGCGACTTCAACCGTCCGCCGGGCCTGATGCCCGACTGCTGCTTTGATTTTTTCTTCGCCTTCTACCATATTCCCGTCCTGGTCGACCGAGACACTGGTTCCATATGGGTTTCCACCAGCGGCAAAAATCGACTGGTCCGTATAGCCCGGTGCGGCGATGATGGCACCCCAGTGGAAAAGCGACGTGTAAAGTGACAGGATCGTCGCTTCCTGCCCACCATGCGGATTCTGTGCGGAAGTCATGGCACTGCACACCTTGTTGACAAGCTTGCCCTGCGCCCACAGTCCGCCTGTAAGATCAAAGAACTGCTGCATCTGTACCGATTTGCTGCCGAAGCGGGTCGGTGCACTGAAGATGATAGCGTCCGCCCATTCCAGGTCTTCCGGTTTGGCCTCCGGTTCGTCCTTGACGGAATCGTGGTGCTGTTTCCAGGCCGGATTGGAGGCGATTGCCGCTTCCGGAGCTGTTTCCGCCACCTTTAGGACCTTGACCTCTGCACCGGCTTCCTCTGCTGCTTCTCCCGCCCAATGCGCCAATTTGTGGTTGGTGCCGGTCGAGCTGTAGTGAATCACCGCCAGTTTGACTTTATCCATCTGAACAACTGCTTTTATGTCGTTATTTGATATGCAAACATTACTACTATCTCCTCTCCTCTGAATGGTTAAACACGAATCCATTAACGGATGACGGCTTCAGTCACCCGTGATAAAGTGAATCTACTATGTATGAAAGAGGCCAGAATATGCGCGTCTTTATCTATTTCATCATCTTCTTTTCTTTTTTCGATTTATTCAGCCAGCTTCCAGTGATGAGTCCGCATGCCGTTCTGCTTGGCGCGACCCCCTTTGTGACCGGGCTCGTCGTCGGCATTTATTCATTCGCCAATACAATCGGCAACGTGTTCTCGGGTTTTGCAACGGACCGGCTCGGACCGTTCCCGATTCTGATTGCCGGGTTGCTGTTATCCTCGGCTGCGCTGTTCCTCTACACCCCTGCTGATACGCCGAACGCCCTCCTGGCCGTCCGTACAGTCCATGGTTTCATGGAAGGGCTGATCGTGCCGGCGGCGTTCACTTTTATCGCCAACCGTTCGGAAGGAACCAAGCGCGGCAAGAATTCCGCCTTGTCAGGTGCTTTTGTCGGACTTGCCGCAATTGCAGGCCCGGCACTGAGCGGTATTATTGCCTCACGGACAGGCGCACCGTTCATCATGATGATGAACGGCGCTTTTCTCCTGACGCTTGCCGTTCTTGCGCTGTTCGTCCTGCGCGGAACCCCCCTACAAAAAGGTGGCCGGAAGGATTCAGGCCGATCTTCCGGCCATTTCCCGGTCCGAGAGCTGTTTCGGCATCCCGGAATCATCCGGGCGTTTGCCGGCGCCTTTTTCCTGATGTTTTCCCAAGGGGTGCTCGCCCTCGTCCTTCCACTGCGTGTGGAAGCACTCGGATATGATACGAAGACGAGCGGTTTGCTCCTCAGCGTATTCGGCATTGTCGCCATCCTGATCTTCATCCTGCCGACCAACCGCCTGTTCGACAAAGTGAGACCGGAAGCCACACTGGCATTTGGCGTCGCATTAATGGGGGCAAGTATGCTATTTCTGTCTGTTGCGGGCCAACTGCCGTTACTCTTTGCGGCGATGTCACTGTACGGTGTGGGATTTGCCTTCTTGTTCCCATCCGTCAACTCACTTCTGATCGATTCGACGGATACGGAATACCGTGGGAAAGCCTATGGATACTTTTATGCTTTCTTTTCGATCGGCGTGGTCGCCGGATCCGGAGTGATCGGATTCTTGGGACTGGAAGCACGGGGCGCATTTGTGCTTACCGGTGCGCTCCTTCTTGGAGTGGCTGCCTATGCACTGTCCGGACTTAAACGGGGACAGACCGGATTAAGATGACCGGATTCCCATAAACAACAAACAGCCATCCGCGCATCTGATGAACAGATGATGCGGATGGCTGATTTCATTTCCCTTATCAGTTGAGGACTTTCACTTTGACTGTTTTGGATCCCCACTGGAGTGCGCGGCTCTTGTTCGGGATAAAGACATCGATGCGATTGCCTTTGATGGCGCCGCCGGTGTCTCCTGCGATAGCTTCGCCGTAGCCTTCAACCCAGACTTTCGTACCGAGCGGAATGACTTTAGGGTCAACGGCGATGACTTTCTGGTTAGGGTTGGCTCTCAGGTTAATGCCTGTCGCCGTAACTCCGGAGCAGCCGTTGCAGTAAGCCGTGTAAGCTGTTGCGCGAACGGATAGTTCACGTGCAGCTGACGGAGCAGGCTTGGATGCGGACGCCGTGTTGGACGCGCTCGCCTGGACCGCCTTGCCGGATACTTTCAGGGCTTGGCCCGGATGGATGAGCGAACTGCTGAGACCATTCAGTCCCATGAGTGTGTTGACGCTCATGCCATGGTTGGTTGCGATGCGGTAAAGAGTATCACCGCTTTTAACAGTATATGTGGAAGCGGGAGCTGCTGCCGATTTTACTGCAGCAGACGCTTTCTGTTGGGTTTGGGCTGGTGCGGCCTTGCTGCCCCCAGATGTTGTAAGTACATCTCCGGGACGGATCAGATCAGAGGAAAGGGAATTCCACTGTTTGAGCTGTGCGACTGTGACAGAGTTGGCCTGAGAGATGGACCAGAGTGTATCGCCTTTGGAAACCGTATGCTCCGCGGCCGAAGCGGTTCCCACCCCTGCACCCAGTGTCAGAGCTGCCGTTAGCGCAATCAAGCTTTTTTTCATATGGTAAATGTCTCCTTTCTTCAACGACACCCACTCTACCACGCCTATGTTACAGCGGCGTAACAAATCGATGAAGAAACGAAAACATTATATTACACTCACGAAATAGAAGTCTCTGAATCTAGCGGGAATCGGATTCTTGCCGTTGTCCCTTTTCCTACCTCACTTTCAAACTCAATTGAACCCCCGTGCCGTTCCAGGATCTTGAAACTTTTCATAAGTCCCATGCTGGTGCCTTTTTCTTTGTTCGAATAAAACGGTTCACCTAAACGCGGCAGCCGGTCTTCCGGAATGCCGATGCCTTCATCGCGGACTTCGATGATCGGCCCTTCCCCGCTGTCCCAGGCCGAGAGATAAACCGTACCGCCACCCGGCATGGCTTCGTATGAATTTTTAACCAGATTGATAATGACATGCTTGATCTCATCCGATTTGCAGATGGCCGGGAGCGGCCCTTCCGGAATATTAAATCGGATTGTGCAGTTATGCACCCGGGCTTCCGCTTTGAGAAGAATGATAAGATCCGACAAATCATTTGTCAGGTCAGTCAATCTCATTTCGTCTTCCTGATGGGGATCTGCCAGCATCAGCAACTCATCGACAATTTCTTCAATGCGATCCAGTTGTTCTGCAACAATGTCTTTATATGCATCGGCAGAACCGGTTTCGCCGATCAGCTGGATGAAACCTTTTACAGCTGTCAGAGGATTTCTCACTTCATGGGCAATGCCGGCGGCCAAATGACCGACCATACCTAGCTTTTCCCATTTCAGATTCATCAGTTCCGAGAATTTCTGTCTGGTAATGTCCTCCGTGAATCCGATTAGCCGGACAACCCGGCCGTCATTGTCGCGAATCGGCACCGATTTAGTCCGAAGCCATTTCAATTCCTTTCCAGGCACAACAACCCGGAACTCCATTTCACCCGTTGAATCCGGATTGCAGAGCACATCTGCCATCTTTGCCCGATCGTCGGCATGAATATATTTTTGAAACGCAAAGGCATCAACATAGATTTCGTTTAGCTCCACACCGAATAAGCCTCTGATTGCCGGACTGAGATAGATAAAACGATTTCGGATAAAGTCATATTGACCAATACCCAAGTCCATGTTTTCCATGATATCGACAATGAGCTGGTCGCGCTCCTTGATGATCCGTTCCTGCAGGCGGATCAGGGATTGAGTTGCAGCTGAAGACTCCTGAGAAATAAATAAGGCACAGGTAGCAGACAATTCACCATCTCCGTCATATACAGGAAACGCGCTGATGGTGACAGGAATGCGTTCGCCACTTTTGTTTAAACGGACCGTGAAATATTTGACCAAATGCTCACCGGCAAGCAGACGTGCACGGACCATCTCAAATTCATCTGTTCTTTCGTGAGGAATAAAACTTAAAATACTATCGCCCAGGTCTTCGCTCGTCCAACCAAATTCCTTCGTAAATGCCCGGTTAAAGCCCCTGATGCTTCCATCCGGTTCAAGAATGACCGCCGCTTCATCCATATCTTCAAAAAGCGGACTCATGAAACCTGTGGTTTTCATCGGTACGGAAATAAATGACGCAGTTTTTTTGATATGAAAGGTTCTGATCATAACGTGATGTTCATCAAGGCGTTCTGCGTTTTCCAAATAAAGCGGATCATAAAATTCATCTCTGTTTCTGATGGAAAATGGAACGAATTCTTCTCCTCGATGAGCTTGGCGAATCCTTTCAAAGAAAAGAGGAATATCGCGAACATGGACCGTATCATGCACAGATAGATCTTGAGGGGATGGAGGCCTGAGAGGCGCAGTTTCCCCTGGTTTGCAAACATAGTAAGTTCCGCTATCGATATGAACGATAAAGTATAAATAACCAGTGCTATTTGAAGTAGAAAGACTTAAATTTTTCATTGGACAACCCACTCTCATATAAAAAGTCGAACCTTAGTCTCCCTTCCGGACCCAAAGCCTCACTATTCTGTCAAGCAGTTATGCATATTATACTAGTATTCTGTAATTATTAGCAGAATTATTGTTTAATTCAGCGTATACAAAAGTGTTTCTATCCCATGTATTGTCCGGAGCCGTGTTTCTCAGCAAAACGGCACAATGAGTTCAGGACTATTGTTCTTCGGAGAATTGACGGCCGAAGAGACCTCATAGGCCTCCATCCTGTCCGCATCGTAAGGGACAAGCAGACGGTTCAGTGATTCGATGTCCCGGTTGTCCGGATTCAGCCACTCCTCTTCACCGGACTTCTCCAGAATGACGGGCATCCGGTCATGAATCTTCTCCATCAGACGGTTCGGTCGGGTTGTGATGGCTGTGCATGTATGGACTTTCTCGCCGTTCGGAGAAATCCAAGTCTCCCATAGTCCCGCCATGCCGAAAACCTCCTCATCCTTCAGCCTGATCCTCATCGGCCTGCGGATGTCTCCCTCCCGCTGCCATTCATAGAACGAATCGGCAGGAATGATGCAGCGTTGCCGCTCGAAAGCCTGCCGGAAACTAGGTTTTTCCGACAGGGTTTCCGCACGCGCATTAATCATCCGGCTGCCGATTTTCAGATCTTTCGCCCAACCTGGCACAAGTCCCCAGCGCAGCTTCCCCATCCTGTTTTCCCGGCCGTCGCTGATCACTGCAACCACCTGTTGCGTCGGAGCGATGTTGTAGCTCGGACTAAAATCCACCTCTTCGAATGATCGGGTGATTCCGAACCGGGCAACCAGTTCCCCATATGGGACATACAAAGTAAACCTTCCACACATCGTAAAACCCTCCCGAACAATCGCTTTTATCCGTTATACAAAAAAAGAACGGCCTGTGCAAGCGCACAGGCCGTTTTCTTCACTATTCAGTGGACTTCGTGTTTTTTTCCAGCCCTACCTATGGCTGCCGTAGACATGAGCCCGGCTATGAACGTGATAAGACTGATGGTCCCTGTCAAAAAGTCCGCAGGAAGCCCCGGGAAGATGACAAACACCGAACCGGCGATCAGGCCGATGATGATGGAATACATCACGATAGGAATCTTATTGAGCAAATAGTGGATGACCTTGCTGCTGATGATGAAGCCAACACCGACTCCTGCACCGATCACCGCGATGATCGGCAGATTCAGGTCGGACAGTGCCGCGATTGCAGTGGAATAAGCTCCAAGAAGCAGCAGGATGAACGAACCGCTGATGCCGGGCAGGAGCATCGCCATGCTGCCCAGCCACCCGGCAAAAAAGAGGCCAATGGCATTGGAAGCATTCAGTTCACGTATTGGTTCAGATTCTGCGGGATTTAGGAAAGCGGTGGCTGCAAGTGCGACTCCTACTGTGATGAGCAGCACGTAGTGACCAGCCCTAAAATTCCGTGACATCCCAGCCTCTCTAGTCAGAAAAGGCAACACACCGAGTACCAAGCCGATAAAAAAGAATTGTGTCGGCACGATGTGATAAGTAAGCAAATAATCAATTAGTCGGCTAAACAGCAACAGAGCCGCTCCGATCCCCACCCCGAGAGGCGCCAGGAACAAAAGATGCTTTTTCCAGTCCCTGCTGAAGAACCCGCTGATTCCAAGCAGCAGACGATCATATATTCCGAGGATCAGCGCAATGGTACCTCCGCTTACGCCGGGAATCAGATCGCTGATGCCCATCATAAGGCCACGGTAAATGTTTCTCCATTCCATCATCCATTCCATCCTTCCAAATCTAAATCAACTTCTCTACTATAACATGGCAACCGCGTTAACCTGGGCTCTTTATCTAAACCAACAAAAGACCCGCACTGCCATGCGGGTCTCTGCATTATGCCTGTTGGGCTTTGAGAGCGTCCACTTTCTCTTGCCACTCCGCTTCCGTCATCCCTGTTTCCAGGAAATAGCGGTTGCGCGGATGCTCACGGCACTCGTCGGAGCAACTGCGCTGATGCAGAAGTTCATTTTCTTCAGAGGCCAGAATTTTCTTGTTGCATTCCGGGTTTGCACAGTTGACATATCTTTCGCAAGGTGTCCCGTCAAAGTGATCACGGCCTACGACGACGTGCTCAACCTGGTTGACCGGAACGGCGATGCGGTTGTCGAACACATAGCACTGGCCGTCCCACAGCTGCCCTTTTGCGACAGGGTCTTTTCCGTAAGTGACGATGCCACCGTGCAGGTGAGCCACATCTTCAAAACCTTCACGTTTCAGCCAGCCGGTAAATTTCTCACAGCGGATACCGCCTGTGCAGTATGCCAAAATCTTTTTGCCTTCAAATTTTTCGCGGTTCTCACGTACCCATTCCGGCAGCTCGCGGAATGTTTCCACTTCCGGCCGGATGGCACCGCGGAAATGTCCGAGGTCATATTCATAGTCGTTGCGCGCGTCAAGGACGACAACATCGTCACGCTGCATCTGCTCAAGGAACTCTGCCGGCTCCAGGTACTCGCCGGTCAGTTCATTCGGATTCACATCTTCTTCAAGGCTCAAGTTGACGATTTCATTGCGATATCGTACGTGCATCTTCCGGAAAGCATGGCCTTCCGCTTCATCCACCTTGAATACCAAGTCGCTGAAGCGCTCGTCAGCATGCATCGCATCCATGTATTTCTGTGTTTGTTCCACTGTGCCTGAGCAAGTTCCGTTTATGCCTTCTGCTCCGATGAGGATGCGGCCTTTCAGCCCGAGCTCCCTGCAAAACTCCAGGTGCTCCTGTGCGAATGTTTCCGGATCCTCGATCGGCACGTATTTATAGTACAAGAGGACTCTGTGTGTGAATTTTCCCATAATCCGACACCATTCCCTTTCTCCTTTAAGTTTAAAAATGCCACACACCAATATAACAAAATCTCCGCCGATTGTGTAGCGGAAATCAACGGAAAACAGGCCCGGAGATGGTCCACGGGCCTGTAATTCATCATGTTTTCATATTTCTGTACCTGTCGATAAAGACATCAGGCGACTCTTCCGTCTGGAAGGCGAACACCCCCTCATCCGTATGCAGGTAAAGGAACCAGCACCGTAATGCTACGGCACGGACACTCATGTCCCAGACTTTTGCAAGAGGAAAATCCCGTTCGTAGGAGATCACGGCATTCTCGGTAAGGACAAGGTCATACTCCACATGCTCTGTCCGCTGCTGCAGACGGCGGATCGACCGCTCTGTCCGGATGCAGCGGATGGCCGCCACTGCCCGCTGCTCCATCATTTGAATACGGATGTGCTATGAAGCGGCTGGACACGGGACTTCGGATCAAGGTAGGCCTTTGCGTTGTTGATGGCGATTGGGGCTTCGCCGAGACCGACCGCAATCAGCTTGACCTTGCCGTCATAAGTTGTGACATCGCCGGCCGCATAGATCCCTTCGATATTGGTCTCCATCTTGGTGTTTACGAGGATCGAGTTTTTATCCATTTCAAGTCCCCATTCCTTGAGCGGACCGAGCGAAGAGACGTTTCCATAGTTGACGATCACATGGTCGGCATGGAGATTTGTCTCGTCGCCTTCCTTGCTGACGAGCACGACCTCATTCAGCTTGCCCTCTTCTCCCTGCAGAATCTTCACGTTATGCGAGGTTTTCACTTCGACGGTCGATTCATGGAGTTTTGTGACACTTGTTTCGTGGGCCGTGAATCGTTCACGCCGATGGACAAGCGTTACTTTATCCGCAACTTCTTCGAGCATCATTGCCCAGTCCACCGCGGAGTCTCCTCCTCCGCATACCAGGACTTCCGTGCCCCGGAAGCTGGAAAGGTCCTTGACACCATAGTGCAAACTCTTGCCTTCAAAGCTTTCTGCTCCCTGGACGTTGAGTTTGCGGGGCTGGAAGGCTCCTACTCCCGCGGTGATCAGCACCGTGCGGGAATAGTGAACACCTTTGTCCGTTTCAATGACGAACAAGTCCCCATCGCGATTTGCTGCGAGTACAGTCTCACCCAGGCAAATTTCCGGTTTGCCGTATTTAGCCTGTTCCTCCAGGTTGGCAACCAGATCTTTTGCAAGGATTTTTGGGAAGCCGCCGACATCGTAGATATATTTATCCGGATACAGCTCAGAAAGCTGACCGCCCAGCTGTGGAAGGCTATCGAGAATTTTGACTTTCATTTCGCGCATTCCTGCGTAGAATGAGGCAAAGAGCCCTGTAGGTCCTCCACCAATAATCGTTATATCAAAAACTTCATGTTCATTTTCCAACATTATTCACTCCTATTTCAGTTGCGGCTGAGAGTTCTATTCAGTACACATTATAACGGTAACCCGCGTCATTAGAAAACACATTGCTTTGACTTTTCCCGTGCATCGGCTGCTGCCTTGCTTTAAAATAGAAACCGGATGAAAAATATCGGAAAATCACAGCAGAAAGGTTGTTTTAATGTGGGAAAGCGGGAGGACATCTACGAGTATATCATCAGCAAAAAAGAAGAAATGGCAGATGAATGGCTTGAACGGAGCACCGGCAGCGGAGAAGAATCAGTCTTCCGATCCGATGAGAAAGGCAAATTGCACATTCAACACGACCAGCTGATTGAAACTGTCAGCCGGATTTTCATCGAAGACAACAATGACTTTAAACTACATATCGATAACTGGTCGGAAGCCGTCGCCTCCCATTGGGTTAAAAGCGGTGTGACCATGCATGAGACAATTGCGCAGTTCCGCCTGATCCGGGGAGATTATTGGTACAGTGTCAAAAACTATATCCTGTCTGAGAAGCAGGGCTTTTCGATTGAAGATGCTTTTTATTGGAGCAATGTTGTAAATGATGCCTTTGACTTCATCATGGAGAACTTTGCCCGACACTTTGAAGACGCCCACAAAAAGATCCTCACTTCCCAGCAGCAGATGATCACCGAGCTGAGCAGTCCCGTCATTCCGGTAAAGCGCGGCATTGGCATCCTCCCTCTTGTCGGAGACATCGATACATACCGTGCGCGGATTATTCTTGAAACCGGTCTGGAACAGGCTGCAACTCAAAAGTTGGACATGCTTTTTATCGACCTCTCTGCCGTCCCGATCGTCGATACAATGGTGGCTCATCAGCTGTTCCAGCTGATCGACGCACTGAGGCTGATCGGCGTGGAAGCTATCCTGTCAGGAATCCGTCCGGAAATAGCACAGACCGCCGTCCAGCTCGGAATCGAGTTCCGCGGCATCAAGACACAGGCTACTCTTATGAATGCACTTGAACGATACAGCTGAACGGCTTCTGCCCTTCCCTCCCGACGGAGCGGGAGGGCTTTTCTGTACCGAAATCGATTTTCACAATTCTCCGCCGATTGCCATTGCAAATTGGGCCGCACTAATCAAAAATAGAAAAGAAGGCTATTTTTGAAGGGGGAGTGGTTTTGGTGGCCACATTCAAAGACTATGAATACAAGCGACCGGAAATGGAAGCACTCAAGGCGGAATGGAACAAGCTTCTGGAACGGTTCCGGCAATCCGCTACCGCCGATGAACAGGACCGGGTGATCCGGGAAATGAACTGCCTGGCAGATGACTTCTCCACAGCATCTAATCTGGTGTATATCCGGTCGTCCATCGACACAAGTGATGCGTATTACGAAGAGCAACGGGATTACTTCAATGAGATCGGCCCCGAGTTTGATGAGCTAAATACCGCTTTCTATAAAGAACTGGTTGCAACTCCGTACCGGGCAGAGCTTGAAAAGCGCTGGGGAACGCAGCTGTTCACCATCGCCGATCAGAAAATACGCTCTTTCAAGGCCGATGCCATCCCTCTCCTCCAGCAGGAAAACAAGCTGGCTTCCGAATATGCGAAGCTGATCGCTTCGGCACAAATCGAATTCGACGGCAAGACACTGACATTGGCCCAGCTCGGCCCCTATGCACAGTCAACAGACCGGGAAGTTAGGAAAGCCGCCAATGAAGCACGGTTCGGCTTTTTCAGCAGTCACAAGGATGAGTTCGATGGGATCTATCAGAAGCTGGTCGAGGTCCGCCATAAAATCGCCCAGATCCTTGGCTACAAGGATTTCGTGGAAGTCGGGTATTTGAGGATGAACCGAATTGGGTATGACCGGGAGATGGTAAAAAGCTTCCGTGAACAGGTCAAGCAGCACATCGTACCTCTTGCTACCCGGTTATATGAACGTCAGGCAGCCCGGATTGGCGTGGACCGCCTCACCTTCCATGACGAAGGACTGAACTTTGTCACCGGAAATGCTGTTCCGAAGGGCGATCCGGAATGGATCATCGAAAACGGAAAAAAGATGTATGATGAGCTTTCACCGGAGACTTCGGAGTTCTTCCGGTTCATGATGGATCGGGACTTGATGGATCTCGTCGCCAAAAAAGGAAAAGAAGGCGGCGGTTACTGCACGTTTATCGATAACTATGACTCCCCGTTTATCTTCTCGAACTTTAATGGCACATCCGATGATATCGACGTCCTCACCCATGAAGCGGGTCACGCATTCCAGGTCTACTCCAGCCGGGGAATCGGGGTGCCAGAGTATATCTGGCCAACGAGTGAAGGTGCCGAGATCCACTCGATGAGCATGGAGTTCTTCACATGGCCATGGATGGAACAGTTCTTCAAAGAAGACACCGAGAAGTATAAGTTCAGCCACCTCAGCTCTGCACTGCTATTTCTGCCATACGGTGTAGCCGTCGATGAATTCCAGCATCTCATCTATGAAAATCCGGGAATGACACCGGAAGAACGTAAAGCAACCTGGAAGAGGCTTGAGGCAGAGTATCTCCCCCATCGCGATTACGAAGGCTTCGAGTATCTTGAAGAAGGCGGGTTCTGGCAGCGCCAGGCCCATATTTATGAAGTGCCGTTCTACTACATCGACTACTGTCTCGCCCAGATTTGCGCGCTCCAGTTCTGGAAGCGATCCCGGGAAGAGCATGAAGCGGCGTGGGCGGATTACCTGCATCTTTGCCGCCTGGGAGGTTCCTTGCCGTTCACAGAACTGGTCAGGGAAGCAAATCTGATTTCCCCATTCGAAGACGGCTGCATCGAATCCGTCATCGGACCGATCACCGAATGGCTGGATTCCGTGGATGATCAGGCACTTTAAGTCTGAGTAGATAAGAAAAAGGACAGGTCAGCAGGCCTGTCCTTTTCTAATTGGATCGATGCGTCTGATTTATCTGATTTGAACGAAGAAATTTACTTCGTATACCGAACAAAATATCCTTCATTTTTGATAATTGTTATTTTATGATAACTTATGAAAATAAATAATTGGGAGGGTCATCCAATGAATAAAAAATGGATTGCCATGGGTGCTGCCGCAGTGCTGCTTCTCGGAGCATGCGGAACAAAACCGGCGGATATCAAAGATGTATCTGCAGATGCGGAAAGTTTTAAGAAAGCGGCTGACATTGATGCGCCTGATGCATACAGCGAGGACTTCCTTCTCGACACAAGCATCTTCATGTCGGAAATCGCGGAACACACCGGTGTACTGAACAGTTATGTGGAAGCGGCAATCGAAAACGGAACAGTTGAAGATGAAGAAGCAGTGAAGGAAGCCATAAGCGCCTACACGGATTTCGCTTCCGCCTTCGAGCTGAAGGGCGAGTCGGAAACAGAAAAGGAAATTGAGGAGATTGCCGGTGAAATCGGCGACAACATGAACACGTATATCGAATACATCGAAGACTATCTTGAAGAGCCGAAAGAACTTCACAATACAACGCTCGATAGCGCGAAATCACGAGTGATGCGCCTTGCGGGAGATATGAGTTCGGATCTGGCCGACAACGGTGCACAACCGGCTTTCGAAGATCTAAAAGAGCAGTTTGACGCGCTTCATTACAATGCCGACTTTGACGGATTCAAGGGCAACTTCGCTGTATCCGAGGATTCATCTCAATAATGGCGTAGAAATTCTAGCCAGGGCAACTGGCAGTCTGCAGTCGCTATGTTAAATAATCGCAAAACAAGCTCCCGTCAAACAGACTGTTCGACGGGAGCTTTTATGCATACCAAAGGTTCTCGATTTTTTTCCTGGATATGATTCCTATGGTTATGCCAGGCGTGGTGGACGGGTCTCTGACTCCCTTTTTCTCTGAACAGCCCAAATTGCTGCGATCACCAGAATCCCAACGATGTTGGTGATCATATCCGGATCGATCAAACATAATCCTCCGATGATCAAAAGCAGCCGTTCCCACCAACTGGATGGGCCGACGAAATAGCCTATCAGCCCGCTGCTCACTCCTGCCATGCCAATCAGTGCAGTCAAGATGGCGATGGATATGCCAAGGAACGTTGCATCAACGCCGACCAGCATCGGATTATAGACGAAAATGTAAGGAATGATGAATGCCGCAATGGCAAGCTTCACCGCTGTGACACCAGTCTTGAATGGGTTGGCCCTCGCAATACCTGCACCTGCGTAGGCCGCCAGGCAAACAGGCGGCGTGATGTCCGCCACAATGCCAAAGTAAAAGACAAACATATGAGCCGCAATCGGAGCAACTCCGAAGTCATTGATTAATGCGGGAGCTGCGATGGTCGCGGTCACCACATAATTGGCTGTTGTCGGAAGGCCCATTCCGAGGACAATACAGGCGATCATTGTGAAAATAAGTGCCAGGATTAGAGATCCACTGGCCAGCGCGATGATTCCCGCAGCAAATTTGGATCCGAGCCCAGTCATACTGACGACTCCGGCAATGATGCCTGCCGTCGCCACCGCAGCGATGACAGGCAGCGCCACACGAGCCCCCTCCTCAAGCACCCTGACCGTTCCGCGCAGAGACATTCGGGTGTCTTTTCTGATCAGGCTCACCAAAAAGGCAGATAAAATGCCGTACAAGGCGGCGCGTTGAGGGGTAAATCCGATGAGGATTGTGCCGATGATGACGACCAGTGGCACAAGCATATATCCGTTTTTCAGCAGAAGCTGTTTAAAAATCGGCAACTGTTCTTTCGGCATCCCGCTAATCCCGAGCCGCTTCGCTTCGTAGTGTGTCCCTATAAATATCCCTGCAAAATAAAGAATCGCCGGAATGACGGCGGCAGCCATGATGTCCGTATACGGAACTCCAAGGTATTCCATCATGATGAAGGCAGCGGCACCCATGAGCGGCGGCATGATTTGTCCGCCAGTGGATGCAGAAGCTTCCGTTGCGGCTGCAAACTCTGGTTTGAAACCGGATTTCTTCATCATCGGTATCGTAAACGAACCGGAAGCGACAGTATTGCCGACAGAACTTCCGGAGATCATCCCCTGGAGCGCACTAGCCGTTACTGCGGCTTTGGCCGTTCCCCCTGTAAATCTGCCAGTCAATGAGTAGGCAATATCATTGAAGAATTGCCCAATCTTCGTATGGACCAGCATAACCCCGAAAAACAAAAACAGAAAAATGAATTTCGCGGAAATTTGGATTGGCGTCCCGAATACACCGCTTTCCCTATACCAAAGATTCGTCGCAGTGCGTTCAAATGAAAATCCTGCATGGGAGAGAATCTGAGTCGGAACGTATTTGCCGAATACCGCATAGGCAATCATCACTGAAGCGACAATGACAATAGGAAGTCCGACTGTACGCCTGGTTGCCTCCAACACCAGAAGTATACCCGCCACCGATATGATGACGTCGGGTGTACTGTATCCGGAAATCCTGCTCTGCAGGATTGAATCAAAAAAGAAGATCTTATGGTAAGTGACGTACATGGCAGTGAAGGCTAGAATGACATCATACCAAGGAACGCCTTGTTGCTTTTTCTGGAGCCCGGCCTTCGCGGGAAACAGCAGAAAGATGATTCCTAAAGCTGTCCCTAAATGTACCGCGCCCTGCTTTTGCGAGGGCAGCATTCCAAAATAAGCCGTATAGAGATGGAAAACTGTCAACGAAACCCCGAGGAAAGTAACGATCCATGCCCATTTTCCGAGATTTGTTCGAACGTGGCTTTCTTTATCGTATTTTTCCAGCATTTCACGTGCATCTACCTGTTGCTCATTGCTTCCCATCCCTTCGTCCTCCTTCCAAGAAAAAAGACAAAGAGGGAGACGACCCTTCCTCTTTGCCTCCCCCCTATCTTAGTTCAGATCTTCAAAGCCATTGATGCCGCTTGCTTCTCTCGTGACAATCTGGACAACTTCAGGATAAATATGGCCGATGAATGCCGCATTTGGGACTTCGTTGTCCGCAAAGTCCTGTTCTCCGTTCACCGCAAACAGGGCGGTCTCATGAACGGTCATCCCCAAATCCATATTCCCATCACGGATTGTTGCCATGTTTTCAATTGATGCCCCAGTCTCTGTGTTAGTGATATTGATGCCGTCGATGGTCTGATTCCAGATTGTCGCCATTTCTCCTCCGAGCGGATAGTAGGTCCCACCCTGGCTTCCTGTTCCCAGAATCAGCTCTTTCTTGGATCCGTCAGCAGAGACTTCTGCCACTGGATTCTCCACGGTCAGCCCTTGTTCTTCATAATAGCGCTTTGCGCCGGGATGGATTGGCAGCCCTTCCGATCCTTTGAGGGCATTTTCAAGTGTCATCTCTTTTGCTTGGGCATGAGTATTTTCACTTGCCTTCTCAATCATGGTTTCCGTGATCTGATAGCCGGTTTCTTCATCAATTGTATCCGTGTTTGCCATAAGGATGGCGTAAGCCGTTACGGTTTGAACATCTTCTTCCTGGAACTCATACGTGCCTGCAGGAATTGTCATCGCTTTGTATTGTGTGTTTTCTTCAATATGGGTGACGGCTTCTTCTGTTAGACTGATCAGTTTGACGTCTCCAGCCGCCGATTGGAGATTTTCGATGCTGGCAGCCGGCAGGCCGAGAATTCCGATCGAGATGTCGATATTCCCATCTTGCACGCCGTCAGCAGCATCCCCGAATCCTTCCTGAAATTCTTTGTAGTCTCCTTCTTCCAAGCCGTACGCTTCAAAAATCACTTTAGAAAGTCCATTAGTTGCGCTGGCAGGAGGGCCGATTGCGATATTTGCCCCGCTTCCTCCACCGCTACTCTCACCGCCACAAGCCGATAGTGCCAGCAGACTCACCACTAGCACCGCCACCTGCCAAAGTCTCTTCCCTTTCATTGGTCGTCCCCCTTTATGTGATGTATACGCATCCCACAGGTGACTGCACAGAGAAGTTCTCCTTTAATTATATGAATCTTCTAACACATTTGCAATATTTTGATGAAAACGCTTACCGAAATAGATCTGACAAAGAAAAACGGGACGGCGTGTTTACAAACCACACCGTCCCGTTTCCCGTTACCAGATACTTGGTTTGACGACCATAAAGTAAAGCATGAGCATCAGCAGCAGAATATAAATCCAAAGTTTTCTGTTGAGGATCCTCAGCAGACGCACACGATCCTTCCCGTCTTCTTTAAGTTCCATAATGACCGGCTTAAATGCCCGTGCCAAAAAGATGATGGAGGCAAGCATGACCAAAATCGTCATGGCCACCCAAGAGGTCGTCCACATGTACCCGGATGAAAGAATCAGCAGGACGCCGGACAAAACAAGAAGATGTCCCGCATGTTTCACAATCCGCACCGCCGATTGGAAAACCGTCAATTGGATATCCAGGGCGGCCTGATCGGCAACCTTCATTCTTCCGATCAACGGAACGAGGACAAAAAACGGTCCGATCGAAAGTGCCGCACTGAAGACATGCAAATACAAAATCAGTTGATAGTAAACACTCATTCCCCTTTATCGCCCGCTTTGATCGGGCTAACCGCGGACGCCCCCACCCCTGCATTCTTCATGCAAGACTGCAGATCTCTATATTTCATGTTGCTCTCTCCCTGATGTCAGATAAAGAAACCGGCTTTTTTCGCTTCAAACTCCAGCTCTTCCCTGAAGTTCGGATGAGCGATGGAGATGAGCCGACGGGCCCTTTCAGAAAACGGCTGTCCGTACAGGTCGGCGATTCCGTACTCTGTGACGATCGATCCGACCGAGTTCTTGGATGTAGTCACGACAGAACCGGGTGTGAGCGCCACTTTGATGCGTGACAGAGTATCGTTTTTCGCAGTGGAGTGAAGGCAGATAAAGCCCTTTCCGTTCCTGGAAAAACGGATACCATTTGCAAAGTCGGCCTGGCCGCCGCTAAGCGAATAATATTTTCCGGCTACCGTCTCTGAAGCCGCCTGGCCATAAAGATCGATTTCAGTGGATGCATTGATCGAGACCATCTGATCTTCCAGGGCGATTTTTGCTGGATTATTGACGATATGGACAGGCTGGAATTCCACACCAGGATTGTCATGGAGGAAGTCGTACAGTTTCTGGTCGCCGAGAGCGAACGTGCAGACAATTTTTCCGCGATTCGTCACCTTCCTCGTGCCGTCTACCGCTCCGGCATTATACAGATCGACGACGCTGTTCGTCAGCATTTCTGTATGGATGCCAAGGTGGCGGTGATCTTTCAGCCTGGACAAGACGGCATTCGGAATGGCGCCGATACCGACCTGGATGGTGTCACCATCTTCAATGCGCTCCACGACCCTTTGGGCAATCGCGATATCCTTATCGGTAACAGGAGGGGCTTCCACCTGTACCAATGGTGAATTGTCGCGGATATAGCCTCTGATCTGACTGATATGGATCTGGTTTTGGCCGAATGTTCTCGGCATGTTTTCGTTCACTTCGAGGACAAAAGGCACCTTCCCGATAAACTCCGCGACATAGTCCGCGTTCGTCCCGAGAGAAAAGTAGCCGTGTGCGTCCATCGGGGAAGCCTTTGCCAAAACCAGCGACAGCTTGGTTGTCCGTTTCAGCAGGTAAGGGACATCCGAAAAATTGTTCGGCACCAGTTCGATGGTTCCATTATGGTAGGCTTTCCGTGTTGCCCCGCTGAGAAAGTAGGACACGTGGTTCAGCTTTCCGTTGAATGCTCCGTTGATGTATCGGCGTTCCCGAATCACATGCATCTGATGGACCCGCACGCCTTCAAAACTATCAGCATGCGCCTCCAGGATATCTAGGAGACGGACCGGTTCACCGTTTGCAATCGGAACAACCAGGTCATCTCCAGGCTTAATGAGCGAAAGGAATTCCTGCTCTATCATTTCTTTAGTCATAGGTTTGTCTCACTCCAATCCGTTTGACTGTTTCATCATCATGATCGTACCACAGCAGGGCTGTATCATTAACTGCCGGCGCACTGTTGTCACTCAACTGCCGTACAATTGGCCGATATGCAGCCCTCCGTCTTCAGTCAGGCTTTCAGTATTTCCGAGAAACCTTGTGGAGAAACATTTCCTCCCGACAACACCGCAACCGTTTTCCTTCCGGCTATGCCTGACTTTCCGGATAGGAGGCCGGCGACGGATACCGCACCGGACGGTTCCACCACCTGTTTGGATGCCTGGAAAAGGATTGTGCAAGCTTCCGCAATTTCTTTTTCCGAAACCGTAATGAGGAGATCAAGATGTTTCTGCAGAATCGGGAATGTCAGTTCACCGGGAATCGAAGTTCGCAGGCCATCTGCAATTGTCCCGCTCGGGCCGATGGCAACCCTCGTACCCGCTTCCAGTGAGCGCTTCGTGTCGTCCGCCATTTCCGGTTCCACACCGATCACAAGGATATCCGGGTTAAGCTGTTTAATCGCGCAGACAATGCCGGCTGCTAGTCCCCCGCCGCCGACCGGAACAAAGACCGCTTCACAGCCGGGAACCTGAGAGATGATCTCCATGCCTGTAGTCCCCTGCCCCGCGATGATATCCGGATCATCGTATGGAGGCACAAAAACGCCGCCGCTCTCTTTTGCTATCCTGAGTGCTTCCGGTATCCGCTCTGCCGAAGTCAGTCCGCACCGGACCACCCGGCCTCCGTATGCTTCAATTGCTGATATTTTCACAGGCGAGGCATCTTCCGGCACAACGATTGTCGCCTGTATGCCTGATTTCCCGGCAATATAGGCGACTGCCTGACCATGGTTGCCCGAGGATGCCGCCACTACATGGCTGGCTCCTCCGCGGACGGCCTTCAGAACTTTGTTCGATGCCCCTCGAATCTTGAACGTTCCCGTTTTCTGCAGATGTTCTCCCTTAAGATATACTTCATTGCCCGCCAGCTCATTGAGCCTCATTGAAGTCAGCACCGGTGTGCGGTGGACGATGCCACCAATTTCTTCAGCCGCTTCCCTGATCTTGTCCATCCCGATCATTGTCATCCCCCCTGATATCTTCCTATATATAGTTTACGTTCCCTGTAATCGGCAGGGCAACCATGACAGTTGTCATGCGCAACTGTTTACACATGTGCCTGTTTTCTGAATACACTTCCGGGTAACCTAGAGTTAACATCATTACGATCGGGAGGCAATTATGAGCAGAGAAAAAACGATTCAGCTCCGAAAAAGCGTCAAGCCCTTTGAAACGACCGATAAGAAGGCCAGCATCATCCAGATCCTCAATACGATCCCTCCGTTTTTCATTCTTTGGGCACTTGCCTACATGAGCCTGTCAGTGTCAGTCTGGCTTGCGGTCGGACTGTCTGTAATTGCTGCAGGTTTTCTCGTCAGGACGTTCATCATTTTCCACGATTGCACCCACGGTTCGTTCTTCAAGAACAAGAAAGCCAATGATACTCTTGGGACGATCACCGGAATCATGACCTTGTTCCCCTACGAAAAGTGGAAGCGCGAGCACTCGATCCACCATGCGACGAGCGGCAATCTCGACAAGCGCGGAACAGGCGATATCTGGGTCATGACCGTTGAAGAGTACCGTGCTGCAACACCGCTTCAGAGACTCGGCTACCGGCTTTACCGGAATCCGATCGTCATGTTCGGGTTCGGGCCTCTCTATCTGTTCCTTGTATCCGGACGCTTTAACCGTAAGGATGCCAAGCCAAAAGAACGCCGCAATACATGGTTCATTAATGTGGCAGTCATTGTCATCTACACCGTCACCGCTCTTCTCGTCGGGTGGAAAGCATTCCTCCTGATCCATGGAACGATCATGTTTGTGGGCGGGATGCTCGGAATCTGGCTGTTCTACGTCCAGCATCAATTCGAGGATTCGTATTTTGAAGATGAATCGGAATGGGACTACGTGAAAGCTGCCGTTGACGGAAGTTCCTACTATAAACTTCCGCTCGTGCTTCAGTGGGTCACGGGCAACATCGGTTATCACCACGTCCACCACCTTGCGCCGCGCGTTCCGAACTACAAGCTTGAAGAAGCCCATGAGTCTGTCGAGCCATTGCAGAAAGCGACGACCATCACACTCAAAACAAGCCTTGAATCACTCCGCTTTAAGCTGTTTGATGAAGCGAACAAGCGATTTATCACTTTCCGTGAACTGAAGACCTCCGCGCCGGCACGCACACGCGCCGCACTGGGCGAAGCCATGAGCCGGCCAAAGCCCGATGCGAGGAAATCCTAATGAACAGCCGCCCGGAACAATCCGGTGCGGCTGTCCGCATTTCCGGAGTCTGGTATAATGCAGAAAACAGACTGATGGGACTGAAGGCATCCGTGCAGAAATGGTATCAACTGTATCCCAAAAACCGATGGTTCAATATTTACGCATGGATTTTCTTTTTGGCCATGCCGTTCTTTTTCATCTTCAGGACCATGTCAGCAAGAGAAATCGGCATCGGAATCATTTTGTTCGCGCTCTTCCTGGTGGCCTACAAATTTTCTTTTACCCAGAATACAGGGGTCCGCTATACCTGTCTGACCTTCGAGATCCTGATCAGTTTCACGCTGACCGTGGCATTCGGCTACATCTACTTTTTCCTGTTCCTTGCCCTGTTTATCGGGGAAATCAGGAGACGGACACCGTTCTTCCTGTTCTACTCGTTTAATATTGCGGCATCCGTCGCCGCGCTTGTTTTGGTCATCTTCACCGAACCGGAAATCTTCAGGACACAATATTCGTTCCTGATCATGTCGGTGATCGGCGTTATCCTGATCCCATTCCATAAATACAGCCGGCACCGCCAGGAAGTTCTTGAAGAGAAACTTGAAGATGCCAACCGCCTGATCGGCGAACTTCTTGTTCACGAGGAGCGGCAGCGTATCGCAAGGGATCTCCATGACACGCTTGGACAAAAACTGTCGCTGATCGGGATGAAGAGTGATCTTGCCTCAAGACTTGCCGGAAGGGATGCGGACCGTGCAGAAAAAGAAATGCTCGATGTCCGCCAGACGGCGAGGACTGCATTGAAAGAAGTTCGGGACTTGGTTTCAGGCATGCGCGGCACGACTCTCCAAATCGAACTCGCCAGAGCTACACAAATTCTTGACGCGGCTGATATCGGGATCACCATCGAAAATAGCATGGACAATTTCGATCCCGGCCCCCTGATCGATGACGTGATGGGTATGTGCCTGATGGAGGCTGTGACAAATGTCGTCCGTCACAGCAGTGCCTCAAACTGCGTGATCCGTCTTGCTGAAACCGGTTCGGGCATCCGGATGGAAGTTAGCGACGACGGAACCGGTATAGGTACACAGCCGGTTCGGGGGAATGGTCTCCGCGGAATGCGGGAACGCCTTGAATTCGTTAATGGCACACTGATTGTGGATGGACGGGGGCCGCTCGGCGGTACCCTCCTTCAGATTGAAGTGCCTGATGTAATCCAGGAAGGGAGAAAGGAAGAGATAGGATGATCAGGATTGTGATCGCGGAAGATCAGCGCCTTCTTCTTGGCGCGCTCGCTTCCCTGCTTGATCTCGAAGAAGATATGATAGTCGTCGGTCAGGCCGCAGACGGTGCCGAGGCAGTGCGGCTAGTCCGGGCGGAAAATCCCGATATCTGCATCATGGACATCGAAATGCCGGTCATGACGGGACTGGACGCAGCGGAAGAACTGAAAGATCATCCCTGTAAGTTCATCATCCTCACAACATTTGCCCGGGCCGGTTATTTTGAACGGGCCCGCCATGCACACGTCGACGGCTATCTCCTGAAAGACAGCCCAAGCGAAGAGCTTGCCGACTCGATACGTTCGATTGTGGACGGCAGGAAAATCTATGCCCCGGAGCTTGTCGACATGGCTTTCAGCAATCCGAATCCCCTCACTTCGAGGGAAGCGGAAGTGATGGAACTGATCGCCGAAGGCAAAGAAACAAAAGAAATCGCGGAGGCCCTGTTTCTGACGACGGGCACCGTCCGGAACTACATCTCCACCATCCTCGACAAGCTGAATGCCGCTAACAGGATAGAAGCCGTTGCCAGGTTCCGGGAAAACGGATGGTTCCGTGGAAAGTGATTTCCCCTAGCCTCTGAATCCTTACCGGCAACCGGATGCTTAATTGCATCCGGTTGCCGGTTTGATTTTTGTCAGAAAGGTTTTCAGGTGACCTTCCGTGGTAAACGCCTAATAGACAGGGAGGTGCGAACAATTGTTTTTTGACAGTTGGAATGCCATCGGCAGAGTTCTTGTCACAGGAGTCATTTCGTATCCAGTACTAATAATATTTCTTAGAGTTTCAGGAAAGCGGTCTCTTTCCAAAATGAACATGTTCGACTTCGTCGTGACCATTGCAATCGGTTCAGTATTGGCGACGACCCTGTTGGACAAAAAGACACCTCTCGCAAG